>JAQVYB010000107.1 GCA_028708815.1 Kiritimatiellia bacterium | reverse complement strand
CCGTTACCGTGGGCAAGGAAAGTGCGGGCGAAACGTCGGCCACCGCTTCTACGGGCTTCACGTCCTTGCGCCCATCGGTAACAGTCTGGCCGGCTGTCTGCGCGGGAGTGGCGGGTTCATCTTCCACCCAGTAATCCGAGCGAAGAATTTCCTCGATAATGGACGAATCAATGCTTTTGGCGGTCTTTGTTCTGGGAACAACGGGTGTTGAAACGGGTGCGGGAATCGGCGTAGGCGTGGGGAGCGCCTGGGCCACTTGTTTGCGCACCAGCGGACGCTCAATGGGATAGGCTCCGGAAGCTGACTCAAGTGGACCATCCGGAGATGAAGCGGAAGATCGGACCTGATTGGTTTCAATTCGGACCGGCGGATTCGTTGGCTCCAGCAAAGGAGCGGGCGCCACCATGTCCTGAATCATGTCGTCAATCTCGGCAAACCAGTCATCCCCCTTTTCCTGATTCACGGTTCGTTGTATCGGAGGAGGAGAGGATGGCACCGGGACGGCCGCACGTGAAATTCCCGCGCTTAACACGGACACCACGAGGACCAACATCCGTCGTCTATTGTTCTCACAACGTTTTCTCATTCGAAATCCAACACTCCGCCTCATTTCACAGCCGGCGCGTTACGCGCCCGGCACGATGACTTTTTCGACTGATCCATCGCGCGCATCCGTTGATTTGATATAAACGCCATAACCTTAAGCATCCTTTGACGGTAATCAACAATAATTCAACAAAACCGGAAAAAGTTTCCGCACCTTGCTAACAAGCGCCATGCCACACGCCAACACGATCACCTGCATAAAAACACACCCCAATGCCCCGTTTTAAGCACACGCAGGTTCCCCATACGCTCCCGTTCCGTAACCATCCCGAACAACTTCCCGCGTTTTTTAGTTCATTTTTTTACATAAACTGCCGATAATCCAACGGATAAAGAGAAGATCGGTCCAACTATGAAGGCTGGAAACCAACTATGACGGCAGGTGTAATAATCATCCTGCTCTGCTTTGTTGTTCTGGTGGTTGTTATCACGCGGATATCCGCCAATAACGGCACCAAATCTTCAAAAAAGGGCAAAACAACGGGAACCAAAGAGATCAATCTCTCCGAGATGCTGGAGAAACTCGACACGTTGGACGAGGAAGCCCGGCATCTCACAGCGGTCCGCCTGCGAACAATGGCTCGGGAAAATCAACCGGATCTGCGACCCCTGCTCGATGGTCTGCACGATGACTTTGACGAAATCCGTGAAAACGCGGCCTGGGCTCTAGGTAAAATTAAATCCCCCGAAGCCGTTCGCGCCCTGATTATCAGCCTGAACGATCCCAATCCCCGCGTACGCGAGACCATCGCACAGGCACTCGGTGAAATTAAGAATCCGGAGGCCGTAATTCCACTCTCCAAGGCGTTGAAGGACACGAATCCCCGTGTACGCGAAACCATCGCCTGGGCCTTGGGCGAACTGAAAGACTCACGCGCCATTGAAGCACTCATTGACGCACTGAAGCATGATGCCCGCGGTAAGATGCAATGGGCGCTGGTAGAGATCGGGCAACCGGCCGTCGAACCACTGCTGGCCGCCCTGAAAGACACCAACGAAGCCATTGTGAAGAAAGCAGAAGCCACATTGGACCTGATTCGGCATCCACACTCCTTGAATGCCCAGATCACGGCGCTGCGCGATGGCGGCCCCGAACGCCGCATCAATGCCGTGGTGGCCCTGCGCGAACTCAAGGATCCAAGTGTGGTCGAGGCCCTGATCAACGCCCTGCGCGACAAGGAACCCGAGGTGCGCCGCTGTGCTGTGGAGGCCCTCGGGGCCCTGAAAGACGAGCGGGCCGCCGACGCCCTGATCGACTGCCTGACGGACAAGACGCTCCAAATGCCTACCATCATAGCGCTTGGGGAACTGAAAGATCCTCGGGCCACCGACGCCCTCGCCGCCGTACTGCGCGGCCCCGACGACAATGTACGTGAAAACACAGCCGCCGCCTTGGCCAAAATCGGTTCCCCTGCCGTGCCATCCCTATGCAGCGCCTTGCTGGACGACAACGAGCGTGTCCGCGAAAATGCCGCCTGGGCGCTGGGAGAAATTAAAGATCCCGAGGCCGTCGATTCTCTGCTGCGAGCCCTGCGTGACACCAATCTGCTGGTACGCGTGAAGGCCGTAGAGGCTCTGGGGGAAATCAGGGATCCGCACGCCGTGGAATATCTTGTAAACTGCCTGCAGGACCGCAACCTGCTTGTACGTGTTCAAACGGCAAAGGTTCTCGGTATTATTCGCGACGTACGTGCGGCAGGCTCCCTCGCCCATGCCATGAAGGATGAAAATCCCTTTGTGCGCGAGCAGGCCGCCGAATCTCTCGGTTGCATGAAAGATCCTCAATCCATTGAACCACTCATCGAGGCGCTGACCGATGAAAACGCCCAGGTGCGCGAGCGCGTGCTCAACGCCCTGCGAAACATCACCGGCACACAAAATCCCACAACCCACGGAGAATGGCTGAGCTGGTGGGAAGAAAACAAACGGGCATTCAGAGTCGAACACGAAAACCGAAACCGCTGAAAATCACCTTCACGCAACCGGACGAAACAACATGGGCATTTACGACCGCGACTACATGAAACCCGACGCCAAAGCGCCACTGACCGTTTCGCACGCACGGAAAGAGAAGAAAAAAAACGACACCACTCTTCCACTCTGGTCCCGATTACGTTTCGCCCTCTGGCTTCTGCTTCATCCGAGCAAACGGTAGCGCGATCCTTTAATTCTGAACGGATGAGTGATCGGGATCACGCGTCTGCAACCCTTTCAGGATTTCCTGCGCTTCTTCCTTTCGCCCCTGAGGCTCCAGCACCCGTTTCGCCAATTGATAAGCCGGCGCCGGATTATCCTCGGACAGACGCATGGCCTGCCGAAACGCAGCCTCCGCCTCATGCGGCATCTGGTGATAAACATACAACCCGGCGATGGCTGTGCGCAGACCGGAGAACGCCCGCCCGGCCCAACGAACGTCCGCCTGCTCCCGCGAAGCGGCCAACACCGCTTCCACCTGCTCCCAGCATGCACAGTCCGCCTTCACCTCTTCCTTCGAAATACCTTCAACCGGTTCGGGCATCAACTCCATCAGGATACCCCGCGGGCTCAGCCGCGGCGTCATCCAGGAAATGACATAGACCTCATCCACAAAAATACGACGAGTCAACCCGTTGCTTTGTGCTATCATTCGAGCCAGTATCCCGTTGATTTCCAGCACTCCCTGTGTCCCGCCAACAGATACACACCCATCGGCATCAACAGAACATTCCCCCTCCCCCTTGGTTTTTCTCACTTGCTCTACGTACTGTTGAAAAGCATCCGTATACGCGTTCTGATCGGGTATCCACAGCACCTCTCCGTAGAGATCCCGCAAATAATCCATGTACGTCACGTCAACCAGCGCGTTCTGCGAGATAAACGCCAGATCGCCTCGCCCGAATTGCGGAGCCAGCGAATCGACCAGAAAACGCGCACTGTCCGAGCCGACAAAAAGGATGCTGTCGGGAGGCATCACGGTTAACACGGCGTTAAGATAGTACGGCACAAGACCGCAAGGCCAGTTTTTCAGGCACTGAAAGGTCCAACAGGTTTCATGCAGCGGATGCCACAACTCATTAGAGATGCGCGGATCATTCGGCTCCTCGCTTTCATACCAATGACTGCGCCTCCATACCTTCTCATACCCCTCTGAAACAGCCTGCCAATCCGCATGCAGCGCGCTTTCCATGATCAAAACAAACTCTTCCGGAATGGGAATATTCCGTTCAGATGAAATCTGTTTCATCAGGGCATACCGGGCGAGGGCCACCGGTCGGAGCGAATCGTCCACGAAGCTCCCGCACGAATCATCGCTGGAAACGCAGGAAACCAGCCCCGTCAGCAGCAAACATGCAAACAGGTGGCACCACCCACATCGAACCCTTGGCATTCCAACCTTTTGCATCCCCCCCCTTTATTCGAAGCGAATCACTTCTCCATCCACACGAGTCACGATGCGGGTGAGAATGATCCACCATTGGGAATAGGATTCCACCGTAATATTGATCAGGGCGTCGCCGCGCTTCGACCGGATGGCCGCATCAATGGCGTCTCTCGTGGTATTGGCGCCCGAGAGAGGAATGATGCCCAACAGATAAAAACGGCTGTCGCTCTTGGCGGTGCGGCCCAGGTTGGTATATCGCCGTCCTTCGATCGGGATATTCGACGGCGCCACCCCGCCGGGCATCATGGCACACCCGGATGCCAGCAGCATCAGACACAGTCCCGCCACGCCCGCTATTGTTTTTTTCTTTATACGCATTCTCTTTCTCCTTTCCTGATACTGCAGCAAACCGGATCCGAATGGTTTTCCATCGCAGGATTTGACATGAACGCCTACGCGGGTAACATGCATGGACTTTCCCCATGTGCAAAAAGCATACCTGCCGGAGGTGGATTTAGACAATGAAGAACACCGGAATAAAAATACTGATAACCGGCGGCGCACGCCGACTGGGCCGGATTCTCGCTGAAACGCTGGCCACACGTGGCGCATCGACGGCGATTCACTATAACTCCTCCTCCGAGGAAGCGAATGACCTGAAACACCAGCTGGCTGCACACGGAAGCACGGCCCATCTCATTCAGGCGGATCTGACCTCGCCGGCAACCTGTGAAGACGTGATAACTCAGGCCGTCCGGTTGCTGGGGGGCCTCGACGTCCTCATCAACAATGCCGCCACCTTCCAATCCGACACCCTGCGGGATCTGAATGTCGAACACGCCCAGAAACAAATGATGCTGAACTGCTGGGCCCCCCTGCTGCTGGCCCGCAGCTTCGCACAACAATGTCCCGGCGGAAAGATCATCCACATCCTGGATCAACGCATCGCACGGCACGACGGACACCACCTCTCCTACACCCTTTCAAAAAAAGCGCTGGCTGAATCCGTCGGCATGCTGGCCCTGGAACTGGCGCCAAACTTCACCGTCAATGCGGTGGCGCCCGGCGCGGTGCTTCCACCGGACAAACGCTCGGGGACACGCGAAAAGGCAGGCCCGGCGCCGATGGGCCATGCGGGCACCCCGGAAGAGGTCGCCGAGGCGGTGGCCTTTCTGATGGAAGCCGAAAGCATCACCGGACAGATTATTTATGTCGATGGCGGGCAGCACCTGCTGTAAGATTGCAGCATTCGGAGGTTTTGAAAAGATGGACCTGATTCGTATAACAGACCTGACGCTGGACTGCCTGATCGGGGTTTATCCGCACGAGCGCGAACAACGTCGCCCCTTGGTGATCAATTTGGAAATACAGGCAAACCTACAGCCGGGAACCCGTACCGATCGCGTCGAGGATACCTTAAGCTACGAGGAGATTCACAACGAAGTGCGCGATCTCGTTCTGCACAGTGAATATGCCCTGATTGAAGCCCTCGCCGAGGCGGTCGCCGACTGCTGCCTGCATCACCCGCGCGTGCATTCCGTACGCGTCCGCATGGATAAACCAGCCATTTTTTCGGATGTGCACTCGGCGGGAGTGGAATTGCTCCGTGGTCGTCCGACGCAGGGATGAATTCCGGAAAAAAGCGGCTGAAAGCACCGGGTGCGAATTACTCAATCACACTGACCGGGCCGGTCGAATCACGCACAATCAAGGTCACGGGAAGCCGTTCCTGGCATGTGGTGATTTCTTTTTTATAAAGCGCCAGCAGGCGTTTGAAGCTCTGTTTTCCGAGTTCGTACAAGTCATGCCAGATCGTGGTCAGGCTCGGACTGGAAAAAGCGGCGGAATGAATGTCATCCACACCCATGACGGAAATATCCCCGGGAATCTGTATGCCTTTTTTATCGAGATAGCTGATGGCGCCAATGGCCATCCGGTCGTTTCCGGCCATAATGGCCGTAATTTTTTTGCTCTTCTGCATCAACTGCTGCGTCGCGGCATATCCACTTTCCAAATCCCAGTCGTCACCGCCGTCCACCGTGTGAAGATGCTGGGGGTCAATACCGAGTTCGATGCAATAGTCTTCAAACGCCTCTGCAAATTCAATTCCGGTATGGGTGTTGGTCCCCCGCACGAGTCCGATATGGCGGTGCCCAAGCCCCACCAGATGTTCCACGGCCTTGTGGGCTGATTCCCGGTAGTCCATGGCCAAATAATTCAACGACGTTTTGGGATAGAAATGATTGACGAGTAAAAACGGATAGGCGGATTCCTGAAACTCCATGGGAAACTCATCGGTGATGTTCGCACCGATAAACAACATCCCGTCCGCCTTCCTGGATCGCAAAAGACCCAGATACTCCTTCGTACTCAAAAACTTCTCATTGGCGATATCCAGCATAACCTTGTACCCGTCATCGGCGGCCTGATCATAGATGCCGGAGATGATTTCTCCAAAATACACATCCGCAAACACATGCCCAAGATGCGGAACCACCACACTTACCGCCAGACTGGAGCGCGAGGCCAGGCCCCGGGCATTGTTGTTGGGTTGGTAATTATGGCGACGAACACTTTCCTGAACCTTGGCACGTGTTGCCTCGCTGATCCTCGGATTATTATTCAGCACCAGTGAAACCGTGCTCAGGGAAACATTGCATTCTCGGGCAATGTCCTTAATCGTAATTTTCTGCATGGTAAAGCCTTTTAATGTAAACCCTTTCTACATATCATGAATGAGTGCATATTCAACACAAAAGTGCGGCTTGATTTCTTTGTGAAAAAAAGCTTCTCTGCCTGAGCCATGGCGCGAAGCCGCTTCCGGCAGGAACAAGACATGCGAGCAATGCAACAAAAGATCCGTATCTATTGGGTGATGAGCCGAATCAGCGCCCTGGAGGCCATCCGCTATCCGCCCTGCCTGATGCTGACGGCAAGCGGCGCCCTGCTGATCCTCCTATTGCCGATACTAATCACCCACCAATTCGGCGAAGCAAGCCGCCTGGTGCGCGACAGCGCCCTCTCACTGCATTGGCTTCTTGGAATTGCCCTCGCGGTTTTTCTCGCCTCATCCGTTTCCCGCCGCAATGCCGAAAAGGGCGGGGCGGTGCTGATGCTCAGCAAACCGGTAAGCCGGGAAATGTATTTTCTTTCCGTGTTCACCGGCCTTCTGCTGATTGAATTGATCTTTTCCGTATGCATGATGCTGGCCACCTCCCTGGCGGTGGCCGCCGCACGCGAACCCCTGATGGTGGATGGACGTATGCTCGCCCCGCCCCTGGCCGCGCTCCTCGTCTCGCTGACGGCGGGCGCCGCGTGCAACTATTGGAAGCAATGGAATTTCTGTTCCGTCTCCGTGCAGTTTCTGCTGATCACCCTGGCGGCGGCCTGGCTCTGCGCGATGTATTTTTCCCCGCCGATGCCCCGGGATGCTCTGCTTGGATGTGCCCAGGCCGGGCTCCTGAACACCCTGGCCCTGGGCCTCTTCCTGGCACTGACCACCGGATTGTCCCTTGCACTCGGATTTCCGGCAGCCATTGCGCTGGGCGGTATCTTTCTTTGTCTTGGACTGCTTTCCGACTACTTCGCGCAGACCGCTTTCGGCGGAACACCGGCAGGCCGTATGCTGCTGGCCTGCTGGCCAAACTGGCAACGGTTCTGGGTCTCGGACCTACTCAAAAAGGGCGGCGCTCTATCTTGGCGGCCCATCGGGCTGGCCGCCGCCTATGCCGGATCCTATGCGCTTTTCATCCTCCTGCTGTGCATGAGAAAATTCAGACAGGTGGAACTTTCATAATCCATTAGAACAAATAATCACCCCAGGAGGCCCGCATCATGAAAACCAAGTGGAAGCATTCAACAGACATCGTGGTTCTTCTCATCCTCCTCACGGCATCCACTCTCCGTGCCGAACCATTGACCTTTGCGGATAACGACAAAACACTTCAGCTTGAACCAAACGAAGAACTGACCATCGAACTGCAGGGCAATCCCACCACCGGCTACGGATGGTTTGTGCAGACCTGCGACGAAAAACGGCTCCACCAGGACGGCGAAGCCGAATACCGTCCGGACTCCAACCTCCTCGGCAGCGGCGGATGCTACACCTTCACCTTTCGAGCCGTCACTCCCGGCGAAACCATCCTGACACTCGTCTATCACCGTCCGTGGGAAAAGGACACCCCCCCGCTGAAAACATTCAGCCTGCACCTTCAAATCCGTGCGGGTGAATAAGACGGCGATCCACCCTTTTACATAATACAATTCTGTATTTATTTCCCGCATAGCGACGTATTTGTATTTGAGTCTGCGTTCTTCTCCTGCGGAACAATCCGCAGTTGAATTTTTTATTTACTTGCACTCCTTGATGTTACAACATTTTTCTTTCTATCCGCTGGCAGTTGGCACGGCGTCTGCATATATCCGCTCCGTCATAAAAAGCCTGCGTGAGTTCACGTAAGGCAAATCACCATGAAAGGAGTTGGGTATGCGCATTGGAAAAAGAGGATTGGGGGCCCTGTGGGTCTTGGGGATGCTGGCGCTTCCGGCGCTGGCGCTGGCGGATGAAGGCACTGTGGAAGAAGTGGTCGCCGTGGTACAACCGGACACCGCTCAGGATAATCTGAACATCGTCTGGACGCTCGTGGCGGCCACACTGGTCTTCTTTATGCAGGCCGGATTCGCCATGGTGGAGACCGGATTCACGCGAGCCAAGAACGCAGTGAATATTCTGATGAAAAACATGATGGATTTCTCCATCGGTTCGCTCGCGTTTTTTCTGGTCGGTTTCGGCCTGATGTTCGGAGCAACCTCCAATGGATGGTTCGGAACGGAATTCTTCGGAATGAACGGATTGATGAATACGGCAGGCGGGGCGGAATGGTCCTACACCTTCATGATCTTCCAGACCGTCTTTGCCGCCACAGCCGCCACCATCGTTTCGGGCGCCATGGCCGAACGGACCAAATTCTCCGGCTACCTCGCCTATGCCACGGTGATCTGCTTGATCATCTATCCACTGTATGGAAAATGGGCCTGGGGCTCGCTCTTCAGCGATAACGGCGCGGGCTGGCTGGAAAGCCTTCCGACCGGTGCCTTCTGCGACTTCGCGGGGTCTTCGGTGGTGCATTCGCTGGGAGGCTGGCTGGCACTGGCCGGCGCCATTATTCTTGGACCCCGCATCGGAAAATACGGACCGGACCGCAAACCGCGCGCGATCATGGGCCATAACATCCCGTTGGCCGCACTGGGTGTATTCATTCTGTGGTTCGGCTGGTTCGGTTTCAATCCGGGCAGCACCACCACCGGCAATGGCGAAATCGGACGCGTAGCTGTGACCACGAACCTGGCGGCAGCCGCCGGCGTGGTCGGCGCACTGATCACTTCGTGGATCATCTCCAAAAAACCGGATGCCTCGATGACCCTGAACGGCGCCCTGGCCGGACTCGTGGGCATCACGGCGCCCTGCTACACCGTCACCCCGATGGGATCGATCATTATCGGCCTGGTGGCCGGCGTGCTGGTGGTATTGAGTGTGATCTTTATCGACCGCGTATTGCGGGTGGATGATCCGGTGGGTGCGGTAAGCGTACACGGTGTCTGCGGCCTTTGGGGCACACTGGCCTGCGGGCTCTTCAACGCCGAAGCGGTAATCGGAACAGGTGAAACCAGTGCGGGCCTCTTCTATGGCGGCGGGTTCAACCAGATGATCAGCCAGTTGATCGGCGCCGGAACCTGCTTTGTCTGGGCGTTCGGCGTGGGATTGATCCTCTTCACGGTCATCAGGAAAACCATTGGTCTGCGCGTAAGCGTTGAGGAAGAATTGCGCGGGCTGGACATCGATGAACACGGAATGGAAGCCTACAGCGGATTCCAGATCTTCAGCAACCACTGAGCAAACAGGTCACGGTTAACCTGTAATGAATAATAAAACAACTGAACGAGCATAAGGAGAAATTATGAAACTGATCATCGCCTATATACAACCCGAGAAACTGCCGTCCGTAAAGCGTGCGCTCTATGATCGGGAAATCCGGAAAATGTCCGTGACGAACTGCCTGGGCTGCGGCCAGCAGGGCGGCTACCACGAAACCTACCGAGGCGTCGAAATGGAAGTCAACCTGCTGAAAAAAATCCGCCTCGAAATCGGCGTGAACGACGATTTCGTCAAAGCGACGATTGACGCCATCGTTGAAGGCGCCCGATCCGGAAAAATCGGTGACGGAAAAATCTTCGTCCTGGATCTTCCCGAGTGCATTCGCATTCGAACCGGAGAGACGGGGCACGACGCCATCGGCTGATCCTGTGGAGGGTGGGCGGAAACCCCATCAGGCGGACCGCCCGCCCTCCCCCTCTTTTTATTTATCAGACATCAACCACTCAGGAAAACACGCTCGAATTATGAATACAAAACGACTCTGCAAACTCATTCCGGCCGCCATTCTTCTGGCCACCATGGCCACACCGGGCCTGGCGGATACTCCACCCGCCATCGAGGCCACCTCCGGCCACTCACTGGAAGCCGCTATCGCGGTGGCCGATCAGGCGCTCTTCACCGTCAACAACACCTGGATGCTCGTGGCGATTTTCCTCGTGTTTATCATGAACCTGGGCTTTGCGGCGGTGGAAACCGGGCTGACACGGGCGAAAAACACCGTCAACATTCTGTTCAAGAATGTCACCATCGTACCGATCGGCATTCTCACCTATGCGCTGATGGGCTTCAACCTCATGTATCCGGGCGATTCCTGGCTGATCGGCCATATCCTCGGATTCAAGGGGTTCGGCCTTTCCATGGATCCGAACGGCTTCACCTCCGCCTATAATCCTTCGTATACGTATTGGGCCGATTTTTTGTTTCAGTCCATGTTCGCGGCCACAGCGGCCACGATCGTGTCGGGGGCGGTGGCCGAACGCATCAAGCTGAGCAGCTTCATCCTTTTTTCCATCGTCTACGTCATGCTGATTTATCCCTTCGTAGGGTCCTGGGGTTGGGGCGGCGGCTGGCTGGCGGATCTGGGCTTCCATGATTTCGCCGGCTCCACCTTTGTCCATTCGGTCGGTGGATGGGGCGCTCTGGCGGGCGTCCTGCTGCTTGGACCCCGGCGCGGCAAATACCTGAATGGAAAATCAAAACCCATCATGGGGCACAGCATGCCTCTGGCTACCATCGGCGTATTCATGCTTTGGCTGGGCTGGTTCGGGTTCAACGGCGGGTCCGTTCTTTCCGCCGATCCCGGTGCGGTCTCCTATGTTTTTGCAACGACCACGCTGGGTGCCGCCGCCGGAATCATGTCCTCCATGCTGGTATCGTGGAGCATCCAGAAGAAACCGGATCTTTCCATGGTGCTGAATGGATGTCTGGCCGGCCTGGTAGGCATCACGGCCGGCGCCGATGCGGTCAGCATATCCGGCGCACTGATAATCGGAGCGGTGGCCGGCGCCATTGTCGTACTTGCCGTGTTCGGATTCGACCGTCTGAAGCTGGATGATCCGGTGGGCGCCCTTTCCGTACATCTGGTTTGCGGCGTATGGGGGACGCTGGCCGTCGGCCTGTTCGGGAAATATGCCTGGGAAAACGGTGTGCCCGTGGCCGCAAGCTATTCCATCGGCGCTCAACTGGCGGGCATTTTGGCGGCAGGCGTGTTCTGCTTTGCAACGGCCTATGCCCTTTTTGCAGCACTGCGGGCCGTCATGGGTATCCGCGTGAGCGAGCACGAAGAACTGTGCGGCCTGGATATCGGCGAACACGGAATGGAAGCCTACAACGGATTCCAAATCTTTTCGAATCAATGAGCACGTTTTGGCGTCGCAACGGAAGGGATGAACCCCGCCCCGAACACGCTGAAAAAAAGATGAAGCACAACAGAAACCGAATGCCGCAAAGCGCGGCACAAACAGGAGAAAGAGATACAATGAAAATCAAAGGAACAGTATGCATGGGCCTGCTCGCGCTGGCTTCCATCGTCCGGGCCGAAAGCGAAATCACCGTGGATTACGGCAGCTCCTACATCTGGCGCGGCCAGGTGCTTAACAGCGCCGCTGTGGTTCAGCCCGGCATGACGGTCAGTACGCCTATCGGCCTCTACCTCAATGCCTGGGGAAACATGGATGCAACAAAGAAAAACGAACTGGCCGGAAAGTTCACGGAAGTGGATCTCACCGCGGGCTATTCTCTGCCGCTGGAAGGGATGGTTTCCATGGACATCGGCGCCATCAACTACCTATTCCCCTACAACAGTGAACAGGGAGAAGGCGGCGTGGACGAAACAACGGAAGTCTTCGCGTCCATCGGCCTGGATGTCATTTTGGCACCCACGCTGGCGGTATACTACGATGTGGACGAAGTGAAAGGCGCCTACGTCAATGCCGGCATCGGGTACTCCTATGCTGCCACGGAAGCCGTTTCACTGGATGCCGGCCTTTCCATCGGCTGGGGTTCCTCAAAATACAACGAGAGTTATTTTGATGAAGACGAAAGCAGATTCAATGACGCCCAGGCCAGCATCGGCGCATCCTACGCGCTGGCGGAAGGACTCTCCATCGGCGCCAAGGTGGCCTATTCCTATCTGCTGGACTCCACCATCCGCGACAACGCCGAGGCCATCTACGGCCAGAAGGCCAACACCTATGCGGGACTGAGCCTGGCCTACGCATTCTAATGACGCGCCTCGCGGAATGGCACACCACATCCAGCTCCGCCCGTCAACACGCACCGCACGACACACACACAACAGGGAAACCCGGGGCAACCCCGGGTTTTCCCTTTTCAATCGGATTTCCCGTGTACATTTTCAGGCCGTTCAGGTATGTTGACCATAGTCTAACTGCCAAGATCAAAGACCACCAAGGATTTGAAATGCCTGAACCTGTTCCCAAAACCTCTCGACCCATCATGAAGGGAGAACACCCCCCGCAATTTACAAATACCCAGCCGGACCAACCTGCTGAAAAAGCCCCTCCCGACGATTCGCTCCTCCTGGCCGGAAACCAGAAATACCGGCTCAAAGGTCCACTGGCCGAGGGCGGATCCGGCATCCTTTACGAAGCCGAAGATCTCAACTGCCGCCGAACCGTAGCCATGAAGATACTGCTGGACGAGCTGCAGAAAACCCCTGAAGAGTTGATGAATTTTATCGAAGAAGCCCAGATCACCGCCCGCTTGGAGCATCCCAACATCATCCCCATCTACGATGTGGGCCTGGACGACACCAACAGAATTTATTACACCATGAAACTGATCCGGGGGAAATCACTGACTGATATCCTCATTGGCCTTCGTAAAAAGAATCCCGAAATCCTGCAGGAATATCCCCTGCCCCGACTCCTCAATATTTTTCAGAAAGTCTGCGATGCCGTCGCCTTTGCGCATGCCCGGTTTGTCCTGCATTGCGACCTGAAGCCCGACAATATCATGATCGCCGAGTACGGCGAAGTCCTCGTGGTGGACTGGGGGCTAGCCCGCCGAATCCCCCGGGACGCCGGCTGCGATTCCACACATTTAACACAAACAATCCCGGCAGACGATGCCCTCGCGACGGCCCCCATCCGCCCACTGCACCGCGACGAGCAGGAATCAGGCCTCAAAACCATCAGCGGCTATATTGTCGGAACGCCAGGCTTTATGGCCCCGGAGCGAATCGACGCCAGAGCCATCCCCCTGAATGCCAGCTCGGACATCTACTCCCTCGGCGCCATTCTCTACAGCATCCTCTCCCTGCGCCCTC
>JAQVYB010000106.1 GCA_028708815.1 Kiritimatiellia bacterium | reverse complement strand
AAGAGGCTGGATCTTCGTTAGAGTCCAACGTATGGAAAAAATAGAAGGCCACGGAAAACCGTTGCCTGTTTTGCTTTGGGGTTGCTCACTATTCCCCTTACCCCTACATTCTGGAGTGACGGAGCGATCAGTAACGAAAGGGGTTTTGAATATGAGTCAGGGAATAATACGGGAAGCCCTTCATTGGATGGATGAAATGGATCAGCAGCTTTTGCGCGAATGGCCAAAAGAATTGCCTGCTGAGAACAGTTCCGGCTTTTGGCAGGAGGCCGCCCGTCTTGAAATGATACAGCGAAAATCTATTTCACAAAAAATCGCGCGGTTGATATCAACCGGAGACCCAGCGAATATAATGAGCGTGTTGGATCAGTGGTATTATCGCAGGCGCGTTGAATATGCGGTTCAGCTTTGTGTTGGATGCGTGCAGCGTCAGATTGATCCGAGTGATGATCTTCGTTCGTTTTTGCATGATCTTTTGATTTCGGAATGGGAGGAACATGGTTGCCTTGCCTTTTGGAACCATGCAATCGAACGCGGCGGAGTGCCGCATCCAGAAAATCCCGATGGCACTTTACCCTTGGCTGATTAGTGGATGTGTTCATGCCTTTTCTCCCGTAGTGCGCACCAGGGGGATGCAGGCTTCGCCGTCGTCGGCGAGGAGGGCTTTGAGATCGGCATAGGAGATATAGAAATCTCCATTCATGCCCCAGGAGCGGCCCCAGGAGTTGCGCCCGATGAAGGCGGATTGATCGTTGGACCATCCGCGAATGCACACGCAGTGTCCGCCCATGACCTTGCCCCTGGCGCGGATAAAGCCGTGGTTGTCGGTGTGCTCCATGTGTTCGGTCCAGTTGACCCCAATCACGGCGGGGCCGATCTCGCAGATGGCTTGGCGTAGATCGTCAACGTCGAAGCTCCAGCGGTATTCCTGGTAGTAGCCGAGTTCCTTGGCGGCCTTGGCGGCGGCGAGCACGGAGGAACCCTCATAGTCCTCACCCGCCCATTGATCCAGCGTCTTGGCGAGGTTGTAAATTTTTCGCGCGAGTCGTGCGGTGACGCGCGGAACGCGCACGGGATCGGAGGCCAGTTCGTGGGCCGTCCCGAAGCCGGTGCAGGCTCCCTCACTTCCCTGGTCGAGATGCACACGGCATCCCCAGATCTTCGTTACGGGGACGAACTCCTTTTTTCGGAAGAGCGTCCGGATGTTGAATGCTCTGCTGCGTTCATCGAAGCGGGCGATACGGTCGAATACTCGTTGCATGGTGTCCTCCTGTTTGTATGTCAACATACAAACATAGATGCGGCTTCGCCGCATCGTCAATGGGCGGCGGGCTCATGGAGATCATGGAACGCACGGAGTGCACATTGCTCACGAAGCTCATGGAACGCATGGAAGCCTACGCTCCGGGGGGTCGCCGTGTTAAACCAACGCCTCATGAAGACCACTGCACAACACCAGCGAGCCAAAAAGGAGAGTGCCCATGTAGCTACCACAGCCACAACCACACCCTGCGACATTGAAGTCATCCTGAACCACAGGCGGACCATCGCGCTTTCCAGGCGCGATGGTCTCTTTTTTGTGGATGATGCGGATACGCTCCAGGAAACAGGGGCTGCGCTCCGGGTGGTGCTGGATAAGGTGCAGCGGCTGATAAGGGCGGGGTCCTGATGATTTACGATAATGCCACTGCCGACCTGGCCTGCGTCGGCTCCGAGAAAAAACACACGCCGCGCTGGGGACACCTTTCGGCCCCGCTGGCAGACAAGCGCGCGGAGGAGTCATTCACCTCCGTTGGAGTCTGCCTCCCCACTTCAGGAGGTGCGCGCGATGAATGAGTTCATGGGTTATGTCGGCATGATTCTGAGTTTGCTGGTTGGGCTCGGGGTGTTGGCGGACCGGGTGCGCCCGAAAACGCCGTGCGATTTAGGCAAGACGTGGAAAGAGGAGCAGGACAAAAAGAACTCCGAGTTCGATGCCAGGCTAAACCGAGGAACTGCATCGATGGCGGCGATCCGCGAGGATGTGAGGAACGGGCTGGAAAATCTGGCGAAGGAAATGCGGCAGTCCATTAAGGAGTTGTCAGCCGAATTACGCGGCGAAATGCGGCGCATCGAGGACAAGAGCACTGAAGGGGACAAGGGGTTACAGGAGTTGAGCAAGTCCATGGTGTCCGCAATAACAGAGATGCAGGAATTGAGCCGAAATATGGCGGAAACAAGGAAGGGGTGACTTATGGCAATGGATGAAATGGTGGTGAAGGAAACGCTGGATGTGCTGACGGCTCTCCAGGGGAACCCGTGCGAAGAGAAGACGCTTATGCGCTACGTGAATCAGCGCCTGCTTGTGCCGCAGAGCACCACAGAGTTTGCCGAGCAGCTCGCGGATATGAAGGCGCGGGGCTGGGTGGGCATGAAAGTGAATGATTTTGGCAAGCAAATATGGTGGCTGACCGATGAGGGATCGGCCCAGCGCGGGCGGATGAAATAAGAGAGTTTTCCACAGATTACACCGATTTGCACAGATTGAGAAACCGATGAGCAAAACACGACCAGAGGCATGGGAAGCAGATTTGAAGGATGAACAGGCGCAATTGGCGTTTGAGCTGATCCGCGATCTGGGCGGCCCGAAGGCCCGCGTGGTGATGCTCAAGGATGAAATGTTCGATGGCGCGGCAATCCCGTCCACATCCACCATTTACCGCTTCTATGAACGCTACAAGCGCCAGGTTGATGAGGATCGGCTGTTGCGCGCGGCGGCGGCCCAGCAGTCCATCAATGCTGCGGTGTCGAGCATGGACGACATTTCCGAAACAATGATCAAGGGCGTCGGGTTTCTCGCGGTGGAGGCGATTGCCAGCGGGGATGTGAAGGCGATCGCGTCGCTGGTGAAGCAATACAACGGGCTGATTTCCACGCTGCAAGCGAAGCAGGAACAGGCACTGGCGGAGGCGCGTTTTGAACTGATCAAGTCGGATAAATATCAGGCCGGTCTTGCGGCGCTTGCCGAACAGATCAAAGGGAATGCCGCCGCACAGGCCGCGTTTGCTGAGTTTAAGGCAGTGATCGAGGGAGGGGTGTAATGGACGCACTCAACCATCTGAATGACCTGGTCAATGATAACCGCCCGGCGGTGGAAACGCCCGAGGGGATTTCTTTCCGGGAGTTCCTTTTGAAACATGCCTGGGTGAAGGCGGGAGACGGAAAATATGTGCGCTTTTCCTTCGCAGGACGTCCGGTACTGGAATGGATCGTTGGAATCATTGATCTGATCCTGGGTAACGCGGGAGGCGATCCGATCACGGATGCTACGCTTGATATCGGCGGCGGTGCGCAGTGGGGAAAGACCGTGCTGGCTCAACTGCTCTATGCCTACCTGCTGTCGATCAAATGGTTCAACGTCGGCTATTACCTGCCCGATGATGATTTGGTGGCGGGACTCGTTGATACAAAATTCCGTCCGGACGTGGTGGATCAGATTGAATGGTTTTCCGAGCTGATCCAGATCGGCAAGGCCGTGAATAAGTCTGGCCGGGCTGTCAATCGCAAAGGGGCCATGAGCGTCACCGATGGCGACCACAAAGCACAAGGCTACATGCGCGGCATGGGGAAAATCCCGACCTCCTTTTCAATGGATGTAACGATTGTCGATGAGCGGGATGACGTGCCGGAAAAGAACGTCAAGTTCCTGCCGGGGCGCATGACGGCCAGCGAGCTGCGATGGCGTCTCAACATCGGAACCATGCGGTATGATGGGGCCGGACAGAATGCCGAAGTGCGCAAGGGCACACTGCATGTGTGCCTGATTGAATGCCCGTGCTGCGGGAAAAAGATCAACCCCGAAGAGAGCTGGCCGGGCATCTGCCGCCTGCAACTGGGCAGCGTGCCTGCGATTGATGACCCGCAACTCAACAACGCCGGAGTATTCCTGCGCGGCGAAGAGCAATTTTCCTTTCGTCCGGATCAGGCGTGGTACTTCGGGTGTCCGGATTGTGGGGCCTGGCTGGATCGGGACGCCCTCACGCCGAATAACTGGCAGGCCCGTCAGCCCGAGAAAGCGAAGTTTAACCATTGGAGTGTGCGCGTGTCACAACTGGGCACTCCAGCCATCCCCATCAAACTGCTGGTGAGTGACTGGTGTACCAATGCCGTGCTGGATAAGGCGGCGCGCCGGGCCTTTTCTGTGGACCGTCTGGCCATGCCTGCGGCGGGCGATCAGCAACTCGATAGCGCCAAGCTCGCCCGCGCCCGGACGTTGGAGGATTATACGCTCAGCATCCAGCCGCGCTCCGGGTCTGTGCGGTATGCCGGGATGGATACGGGAGACCGCTGCTGGTTCGTGGCCCGCGACATTGAGAATCCCCTTTGCAAAAGGCTTGCATGGGTTGAGCAAATCGCACCGGAAGATGTGCGGAGCCGCGTCCCGCAACTTTTCGCGCTGATGCAGATCACCTGCCTGTTTATCGACATCGGCAACGAGCGACAGCTCGCCCGCGATCTGGCCCTGATGCTTAACGGCATTGATACGCCCGTCACCGCCGACCCCAAAAAGGACCGGATCAATTTTGGCGGCGGGCTGATCTGGGATCCCGAAAAGGGCTGGAGCGGGATCAAATGCGCCTGCGTGGAATTTTCCCTCAAGCCCGGCGGCGGGATCAAACACGACATCCGCAAGACCCAGGGCGGCCTCTTTTACCCTGTGATCCAGTGCGAGCGCAATGAATCTATTCAGGGTGTGATTGATGAACTCCTGACCGTGGAGGATGGCCTGATTGACGTGGTCGAGGTTAACGGACAAAAGACTATGCGCGACTTCCCGGCGTACCGCCTGCCCGCCAAGAGCGCCGGATCGCCGGAGATCCTCAATGTCTACGACGCGCACTTGCTGAATGGATCCCGGAAAGAAAAGGCGGGCGACGGTAAAGAGTCCGAGTTTGTCAAGAGCGTCGAGAACCATTTGCTGCTCGCCACGACGTACGCCCGACTGGCTGAGACGGTGAGCGGCCAGCGCGTCACCACGAAATTTGTCTACAAATCCATGCGCGACGAAATACGTCAGCGGATGCGGAAGGTGCCGGTATGAGCAGAAAACAAAGAAACGTCGCTTCCGTGGTTACCCCCCAGATGATCGAAACCTATCTGCGCTCGCGCCAGGCATCGCCCATTGACCTCACGCCGGAGCGGTTGCGTCTGCATCTCGACGCCTTTGAGCGCGGCTGGCTCCAGCCGTTGGCGCAAACGATGGAACAGATCAAGGATCTGGATGATTTACTGCCCATTCTGAGTTTTAAGCGCGAAGTGGCCCCGGCGGTGCACGGCTGGGAAGTGCTGACTGTAGACGACAGCGCCACCGCCAAACGCCACAAAAAGGCCATTGAGGATTTTTACAACAACGTCCGCTGCGTGAATGCGGTGGATGAAGATGAGCGCGGCGAGATGAGTCTGCTGCTGCGGCAGATGATGTTCGCGGTGGGCTATCGCTATTCACTTCACGAAATCAACTGGCTGGATCTGGGCAATCTGATCACGGCAGAGTTTCGCTATGTCCCGCTGCAATTCTTTGAGCGTCGGACGGGCCGCCTGCGGTTTTGCCCGACGCTGATGGATTATAACGGGATTCCCCTGGAGCCGGAGCGTTGGCTGGTGACCGTGGGTCAGGGCATCATGAAAGCCTGTGCCATTGCCTACTACTACAAGCATCAGCCGTTGCGCGACTGGCTGATCTACTGTGCCAAACACGGCATGCCGGGCACGGCAGGCAAAACCACCGCCCAGCCGGGGTCTGACCAATGGAAGGCGATGGAAGTGGCTGTGGCCGCATTCGCCGCCGAGTTCGCCGCCGTGATGAGCAAGGATGACAGCATCGAGCCCATTGACCTGACCGCGAAGGGCAACATCCCGCATCCGGCCCTGGTGGACCGGATGGATCGCGCCTTGACCATTTTGTGGCGCGGAGGGGACCTCTCCACCATGAGCAGCGTGAAGGGCGAAGGTCGAGGCGCCAGCCTGATGGAAGGGGAAATGGAAATGCTGGATGCGGCGGACAGCATGATGCTCAGCGAGGCGCTGCGCATGTATGTTGATCGCCCGCTCATTATGCGTAGGTTCGGCCAAACCCCGCTGGCGTACATCTCCATCTGCACGGGCACAAAGACGGATTCCAAGCAGGAAATGGAGATCGACAATCACTTTTACAACATGGGCGTAGCGCTTTCGCGTCGCGACTTGTATGAGCGCCACAACCGGGCGGCTCCGAAGGATGAGGAGGATACTGTGCAGAAGTTACCTACAGATCCTTTGCTCCCAACAGAGCCTGCGGCCAACGAAGCCCAGCCGCCGAGTGAGAAACTCATCGAGCGGGTCAATGATCAGTATATCAAGGCACTCGCCGCCGATACGCGCCCATTGGCTGAACGTCTCGCAGCACTGCTTGTGATCGATGACGACAACGAACTTACAGCAGCCATCCAAGAGCTCGAAAAGGATTTTCCGGAGATCGCCGGGCAGGTGCTGGATGCCGATGCCTCCGTGAAGGTGCTGGATGACGCGCAAAAGGAGGCAATGGCATGAAGATCCTGCAACTCAATCCCAACACGGACTATACGATCATCAATCCCGTATACGGCGAAACCTACGCCGCAGGATTCACGGGGTTCACCTGTTCCGTTAAGCCGGATGCCTTTCAAAAAGGCATAGCCTGGTTCACGCGGTTTGATCGCTTGTCCGACATCGAAATTACCCATGCCCTTACCGTGACGGGACCCAACACGTGTGTTGAGGCGCTGTACTCGACCGGCGTGACCGAAAGTCCGCTCAGCAAATATTTCGACGCAGATGATGTCCTGATCTTTTTCCGCAAGCCACGAAACCTGGATGAGATTGCCGCGCGGATCATTGTCAACGCCGTCTATGAGCACGTAGGCGACAAATACGACACCTCTCTGCTGGCAGCCCAGCTCTATAGCGGGACGTTCTTTGGTCACTTGGCTTCGCTAATCAGCTCCGGGAAAACAGACGCCTTTGTGGCCTGGTTGCTTGACCACCCCGAAGCATGGATATGCAGCGAGTACGTCGCCTGGGCTCTCAACAAAGTGCCCAAACTTTCCGGGCACGGCGTCTTGCGTTATCCAGCGGCCACGATCAACCCCAAGGAATTGTTTCAGTGCGACATAACATACACTCCCTGGAACCAGGGATAAGGAGAGCGAGAAATGAAGAATGAAAAATGGAAAATGAAAAAGCCTCTGTCACTGATTGGAGCGTGTCTTGTGCTGGTGTCGCTCACGGGGTGCATTTCCCTGGGAAGCCCATCCGCAACCACGGCCACCAATGTGTCCCGGATGGAGATCTGGGTTCATACCGTTGAGGGAACGAACGCGGTCTTTGAGGTTTCCGCGACGACCAACACCGCCAGCAGCCTCGGGAATGGCACCGTGGAACTCCAGGACATGCAGAGCATCCTTAACTCCGTCATGTCGATCTACAACTCGATCCCGGAGGATCAGCGGGAAAAGATGCTTTCCGCGCTGCTGAAGATGGCGGGCGCATTAGCCGCGCAATAAGGCCCGTTAGCGGGGCCGTCCGTTTAGACGGACGGATGGCCGCGAAAACGCCCAGAGGGGTGTTTGCAAAGATTTAAATCGGGTTTGCAAGCGAATTTGGAAGATGGAGCAACTGAAATGAGAAAACGAATTACTTTATACGTCGGAAACGAGATTCAGAGCACCACGGAGCCGATCAGCGGCGTCATGGCGGCGAATGAATTCCAGATCGCCCAGGATAACAGCTTTTTTGTGCCGTTCGGTGACTATGACTGGCGGCGGACTGATGGGCAGATGGTGATTCAGCGGTTCGATGAGGATGCCGGGAAGCTGATCGCATCAGCTTTCAATGTGGCGGTACCGATATTGGGCCGATTTGTGCGCAAGCCGGTCTACATCGGCCATCCGGACGTTCCGGGGAATGAAACCCGCTGGCCGGACAAAAAATCCTATGGCTGGATCACCGGTGCGGAAATCGTGGAGGTGGACAATCAGCGCGGGGTGCGCTTCGCCTGCAAGTGGAGCCAGGCCGGTCAGGAGCTGGTGGCCAACGGGCACTTCCTCTTCTATTCGCCCTATTGGGGCATGATTCCTGCGGGCCATGCCGACAATGGCCGCCCGGTGTATCGCCCCGCGAAACTCGTTTCGATGGGTCTCGTTAATGACCCGAACATACCCGTGCCAGCGATGGCCAACGAAAACCAAAAAGGAGAAGAGCACATGGATAAGTATAAAGAACTGCTCGCCAAGCTGGCCAAGGCGCTTGGCATGGCAGCAGATGCCACCGAGGAAGCGATCCTTGCAAAAGCCGGATCGGCGCAGTCGGAACTCGCCGCCGCGACGCAGGCGAAGGCTACCGCTGAACAGGCGAAAACCACGGCGGAAACCGCCGTAGCATCCGCCAACGAAGCAAAGACCGCCGCCGAACAGGCGAAGGCCACAGCCGAGACGGAACTCGCCGCCGCAGAAACCAAAGCGGCGAACGAACGCACCGCTCGCATTAACGACCGGCTTGAGTTGGCCGTGAATGCCAAACAGATCACGGAAGCCGACAAACCCAATTGGCTGACGGCGTTTAATGAAAACTTTGACGCCGCAGCAACCAAGTTGCAGGCCGTTAAACCGCTGGGCGGCGACTCGGTTACCCAGGAACTCGGTGGGCGTCAGTCCAACACGTTTAGCGCGCATGATGCGATGCTCAACGCGGTCAATGAAGTGATGGCCGCGAAACACATTTCCTTCCAGGCCGCCTGGAACGAAGTTGAAACAACCAAGCCCGAGTTGGCTCAGGCTTTGAAAACCGAAAAGAAGTAACCAGAGCCGAAAGGCTTTGAAACAACCAAGAGAAAACGGGGCCGAAAGGCTCATAAGGAGATGAGATCATGACTGAATGGATCACGATGATTGCAGTGGCGATGCTGGCGATGGTAGTCGGCGGCATATTTATGACGGCTTTGCGTCGGAAAGATCGGATGCTCTATGCGTCCAACAGCTTCCCGGTCGGTCGGCACGATACCGGAAATCTGCCGCGCCTGGCGGAAGCGGCGATCACCCCGCGCTATCTGCTCGGAAAGAAAGGCACCAATCCGGAAACGCAAGCGGTAGTCAGCGGGGCGTCGGATATTCCGGACTTCGTCATTACCGACGAAGCGGAAATCGCAGGCGACCCGATTGGCTGTGCCGCTCTGGGTGTCGCAAGCGGAACGATTCCGATGGTGGCCTCCGAAGCCATTGACATTGAGTCCGTCCACTTCCTGGTGCCTGCCGCCAACGGGAAGGTGAAGGCGTTGCCGACTGCTGCCGGAACGTACTACGTCATCGGAAAACCGATGAGCAGTGCATCCGGAGACGGCGCTGCACTGGAAGTGGCGCATTGCAGTCCGAACCCGGTCATCGTAACCGAGTAAACATCAAACCCTCTCAAGAACCCAATCATAAGGAGAATAATATGGAACTGTTGAAAGCAGATAACGGGAATCCGATTCCCGGTGTAGTGTACGCGGCGAATTCGAGTCGCTTCGTTGAGGCGAATTTGCGCCAGGATCTGACCACCTATGGGATCGGCTTCCGCGATCCGGATGCCGACAAGCTGGAGGAGATGCTGGAGTTTGTGGCTCCAAGCATTGATACGCCGGAGCGTTTCAGCTTCAAAAAGGCGGATAATGCGCAGGCGTTTCTGATGGACGATACCATCATTCGTTCATCCGGACAGGACTTCAAGCGGGTGGAATACACCGGAACGGAAGTGGACGCCAGGACCGACAACAAAGGTCTGGTGATGCGCGTGGATCTGGACGATGTGAAGAACGATCCGAACTGGGAACAGCGGTACACAATCCTGCTGAAAAATCGCGTGTTTCGCGGAGAATTGGGCATTGGCGTCGCAATTCTCGGAAGCGCTGCGACGAATTCGGCCAAAACCTGGAACTCGTCGTCGAATCCGGATCAGGACGTTGCGGACATGATCGATGCGGGCGGCGATGTGCGCGGTATGGATGCCAACCGGATTCTGTTTGGCAAGCAGGCGTGGAGCTATCGCCGGGCAGCCTACGGACCGCAGAACAATGCGGCGGCTGGTGCCCAGTACCACTTCAAGCCGCAGGACCTTGCCGATTGGCTGAGCGCGGATGAAGTGCGCGTGGCGAAGAGCCGCTATCAGAGCAGCGCTTCGGCCAAGAGCAAGCTGGTGGGTGCGCTGGTGCTGGCCTTCTACGCCGAGAAAGGCGTCACGAAGGATGACCCGAGCGACATCAAGCGGTTCGTCTCGCCGTGTCAGAACGGGCAGAAGATGGCCGTCTATGTTCATCAGGTTTCCGCAAAGCTCGTGGACATCACGGTGGAAATGCACAGCAGGATCGTGGCCACGTCGGCTTCGGGTTTTGTGCGCAAACTCACCGTCAGCCAGGCCCAGCAGGCATAAGCCACAGGCTGATCAACATCACCCCTGAATAAGGAGAAAAGAATCATGAAGAATAAAAGAATCGTTGCAGCAGCCGTTGTGCTGCTTGGCGTACTGGCTCTGACGGCTTCCGTTTTTGCCGGAACGCCGTTCCGTCGGGCCGTCACGATGACGGCAGGGTCGGGATCGTTGGTGTACTCCAACGGCATCGCCAATCCGGTGTTCTACACCTACAAAGTCAACGCCGTGATTTTCGGGTCCGGCGTGGCCACCGCCACGGTGAGCGTCACAAGCGGAACAGTGACCAACCAGCTCGGAACGAAGGCCATCACGGCCACCGATAAGAGCTACCTGGTCACCAACGACACCTGGCACTTCCTGGGCGACAAGCTGTTGCTCACCTCCACGGAAACCAACACGCACACGGCGTACGTCGTGGGCGAAGAGCAATAACCGGAGGTTCGGTCATGACGGCATGGGTAACAATCACGGCATCGGACTTGGAAGACCATCAGGCATCGGCTCTTGTGGACGCCCTCCGCAACTCCGCGCTGGGAAGCGACCAGGCCGATCCGTTTGACACCCTTGCCGCTGGCCGGATCGCATACATTCGGAACCGTATCAGTGGGCGTGTGCGCGTCAGCGCCACGCCCAATACGGTACCGCTGGAACTCAAGACCTGTGCGTGCTGGCTGATCATCCAAACGATGATGGGCCGCCTGCAAATGAACCCCGAAAAGGTGCAGCAGGATCAGATCGACCAAGCATACCGCGACCTCAAAATCGCAGGAACCGAAGAGCTGCCCATTACGGCGGCGGATGACGCCGTGCAGGCGGAAGTGCAGACCCCAGGAGCCATCAGCGTAGTGACCACGCCGCATCGACAGCCGACGCGGCACAGTATGGACGGACTGTAATCATGGAGACCCTTACGATGAGCAAAGAAATGACCGCGCTGATTAAGGCGCTGAAAAATGCGGGATACAAAACCGCTGACCCCATGCCGGGCAACAGCCTTATGCTGTCCCCTGGCGACCTGAAGCACGATGATGGCGGCCTGGTTGCGCTGAGCGTACTGAAGGAACTCGGAGCGTCCTGCCGCGAGTGGCGCACGAAGCCCTACCAATTAGGCCCCATGCTGATGCTCTACAACATCACATTTACCGAAAAACCAAAAAAGGAAAGCACCGATGCGGAGCCTGCAAACACAGATCGGCGATAAGCTGCGGGAATGGCCTGCTATCAAGTCGCTCGGGATCGACATTGTGGAGCATGAGGCCAGCGACCTGGTGGCGAAAATGAATGAGGCCCTGGCAACGAAAAAAGGCCTGTGCATTATCGTCAGCACGCCATCGTTTAATTGTTCCAACCCGCAACTGCCAGTTCCGGTCTTCGATGGCATCACCGCCGCGATAACCATTTTCGAAAACGTGCTGCTGAATCGTTCAGCAAGTGGACTGAACGTGGACGCGCTTTCGCTCGTGGTCAAGGCCGCCCAGGCGCTCTGGCATTTCAAGCCCAATGGCTGGCCAACTATGTACCTACGCAAAAACGAGAGCGTCACCCCCGTCAGTGACAAGAAGCTCAGCGGCTACACCATGCACCTGACCGGTGGACACAAATAGTTTTAATGAACCAATAAACAAGGAGAACATCATGTACGATTCCAACGACCTCAACTTCGGCCCCGGCGTGGTATTCATCGGGAGTACGGCTATTTATTCGGAAGGCGACATCGTCGCCAAGCCAGTGCTCGAAACCTTCAACATAAAAACAAGCCACGGTGGCGAACTCGATCGCCGCGCAAAAAGCCGCACCTGGGAAATTGACCTCACCCCCGCCGGACAGATCAGCGCCGGAATCATAACCGCGCTGTGCCCCTGGCAGTCACCACTGCCCGGCGTATCGTTGCGTGGGTCCTCTGATACAAACGTCATCGTCTGGGGGTTCAACGGCGAGAGGGCCACCTTCTACGGCTGCGGCGTGTTCAAAATGCCGTCGCTCAGTTTTGCGGTGGATAAGCCCCTCTTCGGAGCCTGCACCATTAAGGTGCTCGGAAAGAATAATACCGCCGTGGATGCCGCAGAGAAATATTACAAACTTGAATCGGCGGCGTTCACTGACTCCAGTTTCTCCCTCGCCGCAGTGCTCACGCAGGCATACAGCGCCTCGTGGGGCAGTTCCTCGCCCTGGGACGCCATATACACCGACGAAAATGGCTTCACGGTGGACATCGCCACCTCCTGGACTCCGCGCTACATCTCCGGTGAGGGCATCGTGGACTACACCCTGAAGTTCAGCGGCACCAGCGTCACGGCCAAATTCAAACCGATCAATCCGACCGCCGCAGAATTCCTGACAGCCCAGCAGCTTCAGGGCACGCAGTTGGGCGTATCGATGGCGACCAGCGCACAGAATCTCATTGTCTCGGCCTCCGGCGTTCACTTCACCTTATATAAGGGCATCCCGCACGAAGGCTCCCTGGTGTTCGGTGAGGAGGCATCCCGCAACGGCGAACTGCAAATTACCGGTACCCGTGTGGCCTGGAACGATCCCCTGTTCCGCCTGGCCACCGCCGCTCCGGAAGCATAACCGAAAGGGCGAGGGGTGAAAATCTCAGTCAAGGAAGGCTCAGACCTGGTATGGATCGCTCCGGGCGGCATGTCCGCCCCGGATGCGCTCCGGCATTCCAGCACCTCGGCATCCGCCATGCAGGATCATGTCGAAGCGGCATTTGCGGTGGCGCGCGACCGGGGAAACATCAGAAACTTCTTCAGCATGTCCGTCGCCCGCGACTTCACAACCCCCGCGCTGGCGGAAGATTTCATCATCAGCCATGCCGCGCTGGCCACCACTACGGGTGTCCTCACCTTTACGCTCAGCGACGATGCCACCGTCTACTACGGCTACGGCAACGTCCGGATCACAGCCGTCCAGCCGGACGGATGCACCGTGACGCATTCTTACAGCATCGAGTGCGGTAAACTTTCAAAAACAAAAAGCGAGGTCATCCCGACATGAAGCTGAACGTATTGAGCATCTCCCTTGCAATGGGTTTTCTGGCCGCCTGCAATGCCCTTGCAGCGCCCAGCGGAGTGCCGGGCCGCATCTACTCCGACAAGGTGCAGGCCGAATCCACCAAGCCGGAAACGGCCTGGTGGTATCAGGGCGAGACCGTGACCTTCAACGTGGTATCCACCTGCAAACTCGACCCGATCAACCTGCTCGCCAGCAATGTGGTGATTTACCTGGACATCTGCAATGCCACCAACGCCGCCGAGGTCTATGTGTCACAGGAAGGCACCATCACCGCCAGCAATGC
>JAQVYB010000105.1 GCA_028708815.1 Kiritimatiellia bacterium | reverse complement strand
GGTGACGCCGTCCATTGCGTTGTTTTTGCGAGGGGTGTTGCCGGCGGCATTCTGGATAAAACGTTGTTGAACGCAGCCGCGGCAAGTCCCTGTGTCCATGGGTTTTATGCGGCTCTTTTTCGGCGGTGGCAAGGGGCTTGTGGCGTCGATGGACCACTATTCTGATGACGTGAACGGCGAAGGAGGCGGGATGGGCGTATGAAAAGGTGTTTTCGGACCGATCTCTTTGGATTGCCCTTTGGGCTCCTAAAACAGCCCAAAAAGAACGATGTTTTGCTCGGGGAAAGGGGCTTCCAGTTCTCGGCGACCCCCACAATGGATGCCGCGTAGACTTTCCGGGTTCTCCAAGTCCCGAAAGCTCGCCCCGAAAGCAGATCCTCCGACAATCAATCCCCTATAGCGCAACATCCCCTCCAACCAACACCGCGGCTTCTTGAACCACGGACTAGACCTGACCACTCCGCTGCGCTACGAGTCAGGACTAATCCTTGTTTTGTTCGACTTCTTCTTCAGATACCAGATTGTTCCTCCGAAATCGAATGTCTCCTCCTCGGCCCCAAACATCGATCCGAAAGAGGATTTGAGCCAGTCACGCACATCAGAAAGTGACTCGCGGTCATCCTCGACGGCGGCGATGATATTGCTTTGGGTCGTCAAATAATTTGTGAGTCCCTCGATCGTGAATGAGATGTCATTCGAATAAGTCTCGTTCCCGACGAAGCAAAAGCCTCCGGTTTCTGCCTCAGCCTCTGTCAGGGATGACCAGTGGCGTGGTGGGCAGGGATACCGCTCCAGATAGGATGACTTCATCCACGCGCCGAACTTCGGATTCCCTTTCATCTTCCCCTCGAACCAGTTTGTGTAGATAACGAGCCAGTGGTTCATGGGGAGAAGCCGGTTGGCTTCGGCCAAGAACTCGACACGGTCAAACCAGTGGAAGGCTGAACTGACAGTGATCAGATCGAAATGCCCGTTTGGGAATGGCTGGTCTTCTGCGGGTGCATGAAGATACTGAATAGCCGGGTCTGAGGACGCTTCCGCAATCATCTCAAGAGAGTTGTCTGTGCCGACAATCTGTCCCGCAAGTTCTTTGAGAGCAACACACGACAGCCCTGTCCCGCAAGCCACGTCAAGTGCTCGTCTGACTGGCCAATCAAGGGGCAGAAAGGCTTTGACCAGGCCTATGGCCACAGGATGGTAATACGGACGTGCCTGTGCATATCGCTGGGCGGCTGTACTATGAACGAATGGATTCATATCTCTTCTGTCGAACGATGAGGTTGACGGGCGTGGCCTTAGACGCGTACCGCCGGACCGTCTGGTTGGCAGAGTCCTTTTCTTCATGGTGACAGTGAATAGGTGATCGCGTTGTATGGTATTGACAATGCGGCGATGGCGACCGCGAGACCGAGTGTTTCGAAATCGCTTGTTTTTTGTTTCCGTGTATTGATGAACTGCTCAGGCACACTGTTTATTGGGATAGTAGGAGGGTAATTATGGAGAGCAAGCGCAAGCTTACGCCGCTCCGCATTTGAATTTAAAAGAAGTAACGCAATCCGAATTCAATTCGGGCGTCGAGATCGGTTGTGCCGTTATCCTTGGCATAGATGGAGGAGGTGGCCCAATCGCCATCCAGTTCGGCAAAGAGCGCCACGCTTTCAGCCACGAAGACCATCGCGCCCGCCTTCACTCCGAGTACGCCGGCCCCCCCGTTTTCGCCGTTGGTATCATAGGAAATCACCTGCACATGGCCACCCACATAAGGAAAGAGCACGATGCCCAAATCAAAATCATACTCGGCCGTAATGCCCAGCCCATAGATTTTTTCATTGCCGCTGCGCTTGAGCGTGCATTCGGCACCCACCTGAAAATAGTCGGCCACATAAATACCGTAGGAGGCATCCAAATCGGCGCGCGTGCCATCCGTGGATTCAAAATCCACCATGCCGCCCAGGCCCACCTCCTGCGTACCGGCAAAAAAGATCTGCCCCTGAGCCGCTGCGGTAAAAAACAGTCCTGCAAACCCTATCCAACATGCCCGCTTCCAACTCATGCCCGTTCCTCCTGTGTTTTCGTGTTGACTCAAAGTCCGGGCTTTATACCGCATATTCCCCGATTTGCCAACCATTCATACACCGCTGCCCTGTAAAGGCCGGACACACGTTCTTTCGCTTAATAATGAACGTCTGCCCACGAAAAAAACAGATGGGGTGCCGTACTAATCCAAATGCAGAATCCAGAACAGGCATTCTCCTCTGGACAGCAAGACCCCAACGTGAATATGCTTCAGGGGTCTGGGTTGAACCCGCTTAAAAAGGTCATGCTTAAGCACTAACTCTTGAGTTATTAAACCAGAAGGACTGCATATGAACAGGCCAAACCTTAAACGGTACGGGAACGTGATCTGCCAAACGCTGGCGATGAGCCTTCTCGTTCTGGCTTCCAGAGGCTATGGCGACGGCGGGCTACAGCTTAATATCCTGTCTGTCTTGAACAACCAGCTTGATATCGAGCTCTCTTCCACGTCCAACGGGTTCAATTACATTTTTCAGCAAACCACCAATCTCTCTGACACGCTCTGGAATTCGTTCGGTGATCCGATCGTCGGGGATGGTACGGCGAAAACCTGCACGGTCGTCCTTGCCGACACGCCGGCTTCATATTATCGCGTGAGTATTGAACCCCGGACCAACGGTGTCTTGGAGCACTACGTGGATCAACTGGTGGCCCCTACGATCATTTCCAACGGACCCGGTGCCGCGATTTTAGTCATGAACAGTAATGACGTGCTGCTGGCAAAAGGCTATGGGTATGCCAACATCTCCACGCTGGAACCCATTACCACCAATTCTGTATTTGACCTGGCCTCCGTTTCAAAACAATACACCGCCATGGGTATTTCCCTGTTGAAAAGCCAGGGACTGATCGATGTAACCCGCCCGCTCACAAACTATATGGATGACTTTGACGATCCCTATCCGGATCGTCCTGTAACAGTGCAGGACCTGCTTCACCATATTTCAGGATTGCCCGATTATACCAGTGATGATTGGGAGGGCACGCCGGAGGAATTCAGAAACCTGACGCTCGAAAGTCACCTGACCTGGGTGAATGAAACCGACGAACATCGACGTCCCGGAATAGCCTTTGAATATAACAACAGTGGTTATGTGCTGCTGGCTCTCACCATTCAGCGTATTACCGGAATTTCCTTTGCCAACTATCTGCAAACGAATCTTTTCGGTCCACTGGCCATGAATCAGTCGCTGGTCTTTACTAATTTAAGTCAGCAGATTCCAAACGGGGTAACCGGATATCACGTGGAGGGCGGGACGGCCACGCCCTCGTCGGAACCCACCCTTGTTTCCGGCGACGGAAACATCTTCTGCAGTATTAATGATTTCGTGAAGTATATCACCTGCCTGCGTCAAAACACCTTGATTTCGGATGCCCTCAAGCAGCAGGCATTCAGCAATGGAACCTTCGACAGCGGGTCACCCATCGTGGATGAAGGGAATGGGTATGGCTACGGCTGGAGCATTACGCCGCTGGGCGTGGAACATGAAGGGTGCTGGTCCGGCACCAGCACATATATTCAGTACAACACGAACAACGCCTACGCCATTGTGGTCCTTTCGAACGATGAAGATTACGACTGTTCCTCGCTCGCACAGAGCATTCTGACGAATCTGCCGACGCTGTTTTGACGGTTTGTTTTCGGAGGTCAGGTCTTTTCGTTGTGCTGCTCGACGGCGGAGTAGACATCCACCAGTTTATGGCGAATCTGCATCATCAGTTCGTAGGCGGCATCCGCCTCCTGCATCTTTTTCGCCACGTCGCCGGCAGCGGCGCCTTCTTCTCCGGCCAGTTCCTGAATGGTGCTGCCGGCTGTCTTCTGCATCGAGTCCAGATCGTCCACCATTTGCCCGAGGACATCCTCAAAAGAAGTACGTCCCGCAGCCCCCGTGCCGACGGACGGCGTTTTCTCGGCGGCAAGCGCTTCCTGCTCGCGGGCCAGTTCTCGAATTTTGCTTTGAATCGGGTCCAGATTCATGGGCACCCCCGTTGAATAGCGTAAAATGGTTTATAGTTGTTCATACCGCTGAAGTCAATTACCGGGTTCTACGGCAAAAGATACCCGGCCAGGGCTCCTTTTTGCCTGCAAACTTTTCCAGCATGTGATTGTATTCTTCGTGTTTATAGATTCTTTTCATAACACCTGTACTAGACAGCAAATTACGTGCCACGCCGCTGAAAGGGAAATTATGACCGATTGTTTATGGATTGGGGCCGAGGAATACCGGGCCGTTACCGCACAACTCACGGGGGCCCTCCCCCCACGGGAGCGCGCCGCGCTGCTGGATGTTCTGACTTTATATAACCGCATCAATACACTCTCCACCATTTGCCATTCCGGGCGCGGCTGGATCGGCGCCAGTTTCTCCATTGCGGAACTCATGACGGCCCTCTATTTCGAAGTGGCGCACACCGAGCCGCTATCCGATCCAAACCGCGATACCATTCTGCTCAGCAAGGGACATGCCGCCGTCATGCAATACGCCGCACTGGCGGGCAAAGGCATTCTTTCCGTGGAGGATCTCCAACGCTTCAATCAACCCGACGGACCTCAGGCCCACACCGACCGCTCCACCCCCGGCATCGAGACGAATACCGGCTCTCTCGGACAAACGCTCTCCAAGGCGGCGGGCCTGGCCCTGGGCGGGGCGCACCGGGTGTTTGTGATTCTGGGCGACGGCGAATTGCAGGAAGGCCAGAACTACGAAGCCTTCATGACGCTCCGCCAAAAAAACCTCACACAGGTGATCCCCATCATCGACCGAAACGGCATCCAATCCGACAGCTCAACCACCGACATTAAAGCCATTCCAAATCTTGAAGGCGTACTGGCCGGTCTCGGCCTCCGCCCCGCCACCTTCAACGGACACAATATGCCCGCTGTATTGGATGAGCTGAACAGGGCCTATGACGCCGTCCATCCATCCATCCTGATTGCCAATACCCGCAAGGCTGCCGGCGTTTCCTTTATGGAGGCCGACCAAACCCAACGCCGAGGATTCGCCTGGCACGGCAAAGCACCCAACCAGGAGGAATATCTTGCCGTGCTGCACGAATGGGTGGACAAGCCCGAGGCACGCTTTATTCAAAAAGCACTGCACCAATTTCTGAACCAGGAACGAACCGCGCATGAATCAGCCCACCCCGCCGAGGAAGAGACGCTTCCCACCGGCCCTTTCTTCGGACGCCATCTCGCACAACGGGCCGAAGCAGACCAGCGCCTGATACTCCTCGATGCCGATTTGGAAAAATCCTGCCGCCTGACCGATTTTGCCCGGGCCTGTCCTGATCGCTTTCTGGAAATGGGCATTGCCGAGCAGGACATGGTTTCGTGTGCGGGGGGTCTGGCCCTGCGCGGAAAAATCCCGGTGGTGAACACCTTCACCGCCTTTCTGCGCCGCGCCTTCGAGCAGACCTACACCAATGCCACCGAGCATTCCAAGGTGATCTACGCCGGACATTATGCGGGGTTGAGCTATTTCACCGACGGCAAGTCCCACCAATGCACCGGCGACGTGGCCATGATGCGCAGTATCCCCGGAATGCGGGTGATCTACCCCGCATTCAACGAGGAAATACCGCAGATTCTCTCGTGGTATCTGGATCAAACAGACGCCGACCCGCTCTACCTTCGCCTGCACGCCAAGCCCTGTCCGCTGCAGCACATCGCGCCGCCGGGCCTGCCCTTTGAATACGGACGCGGCACATTCCTGCGCCAAACCGGGGCCCGTTCCTGCGTTCTGACGAGTGGCCCTCACATGACGCAATACGGCGGCGCCTCTGTGGATGCCCTCGCCGAACAGGGAATCAACCTGGATCTGTGCATTCTCTCCTCGCTCACACATCTTGAACCCGCCTGGTGCGCCGAACTGGCCAACACCTACGACCGGCTCATCGTGGTGGAAGAACTCTTTGAAACCGGCGGCCTGCTCGATGAGCTGAACCGTGCCTTTGCCTGCGCACGCGGTCAGGGGCTGCCCGTAAAGCAACCGCTCTTCCATCATCGCGCCGTACACGGCCTGCCCTTCTCAACCCTCGACCCGGAAGGGCTCTACGAGCACTTTCAGCTCACACCTCCCCACCTGATTCCGTTTCTGTCCGTCTGCGCGGAACCGACCACCTGAAACGGGCCCGTTTTCCATCGAAAAAGGAGAGCTGGCGCGACGACCCCTTCAGCCATTGGAACCTTTTAAGACTTTCAAAAACAAAACGCTGTTGTATGCTGGCCTTCACTCAATCGCGATGTTCAACCACAAAACAAGAGAGAATCAGGAATCGTGAACATGAAAAAGAGAAAAATTTATGTGACCGCCAACGACCACAAACGCCTGACCGAACTGCTCTTTGAGGCCGATTCGTTCAATGATCGCGACCGTAAGGATCTTCAATCCCTTCAAGCCGAGCTGCAAAGCGCCGAAATTGTCGAATCCACCGAGATACCCCGTACGGTCGTCACCATGAATTCCAAGCTGCGATTTGTGGACATGGATGATCAATCCGAAACGGAAGTCCGGCTCGTATTTCCTTCCGAAGCCGATATGACCGAGGGGCTCCTCTCGGTCCTTTCCCCCATTGGCACCGCGCTGCTCGGATACCATGAAGGCGACGATATTGAATGGGCGGTGCCCGCCGGAACCCGACGCATTCGAATTGAAAAAATCCTCTATCAGCCGGAAGCCGCCGGCGATCTCGACCTCTAATCATGAAATCCAGAAAACCGCTGACCTCTCAACTGCCCGGCACCACGGATTCGTGGGCGGAAATGCTGCTGGCGCACCCGATTCGAAACGTCGCGGCGAAGGTGACCTGCGGCGAGAGTCCCGGGGCACTTCGCATTGCCGTTCCGACCCGTCGGCGGCCCTGGTGGTATCACGTTCCTCCGCTTAACTGGATTATCCGCCCCCCGCCCTATCGAACCCTGATTCTGGACCCGGTCGGCGCACCGGTTTGGGAACTCTGCGACGGGCAAACCACGGTCGAGGACATCATCCGAAACTTCGCAAAAAGTGAAAATTTAACGTTTCACGAGGCCCGGGTATCTGTTACAAGCTACCTTCGCCTGTTGATTGAGCGCGGGGCCTTGGCCATCGCCCTTTAATTCGTGTTGTGGTACCGTTTTTTGTGTCTGGCGTTGCAGCCGGGCGGGAGGCTTTTTTTGTGAGCTTGCGAGCAATTCTCATAGGTCTGCTGGGTGTGGCTTTTGTCTGTGGCTACACGCATTTCAACGACAACGTTATGCGGCAAACGATGTTTGTCGGCAACAGTATGCCTATTTCCGTATACGGGCTGCTGGTTATTTTTCTGTTGTTTCTGTTTCCGCTGCTTCGGAAAATCAACCGAAAACTACTGCTGAACCGCAAAGAAATCGTGGTGGTTCTGGCCATGGTACTGGCGTCCTGCGCGATTCCAGGCAGCAATCTGCTTCGCCTTTTCACCCCGGCGCTGATTATGCCGAACCGCTATCAGCATACCGAGCCCGGCTGGCAGAACCGCCATGTGATGGACCTCGTGCCCGAGGGCATGCTGGTGGATGTCACGCCCGACGAAGAAACCATTTTGAACGGCTACTGCCGCGGATTGAGCACCGGAACCGACCGCATCGGTATTGGAGAGGTTCCCTGGAGCGCATGGGTGAAGCCGGTGTTCTACTGGGCGCCCATTATCCTTTCGCTCTGGATCGCCCTGATCGGCCTCTCGCTGGTGGTGCATCGACAATGGTCCAAGCATGAGCATCTACCCTACCCGATTGTCACCTTCACCAAATCCCTGCTCCCTCAGGAAAACGGCGAGGCCAGCCCTGTCTTTAAAAACCGCCTCTTCTGGCTGGGCCTGATTTCCGTGGTCTGCCTGCATGCCTACAACTATCTCAACGTCTGGTTCCCGGATTACATGCCGGGCAAAATTCCACTCGGCGTGGACTACAGCTCCATCGGCGAGCTCTTCACCACCTTTGAAAAGGGCGGCGGCGCCGGACTGCTTTCCTGGACGGGCACTATTTTCCTGACCGTGGTGGCCGTGGCCTACTTCCTGCCTTCGGATGTCTCGTTCTCACTCGGCATCGGGCCGCTGGTTTGGGTGTACCTGGTGGGCGTCATGTCCACCTACGGCATTGCCACCACGGGCTGGCAGTCGTCCTGGCCCTTCGGCATCACGCGCGACTCGATGGTGGACATCGGCGCCTACACGGGCCTCCTGCTCGTACTGCTCTACACCGGGCGCCATTACTTCACCTCGGTTTTCAAATCGGCCGTCGGCCTGCCCTCCCGCGAAAAGCCGGAAAAAACCGCCGTATGGGGGGCGCGGGTCTTCATGATTTCCATGGTCTTTTTCGTGGTGTATGCGGTGCTGCTGGCCCGCATGGACTGGATGATCGCCTTGATGATGGGCCTGCTGATGGTGGCGTTTTATCTGGTGATGGGCCGCATGATTGCGGAAACGGGGCTCTTCTTCATCGTCATGGTGGGCACGCCTGCCACCATCGTCTGGGCTCTTTTCGGAAGCAAAGCGCTGGGCCCGCAAACCATGTTCATTATGTTTATGCTCTGTCTTATCCTCTTTTATGACGCACGCGAAGCGCTCATGCCCTACATGGTCAACTCGCTGAAACTGGTGGACGACTGCAAGGTCCACATCGGAAAAGTCGCCTCTCTGGCCGTCGCCGCCGTCGTTCTCGGTCTGGCAGTGGGTATCCCGGCCACCCTGTATTTTCAGTATGACGAGGGGGTCGAGGTCGGCTCCTGGCGCGCGGAACAGGCCAAAACCCCGTTCAATGAAGTGATCGGCACGATGCAGCGCCTGGAGGCCCAGGGCCAACTTGAGGAGGCGGGCGTCAAACATGGGCTGGCCCGCTTTACGGATATGTCGCCGCACAAGCTGGGACTGACCTTCTTCGGCGGGTCCCTGCTGCTGGTGCTGGCTCTCTCCGCACTGCGCCTGCGTTTTGTGAAGTGGCCGATTCATCCCGTCATGTTTCTGGTTTGGAACACCTATTCCGGCGAGCGGTTTTACCAATCATTCCTGCTGGGGTGGTTCATCAAGGTCATGATGACCAAATACGGCGGCGCCAGCATCTATCAGAAGGTGAAACCGCTGATGTTCGGCGTGATTGCCGGCGAAATGCTGGGAGGAGCACTGCCCATGATTGTCAGCGTCATTTATTATGCGGCAACGGACGGCTCCATACCCAAATCCTTTGAGGTGATGCCCCGCTAATCAAAAAACGGGTGCACGGAACCGAAGAACAGACAGGTGCAACAACGGGAACGGATGATGAGACGGCTATGAAAGAAATTGATGTACGCGAACAACCTTTGCTCAGCTTCGCCAAGACGACGCGCATCGCCCTGGCCGGCGTGAAATACCGCCTCTTCCGCTCCATCGTGACGGTGGCTGTCATTGCCGTGGCCATGGCCTTTCTAATGAACATCCTCAGCGAAAGTCTGATCAAAAAGGCGGTCGCCCTTTCCGCCCGCGAAGGCATCGAGGAGCTCCACCGCACGGATAAATGGATCGCCAAACTCTCGGTGCCCCAATCCTACGCCGAACTGATCGCCGCGCTCGCCGCACCCGATGGTTTCTCCAAAGACCGCAACATGCTTGAACTCGATGAACTCGACCCGGATCAGCAGGCACGCATCCAACGTCTCGCCGGACAGGCCGCCGTCTATCTCACCTTCTTCGACGAACTGAACTACGGCCGCAGGCGCGTACTCGTCGGCAGTGCCGCTTCCACCCGTATTCTTGACCTGTTGCAGGATGAAACCCGCCGCAAACGCCTCACCGAGGCACTGCGGAACATGCGTTCGGTGCGCTTTCCAGGCGACCCCGAAGCCTTTTCCGCTTTTCTCGATGAATGGCCCGCCCTGCGGGACTATCTCGGCACGGTCCGTGAAAACCAGCGGGTCGCCATTCAATCCGTTCAGGATGCCCTCAATCAACGCACCATGCTCACGGCCATGCAGCAGGCCGACGGCCCCTTCGGCGAGAGAATCCGCCGTGCCGGCTTCGACCTGTCCGAGGCCGAAGCCACCTCGCTCACGGCTCAGGCCATGGCCGTGGCCGACAACAACCTCATTGCCGACACCATCAACCGCCCCGAACTGCGCCAGGCCGTGGCCGCCCGCTACGACGTACTCCCCGGCGATGTCTCGATCGATCAGATTTGGTCCATGCTCGCCAAGCCGAACAGCGCCTCCTGGTATATCGAGCGCATGCGTGAAGTGCCCCTGCCCCTTCCGGAACGCCTCACCACCGACCGCCTGACGGATCTTTCCAACGCGCGTGCCGAGTCCAAACTCTACCTCAAGGCCGAACGCCTCACCACCGAAGCCGGCGGCGGCTTCATGGGTATCGGCGAGCGCATGACCTGGCTGGCCTTCGTCTCCATGCTGGTCTGTGTGGTGGGCATTGCCAACGCCATGCTCATGAGCGTCACCGAGCGGTTCCGTGAAATCGCCACCCTGAAGTGTCTCGGCGCGCTGGACGGATTCATCATGACCGTCTTTCTGATTGAAGCCTCCGTACTCGGGCTGGTCGGCGGCGTGGTGGGCACCCTGCTGGGGCTCGCCCTGTGCCTGACCCGTATGTTTTCCATTTTTCATTCCCTGGTTTCCCGCTCGTTCCCGCTGAACGAGATCGTTCTGGCGGCGCTGCTCTCCATTGCAGCGGGCGTGATTCTGGCCGCCGTGGCCGCCGTCTATCCCTCGTTCCGCGCGGCGCGTTTGGCTCCCATGGAGGCGATGCGCATTGAATAACCCCGGCGGGCAGGGCCCCGCCTCAAACCGGACCACGCACTATGAAGGATAAAGCCACGAAACAGCCGAAAAAGCCCGAACAGGATGCCGGGAAACAGCGGGTCATCATCCGCACCATCGGCATGAAGAAGGAATACAACCGGGGCGGCGAAATCACCCAGGCCCTGCGCGGCGTCGACGTCGAACTCTACACCGGAGAATTCATCGTGGTCATGGGCCCCTCCGGCTCCGGAAAAAGCACCTTCTTCAATATGATCGGCGCACTCGACAGTCCCTCCCACGGGCGCGTATTCATCGACGAAGTGGACGTCGCCCAACTCACCGCCGAAGAACTCGCCTTTCTGCGCTGCCGAAAAATCGGCTACATCTTCCAATCCTACAATCTTATTCAATACATGACCGCCCTGGAAAATGTGACCACGCCCATGGCCTTCGGCGGCGTGGATCCCGATCAGGCACGCAAACGCGGCATGGACCTCCTCGAACTGGTCGGCCTTGGAGACCGCTGGTTCCACCGCCCCATCGAAATGTCCGGCGGACAGCAGCAGCGCGTCGCCATCGCGCGTTCCCTGGCCAATCAACCCTCCGTTCTGCTTTGCGATGAACCCACCGCCAACCTCGACCATCACACCGGGGATGAAATTCTCGCCATCCTGCAGAAATTGAACACCGAACGCGGCGTCACCATTATCTGCGCCACCCACGATCATCGTATGATGAACGTGTGCGACCGTCTGCTCTGGATACGCGACGGGGCCATCGAGCGTATTGCCCGCCGCGACGAAGTGGAGGTGGAACTTGGAAGCATTGATTAGAAACAAACAACCCATTTGGATGAAAACAGTATCCCATTGAAAAAACGGAGAATCAACGTGTCAAAACGGTCAGGGATCACAGGATGGTTGGCGCTGAGCCTGCTTCTGCTTGCGCAGAGCGGCGCCCCGGCGGCAACAGAACAATTTTTCAACGATGTGCGCAGTCTCACCGCCGCGCCGCACCGCCTCGGCGGTACCGAAGAATACGGGCGCGCCGCCGACTACGTACAGCAGCGCCTGACGGATATCGGACTGGATGACGTCTTTGTCCAGGAATTTCCCTCGGCTCAGACCAAAGTGCTGCGCTGCGAGGCTGTCACGCCTGACGGACGCATCATTCCGCTGGTCCCTGATCGACCCAACGGCATCATCCCCCCCGTCAGCGGGCCCGAAGGTATCACCGGCGAACTCGTCTACGTCGGAACCGGCACACAGGAAGACTTCCAGCGCGCCAATCCCTCCGGAAAAATCGCCGTCATGGACTATAACTCCGGCGATCAGTTTCTTCAGGTATTCCGCCTCGGCGCCAAGGCCATTATCTTTGTGCGCCAGGAGCCTGCACTCGCCTGGAATCACCACTACGTCAACGCCAACGCCAATCTGCCCCGCTACTTCCATGATGGGCGCGCCGAAGACCTGCCCCTGGGTGAAACCGTCACCATCCACAGCGAAATCGTCTGGGAGCGCGTCACCGGGCGCAACGTCATCGCCTATATCAAAGGCACCAACCCGATCTTCAATTTTGCCAAACCCGAAGTCCTCATCCTTTCCGCCAACCTTGATACCTTCGGCGATGTGCCCCGCCGCTCGCCGGGCGCACGCGGCGCCGCCAACTGCGCCGCCCTCCTCCAACTGGCCGAACAATTCAAAAAGAACCCGCCCCGACGCGACACCCTCTTTCTCTTCACCGACATGAGCGCTCGGCTTCACGCCGGCGCCGCCGCCTTCTACTCCGCCCTCGAAGAAGAGGATAAAAAGACCGATGTCGATGAACGACTCGAATACTGGCGGCAGGAAACCGCCTTTCTGACCAACATGAACGCCCTGATTCAAAGCAGCGACCCTCTCTCGCAATCCACCACTCCCCACGGACGCGAACTGATCAAACGCCTCCGCACCAAGGCCGCCGATTATGCCTACATCGCCCGCGGAAAAATCATGGAACTGCGCGAAGAACTCGATGGCCTCAAGGGCACGGAAGAAAGCCAGGCCGAACGCATCTCTCAACTCGAAAACGAAATTGCCTCGGGCGACGTGGACAAAGACCGCTGGAACGATCTCCGCCGCTACCTCGGCAAAGGAGAAACCGCCCCCGAGGTGCAGGATCTCTTCACCCAGGTGCTCCAGGCCGTCCACCGTGACGCCGAAATACGCATGCGCGAACTCAAGGTGGATGAAAGCATGCTCCAGTCCGCCAAGCACATCAAAAATCTCCTTGGCGACAAATGGATCAGCCTCCACATGACCCTCCTCCTCGGCGATACCACCGAGCGCTGGGGCGTCATCGTGGGAGGTAATTCCGAAATACACTCCCCGCAGGATAATCCGGGCCTCTACGGAAAAATCAAAACCATCTTTCAGCAGGCCTGGCGCGACCTGGACCGCGTCGGCGAAACCCCGCCACTTTTTGATACCTATTCGGTGGGTGAAACCCTCGCCGAATCGCGCCTCCTCTGGGCCGTGCCCATGCTCGTACACAGCGGCGAAATCGCCGGACGCTTCGGCCTCTACAACATCGTCCTCGGCACCATTCAGGAACGCCTAACCCGCGAAGGCACTCCCGACGATACCATGGAACTCATCAACCTCGATGCCATAGAAAACGCCGCCTCGGAAATCGCCCTCATGCTGGCCGGAATCCGCGACGGCAAAAAAACGGCCGACGCCATCGGCGTGGCCGATCAGGAGGCCCTCTCGATGCGGCGCTCCATCCGCACCGACAAACAGTTCATCACCTCCTACTTCGCCAACGGACGCCCGCAGGGCGCCCTCTGCATGGGCCGTCAGCGCGGCAGCTCCATGCCCAACATGGCGGTGCCCGGCGCCACCGTGCAACTCTACTCGCACCTCCCCTGGAACAACGTCTTCTGGCCCTACAGCAAGGCCTATGGATTCGACCAGTTCTACGTGGTCATGAGTGACCAGAACGGAACCTACAGTTGCGGGCCCCTCCCCGAAGGCGCCGA
>JAQVYB010000104.1 GCA_028708815.1 Kiritimatiellia bacterium | reverse complement strand
TGCTTTCTTCATTCGTTGGAATCATTCCTTTATATGCCAGATGCCCGCGGGCCGCGGGCGCTCCCGCTTGCCTTATGCTCCGTGGTCTCTGTGATCTCCAGTGACTGAAAGGAACGGGTGGTTAATACGAATTCATTTCCACCACCCGCTTCGCTGGAGGGCACGGAGGCCACGGAGGAAACAGAACACCTAGGCGGCAGAGGCCTGCCGCCCTCCAGGAAATCCGGTTAAACACGTCTTGTTTTTCAAAATCGGCGCGATTTTGCCGGAGGACTTATTCGTTGCTTTCTTCATTCGTTGGAATCATTCCTTTATATGCCAGATGCCCGCGGGCCGCGGGCGCTCCCGCTTGCCTTATGCTCCGTGGTCTCTGTGATCTCCAGTGACTGAAAGGAACGGGTGGTTAATATGAATTCATTTTCACCACCCGCTACGCTGAAGGGCACGGAGGCCACAGAGCTTGGGCTTTGCGGTCGGTGGCTTGCCCGGGAGCGCCGATCGTCTGATCGGCAACATTCATTCACCGCTGTGCCTTGAAGAAAACACCGAGTGCTCACGAAATACCCAGAAGAACCGGTTTTTGGCGATTTTCTTCTATTTCAACCCGTTTTCCAATCGTTGGAACTTTTTCAGCCTGTTTTTCCAATCGTTGGAACTTTTTCAGCCCGTTTTTCCAATCGTTGGAAAAAGATGAAATGGGCGCTTAGCGCCCTGTTCGTCCTTCGTTGCGTGCTCGGAATTGAAGCACAATCGGCGCGCCTTCGAGGCCGAAGGCCTTGCGCAGGCGATGCATGAGGTAGGTCTGATAATTGGCGGAAACCCGCGTGGGGGTGTTGACAAAGAAGCGAATCGTCACCGGATTCACTCCAACCTGGGTCACGTAATAGATCTTCAGGCGGTGATTCTGCATGATGGGCGGCTGATATTTCTGCACGGCCTCCTGCACGACCCGGTTCAGCAGGCCGGTCGTCAGCTGGGTGCGCATCTGCGTCGACACATGATCGACCGCCTCAATGGTTCGACGGATATTGTAGCCGGTCTCGGCGGAGGTAAACAGCACGGGAACAAAATCCAGAAACTGGAGTTCCTCGCGCAGGGCCTTTCCATATTCACGCTGCGTGGTGACCCCTTCGGCCAGATCCCACTTGTTCACGAGAATCACGCAGCCTTTGTGCTGCTCGAGCACCAGCGCGGCGATCTTCTTGTTCTGCTTTTTCGGTCCTTCGGTGGCATCGATCATCATAATCACCACATCGGCGGCCTCCACACTTTTTTCCGCACGGTTGATGCTGTATTTTTCAACGGCATCTTTGGCACGGCTGAATTTGCGGATACCGGCGGTGTCGATAAGGACGTATTTGCGCAACTGTTCTCCCTGGCCGGTGCAAAAGGGTATTTCGATGCTGTCACGGGTGGTGCCGGGCACATCGGAAACAATCACGCGCTTGTTCTGAAGGAGTCGGTTGATGTAGGAGGATTTACCGGCATTGGGCCGCCCCACCACGGCGATTTTGAGCGGCTCAATCAAGTCAGCCGGAGTCACCGGAGGAAGCGGCTTGATCGCCTCCTGAACCAGGTCGTCAATGCCGCGTTTGTGCAGCACGGAAATTGGAAACATGGGAAAACCAAGCGAGGCGAATTCCAAATGCCGGTCATCGAGTCCTTCGTGATCGGCCTTGTTCACCGCCACCACCACCGGCTTGCCGCATTGATGCAGCAACCCCGCCACGGTTTCATCCAGAGGAACCACCCCTTGAGTGACATCCGTCACAAAAATGATGGAGGCCGCATCCTGCAGCGCAATATCGACCTGTTCGCGGGTGCCCTGCTCAATATGGTCCGCAGAGCTCTTGCCATCCATCAGGCCGATTCCGCCGGTGTCAATCAGTTCAAAGGGATGGCCGTCCCATACCGCCTCAGAGCAAAGACGGTCGCGCGTGACGCCGCTCTCTTCATGGACGATGGCCAGCCGCCGACCCGTGATGCGATTGAACAGCGCGGATTTTCCCACGTTGGGACGCCCTACGATGGCGATGACTCTGCGATTGCTTTCCTGCTTTTCCATGCCGCTCATTCCATCCTGTCTGCCGCGCCACACGGGGCGCAACGAACGATTTGTTTTATTGTTTGGACCACGAATCCCGTAGTGAAGCCGTTCGGTTGAACACCGGATGGTCCGGGGCGTGATCTTTGGCGTCGGCGCAGAAGTATCCCAGGCGCTCGAACTGAAAACGGGTGCCCGGCGCAACACCCGCCAGGGCGGGTTCCAGGTAGGCGCGTATGGATTGGAAGGAGTCCGGATTCAGGTGATCGAGGAACGTGGTTCCGTCCCGTTCATCGCCCGGGTTTTCTTTGGTGAAGAGGCGATCATACAGCCGCACCTCCGCCGAAACGGCATGCTGCGCCGAGACCCAGTGAATGGTTCCGCGCACCTTGCGCCCGTCGGGCGCGGAGCCGCCGCGCGATTCGGGATCCCACGTGCAGTGAATCTCCGTCACCTGACCGTCGGCATCTTTCAACACATGGGTGCAGGTCACGAGGCAGGCATAACGCAGGCGAACCTCCCGCCCCGGTGCCAGACGGTAAAACTTTTTGGGCGGCTCCTCCATGAAGTCGTTGCGCTCGATATACAGTTCCCGCGAGAAAGGCACCTCCCGGGTGCCCGCTGCGGGATCCTCGGGATTGTTGACGGCCTCGAACGCGTCCGCCTCTCCTTCGGGGAAATTATCAATCACCACCTTGATCGGGTCCAGCACGGCCATGGCGCGCGCGGCGGTTTTGTTCAGGTGATCCCGCAGACAGTGCTCGAGCAGCGCCACATCGGTGAGACTGTTGAATTTTGTGATACCCACTTCCTCGCAGAATCGGCGAATGGCCTCCGGGGTATAGCCGCGCCGACGCAGGCCGGCAAGCGTCGGCATACGCGGATCATCCCAGCCGGACACCCGCTTCTCCTCCACCAACTGCTGCAGCTTGCGCTTGCTCATTATGGTGTAACTCAGGTTCAGCCGCGAAAATTCGGTCTGTTCCGGATGGCACGGAACCGAGACGTGTTCGAGAATCCAGTCATAGAGCGGACGATGCACCTCGAACTCGAGCGTACAAAGGGAATGGGTGATTCCTTCGATGGCATCCTCCAGGCAATGCGCAAAATCATACATGGGATAAATGCACCAGTCGGACCCGGTGCGGTGATGCGGCGGCGCTTTTTTGATTCGGTAGATGGCCGGATCACGCAGGTGCAGATTCGGCGAGGCCATATCAATTTTGGCACGCAGCACGTAGGCGCCATCCTCAAATTCGCCGGCACGCATACGGTGAAAAAGGTCCAGATTTTCCGCCACGGGCCGATTGCGCCAGGGGCTGTCCTTTCCGGGGCGCGTCGGTACGCCGCGGTACTCCTTGAACTCATCGGGCGAAAGCGTGCAAACGTATGCGAGCCCCTTGTGAATCAGCTCTTCGGCATATTGAAACATCTGTTCAAAATAATCGGAGGCATAGTAGAGGTGTTCTCCCCAGTCAAAACCGAGCCACTGCACATCGGCCATAATGGAATCCACATATTCCACATCCTCTTTGGTGGGGTTCGTATCATCAAAACGAAGGTGGCATCGACCGTTGTTTTCGAGAGCCATGCCGAAATCAAGGCAAATGGCCTTGGCATGTCCAATGTGCAGATAGCCGTTGGGCTCCGGCGGAAAACGGGTAATCACTTTCCCGCCAAACGTACCGGCCCGGTTGTCTTCGGCAATTTTCTCGCGTATAAAATGCTGATTCAGCACAGGTTCGTTCTCTGTCATGACTCGCTTATTCCAATCGGTTAACCAATAAAGTCGGGAAAATAACCGCATTGAATGCGCGTATTCAATGTAAATCAGCCGCGAGTTTGCCGCCGAGGCAAGACATGCGGGCGGCAGACTTCACTCCCGAAGATCGCCTGCCTGCACGCACAGCTCAATGCGGCGGCCCGGCAGCGGGCGGACTACCCGCTTCATTTCAAGCCCAAGCATCAGCCCGCTGAGCGCCGCGCTGGTCATGCCGCACGAGCGCGCAAGCGTATCCATGTCGGAGGAACCGGCCCCCAAAGCCGCCACCACCCGCGCCTCCTCCGCCGAAAGAACCACATCGGGGCGTTTTTGAGCCGCACGATGCGACTGCACCAATTCCGCCGGAAGCAACTGTTCAAATTCCTCAAGAATGTCGTCCAGCGTTTCCACGAGTTTGGCTCCCTGACGAATCAGGCGATGGCACCCCTGCGATGCGGGTTCATCAATGCGCCCCGGCACGGCAAAGACCTGCCGACCCTGTTCAAGCGCCATATCCGCCGTGATCAGCGACCCGCTCTTGCGCGGAGATTCAACCACCAGCACCCCGAGGGATAAACCGCTCACCACCCGGTTCCGATAAGGAAAGGTGGTTTTGTCGGGCTCGCGCCCCAACGGAAATTCGGAAAGCACCGCACCCTGCCGCGCGATCTCGTCGGCCAGTTTTCGGTTTTCTTCGGGATAGAGCCGATCAAGCGCTCCGCCCAGAACAGCCAGCGTCCGCCCGCCCCCTTTCAACGCACCCTGATGCGCAGCCGTGTCGATGCCGCGCGCGAGCCCACTGTTCACCGTATACCCCACCTTGGCGAGTTGATAGGCGAAACGATCCGCCGTGCGCAAACCGTAATGCGTGCAGCGCCGCGAGCCGACCAGCGCCAGGGAGTGGCGATCCTTCTTTTGCAGGCTCCCTTTCACGTAGAGTGCCACCGGCGGATCATAAATGGTCCGAAGGGATTCGGGATACTCCTCATCGACCCACGTGATAATCCGTGCGCCCAAGGACTCCGCCGCCGCGATTTCGCGATCCACCCGAATCCGTCCACGTTGTTCGCACACGGCATCCGCCAGGCGGGCGCCCACGCCCTTCGCCCCGCATAAATCGCCGTGCGAAGCCTGAAACACCGCCTCCGGCGAACCGAGATACTCCACCAGCGCACGAATACGCACCGGGCCCAATTGCGTGATCATGTTCAAACCGATATAGGCTTCGCGTGCATTCATCCGTCGGCACGCCTTCTCCGCCCGGCGGAAGGCTCTGCCTGCGCTTCCTCTTGGTTTTCCGGTTGGTCGAGTATGGCGTTCCAGGTCCGGCGCATGATCGCCTGCGGCACCTCGACCCCATGCACCACGTTGCCGATGCGTGGCGCCAGCACAAACAAGGGGTCCCGGCGCTGGTTCTTCTTGTCCTTCTGCATCACCGCATAAAGTTCCTTCCAATCCAGCGGAGGCGCCTTCACCGGAAGACCCATGCGAATCAACAGCCACTCAATCCGTTCCAAATCCTGCGCGCTCAAATCCGACACCTCATGCGAAAGATGTGCGGCATACACCATGCCAATGGAAATGGCCTCGCCGTGCAGCAGTTTGCCGTAACCACTGCACGTCTCCAGCGCATGGCCGAACGTATGCCCGAAATTAAGAATGGCCCGAACACCGCATTCCTTCTCATCAAAACGAACCACCTCGGACTTGATTTCACAGCAACGCGAAACGACCCGCGCCAGCGTCTCCATATCGCGTTGCTTCAGGGCCTCCGCCTGATTCTCAAGGGCAGTGAAAAACCAGGCGTCTTCGATAATGCCATACTTAATGACTTCGGCCAGGCCCGAGCGATACTCCCGTTCCGGCAGCGTCGCCAGCGTTTCCAAATCCGCAAACACCGCCGAAGGCTGATGAAAAGCCCCAATCAGATTCTTGCCCTGCGGCAGATTGATGCCGGTTTTGCCGCCCACCGAGCTGTCCACCATTGCCAGCAACGAAGTGGGAACCTGCACAAACGGGATGCCCCGCATGAATGTCGCAGCGGCAAATCCCGTCAAATCACCCACCACGCCGCCCCCCAGCGCCACCATAAACGAAGAACGCCCCATTCCATGCTCCAAGGCCGCATCATAGACGGCATGGAGCCACTTGCGCGATTTTGAAGACTCCCGCGCAGGCACCTGTAACACCGCCGGCACCAAACCCGCCTCGCGCAGGGCCCCTTCATATGCCGAGGCATAGATTTGGCCCACATGCCGATCCGTCACCAACAGGCACCGCCCACCCGGCCAGCGCCGGGCACATTCCGCCTGCAACGAAGCAAGCAGATCACACCCGATGCAAATCGGATAAGAACGCTCCCCCAAATTTACCTGCACCGTTACAGTCATAGCCAACACCCTCCACAACAACACTCCGCTTGCGTGTCCAAAACACAGTCACTGCGGGAATCATGAAAAAAAACATTTTGAATTGCCAGCCTTTTTGTTTCCCCTTACTCTCCCCTGCTGCTTTTGAGTTCTACATTCACCAACGATTCGGGTATTTTGAAGGTTCGTTCCACAATCAAACCACGGGAATAAACAACAAATGACCATCAAAGAACTGCTGGCGCGAGCCATCCTGAAAAATCCGACCGGCGTGGCCGTGCGTTTCAAGCAAAACTCCCTTTGGGAGGAACGAACCTACGAACAACTCCTCCAACGGGTACGCCTCACGGCGGAAGTACTCCACCGCCTCGGCATTGCATCGGGCGACCATGTGGCCCTCTTCTTCGACAACTCCATCGAATGGATTGAACTCTACCTCGCCATCACCGGTCTCGGCGCATCGGCCGTGCCCATGGACCCCAAACTCCGCGAACAGGAAGTGGCCCACATCCTTTCCAATGCCGAATGTACCTGCCTGCTCACCACGGCACGCAACTACCAACTCATCCGCGAAATCGAAGACAAGCTGCCCGCGCTGAAATCCGTCCTCTTCATCAACGGCAAACACATCACCCTGCCCGCCACCGGCCCAATCAGATATGAGGACTTGGAAATACAGATGCAGCAGGCCGCGGAAATGCTGCCCGCCGATCTCACCGCCTACGACCTGGCCACCCCCGCCGATTCCGATGTCGCCTCCATCATCTACACCTCCGGGACCACCGGACGACCCAAAGGCGCCATGCTCACCCATCTGAATTTCACGTCGGACGTGAAAAGCAGTCTCGGCCTATTCTGGGATGTGAGCGAGGAAGATAATTTCCTGCTGGTCCTACCCCTGCACCATGCCTTTGCCTTCACCACCTGCCTGCTGGTTCCCCTGGCTTCGGCCTGCTCCATCAGCATTGTGGAAAGCCTGAAAACCCTCAGCGAAAATATCCAGGAAACACGCCCCTCGGTACTCATCGGCGTCCCCCTGCTGCTCGAAAAAATGTATGCCAAAATTCATCAGGGCATCCACGCCAAACGGTCTGCCCGGCTGCTGCTGAAAGTCGGTCTGGGCCAGGTGGTGGGCCGCAAAATCATCCAACGCATGGGTGGTCGCCTGCGCGTGGTGGTCTCGGGCGGCGCCCCCTGTGATCCGGAGGTGATCCGGGGCTGGGATCGTCTCGGTGTAGTGATCCGCGAAGGATATGGCCTGACCGAAGCATCCCCGGTGGTCGCTCTCAACCCGCCCGAAAAAAATAAACCGGGCACCGTGGGCAAGGCCCTGCCCGGCGTGGAACTGAAAATTATAAATCCAAAAGCCGAAGGCATCGGCGAAATTGCCGTTCAGGGTAATAATGTCATGGCGGGGTACTACAAGAATCAGGAAGCCACGGAGGAAATCATACACGATGGGTGGCTCCATACAGGCGATCTAGGACATCTCGATTCCGAAGGATACCTCACCATCAGCGGGCGTCTCAAAAGCCTGATCGTCAATCGCGAAGGAAAAAATATTTATCCGGAAGAAGTGGAAGCCCAAATCCTGAAAAGCCCCTTCATCGCAGAAGCCCTCATTCTCGGCTACCGCGATCAGGGAGAAAAAGTCGGAGAAAAAGTCGGCGTGATCGTGGTCCCCGACCAGGAAATCATCGCCCAGCAGAAACCCGGCCTCACCGATCAGGCACTGGAAAAACTCATCACGGACGAAGTGCGTACCCAATGCAGCCACCTGGCCGAATACAAACGCCCCCGCTGCATCCAACTCCGCTACGAAGAATTCCAGAAAACATCCACCCAGAAAATTAAACGGTATCTCTACGCCATCAACACATCGAACCTGTAAATGGAGGAATCCCCATGCACAAAATCATCCTGAAAAAACAACTTTCCGCCGACGTATATATGTTGAAAGTCTACGCCCCTCTCATCGCCGAGGAACGCAGCCCCGGCCAATTCATCATCCTTCAGCTCGATAGCGATTTCGGCGAGCGCATCCCCCTCACCATTGCCGATGCCGACACCGAACAGGGAACCATTACTCTTATCTTCCAGGTCGTCGGAAAAACCACCACCCGCCTCGCCGCACTGAACGAAGGCGATGCCATTGCCAACCTGGTCGGCCCACTGGGAAAACCCACCCATATCGAAAAATTCGGACACGTCGTTTGCGTGGGCGGAGGCATCGGCGTCGCCCCCCTGCATCCCATTGTTCAAGGCATGAAAAAAGCGGGCAACCGCCTCACGGTAATCATGGGAGCACGCAACAAAGAGCTTCTCATCCTCGAAGACGAAATGCGTGCCCTGGCCGACGAGCTGATCCTCTGCACCGATGACGGGTCCTACGGACGCAAGGGCCTCGTCACCGCCCCGCTGAAGGAACTCTGCGAACAAACACCCCCTCCTGATCTGGCCGTGGCCATTGGCCCGCCCATCATGATGAAATTCTGCGCCGAAACCACTCGCCCTTACCATGTGCACACGGTGGTTTCCCTCAACACCATCATGGTGGATGGAACCGGCATGTGCGGCGGATGCCGCGTCACCGTCGGCGATGAAACCAAATTCGTCTGCGTGGACGGCCCCGAATTCGACGGCCACCTCGTAGACTTTGACAACATGATGCAGCGCCTGAAATCCTATAAAACCCAGGAACAAGAGGCCCCGCACCCGTGCAAGCTGAACCAACAGATTGAAAACATGAACCGATAATCTACAGGAGCGCCCAACCATGTCCGCACACGATACCCCCCAACAGATTCAGCACGACGCCGCCGAAGGCCTGGAACAGATTCTTCACCGGAAGGAACCCCTCAAACCCAAAGAACGCATGGCCATTCCCATGCAGAAAATGCCCACGCAGGACCCGCAGATCCGCCGCGACAACATGCAGGAAGTCGCCATGGGCTATTTTCCCGAACAGGCGAAACTCGAGTCCATGCGCTGCCTGCAATGCAAAACCGCGCCATGCGTTAAAGGCTGTCCGGTCGGCATTGATATTCCCGGCTTTCTGGCCGCCGCCGCTGAAGGTGATTTTCAACGCTCCATTGGCATCATCAAGCAAAGCAGCCTGCTTCCGCAGGTCTGCGGACGCGTCTGTCCGCAGGAGACCCAATGTCAGGAACACTGCACGGTGGGAAAATCCCTTAAAGATGTAAATCAGGCCGTCAGCATCGGGCGCGTGGAACGATATGTGGCGGACTGGGAGCGGGAGCACGGCGTACAGGCCCCATCGGTCAAGGCCCCCACCGGCAAGCGCGTCGCCGTGGTGGGCAGCGGCCCGGCCAGCATCACCGTCGCGGCGGATGTCCGACGCGAAGGCCACGAAGTCACCATGTTCGAGGCCTTTCACAAACCCGGCGGCGTACTCCTCTACGGCATCCCCGAATTCCGCCTGCCCAAGGCCATTGTCCAGAAGGAAGTCGAATCGCTCCAGGCCATGGGCGTCGAAATCAAAACCAACTTCGTCATCGGACGTACCCGCAAACTCCTCGACCTTATGAAAAAGGACGGCTATGACGCCATCTTCATCGGTACCGGAGCAGGCCTGCCGAAATTCATGAACATCGAAGGCGAAAATCTCGTCGGCGTATTCTCCGCCAATGAATATCTCACCCGCTCCAATCTGATGCGGGCCTATGATCGCGAACGGGCCGATACCCCCATCTTCAAATCAAAAAAAGTCGCCGTACTCGGCGGCGGCAACGTAGCCATGGATTCCGCACGCACCGCCGTGCGCCTCGGCGCCGATGAAGTCCACCTGGTCTACCGCCGCACCGAAGTCGAAATGCCCGCGCGCGTCGAGGAAGTCGCCCACGCCAAAGAGGAAGGCGTGATCTTCCATATCCTGGAAAATGCAAAACGCATCCAGGGCAATGAATACGGACTCGTTACCGGCATGGAATGCGTCCGCTATGAACTGGGCGAGCCCGATGCCTCCGGACGCCGTCGGCCCGTCGAAATCCCGAACAGCGAATTTATGATCGAGGTGGATACCGTCATTGTCGCAATCGGAAACGAATCCAATCCGCTCATTCGCCAAACCACCCCCGGACTCGATGTAAACAAGTGGGGCAACATCACCGTGAATGACGACGGGAAAACCTCTCTGCCCGGCGTCTTTGCCGGAGGCGACATCGTACTCGGCGCCGCCACCGTCATTCTCGCCATGGGGGAAGGACGCCGCGCCGCCGCATCCATTAATCAAATGCTGTCCACAAACTAGCCCGCCGCGCTCCAAATGCCTGGGCCGTTGTTTGCTTCTTCAGCAGCAGCCCGGTACTCTCTGAGTGCCGGACCGGATCAGAAGCACCATGCAACTTAAAACCTTTGCCAGTCGTGAATGCCTGATCGAGGCGCTGACCGATGAGTTGGAACGCAGCTTCACGCGGGCCGCAGAGGCGGACTACGCCGTCATTCTCTCCGGCGGAAACACCCCCCTGCCCGCCTATCAACGCCTCGCCGCCTTGTCCGCTCCCGCCTCGCCGCATCTTCATCTCACACTGAGTGATGAACGCATGGTTCCCGCCGACGATCCGCGCTGCAATGCGCGCTATCTGAAACCGGTCACCGCAGCGCTTCAGTTGCCTTCCAACCGCTTCCTGCCCGTCAACACCGCCTTCCCCCTCGAAGAGGCCGCACGCGCGTTTGACGCAGGCATCCGTTCCTGGATGCAACGTTCCATCGTTTTTGAATTGGCCGTTCTCGGCCTCGGACCCGATGGCCATACTGCATCGCTGTTTTCCGCCGACGACGTGCGCCGCGGTACCGGTGCCTGCGCCATTTCCGTCCGCCGGCCCGACCCACCCGACCGCGTCAGCCTCACACCCACCGTCTTTTCAATCACCCGACGCATCCTCATCCTCGCGGCAGGCGAGGAAAAGGCCCCGATGATTCAGACGCTCCTGCACAACCCCCGGAGCATTCCCTGCGGCCTCGCCATCCAAAAGGCCCCATCCGTAGAACTCTGGACCGACCAACCCGTGGAAAAGAGTTTTTGAGGGAGAATTCCTGCTTTCCGGCAGAGCCGCCCGGCGGCTGTTTTTCCGCAAGATTCCGGGCTTGGAAATCCTCCTCGGATGCCGTTAAATGTGCGGCGACTCTTTCTTATGAAAAACGCTCATCCCAAAACAGCCTTTATTCTTGCTGCGGGTTTCGGCACGCGCCTGCTCCCGCTCTCGCTGGTCCACCCCAAACCGCTCATGCCGCTCTGGGGCCAACCCATGCTGGAACACGTCATCCGCATGCTCTGCACATGGCATGTGGAACGAATCATCATCAACCTGCATCACGAAACAAAACAGATTCGGCGCGCACTCGAATCTCTCGACCTCCCGAATGTGCAGATCTATTTTTCCACGGAGCCGACAATACTGGGAACCGGCGGCGCACTCGCCCACGCGCAGGGTCTGCTCGACAGCAATCCCTTTTGGCTCCTGAATGCCGACGTCGCCTCCTCGCTGAATCCCGCTCCGTTTGTGAATCTTTTCCATCGGCAGCAACCACTGGCCGCCCTCTGGCTGACAGATCGCGCCGGACCGCGCACCGTCGAAATGCAACACCAGCACATCGCCAACTTTCGGTCCAAACGCCCCGGCACCAGCGGAACCTTTACCTTTTGCGGACTCCACCTGCTCTCCCCCGAGATCCTGAACTGGATTCCCCGACAAGGGTTCAGCTCCATCATCACCGCCTATGAACAGGCCCTGAAAAAGGACCGGGTGATTGCCGGTCTGAATCCATCGAATATATTCTGGTCCGATATCGGAACCCCGCAGCAATACCTCGACGCGCATCTTCAAACCGTCCGCGCACATCAGCTGAAGCTCCCCGGTGGAGAACTCTGCAATCCGGACGCCGTGGCGCCGGCTTCCTTCGCCGCGTCCGTCGAGGAGGCATCCGCCATCGACCTCTCGGCACGCATCGCGTCCACCGCCTCGGTAACCCGCAGCGTACTCTGGGAAAACACCCGGCTGGGCCGGGGAGTCAAGCTCGATCGCTGCATCGTAGCCTCGGGCGTCACCCTTCTTGCACCCGGGGAATACCGCGACGCCCTCTTCACCCCGGGCGCATCCACCTTGACCGCCCCGGAAAAACGCGCCGCATCCAAGAGCCTCGACGGCCCGATCACCGTCGAAACCCTGCCCCCGCGCGGCTCCAACCGCTCCTTCTACCGGCTCAGCGCACAGAACAAAGAATCCGTTTTGCTGATCCGTTACGACGACGCCACCCGACCGGAAAATATGCATTACGCCGGACATACCCGCTGGCTGGAAAAAAAGGGTCTGCCCGTTCCACGCCTATTGCATCAAAGCCGAAAGCACCGCTTCCTGATCATGGAAGATGGTGGAAGGGAAGATCTGACCAACCGCATGCAGAAGTCCTCCGCCGCAGAGGCGCGACGTCTGTACCGGCGGGTGCTTGATGCCGTGGTACTGCTCCATACAACAGGAACGTGCGCCCTGACCCGGAAACCCATCCCGCTCGAAAAGCCCTTTGATCATGCCCTCTATTCCTGGGAGCATGCGCTGTTTTTTGACGAGTTCCTGCTGCCCCGAAAACGCCTCACCGACCAACAGCGCAAGGCCGTGGCCAAAGAACTGCAAACCATTGCCGATCTGCTTTGCGAACAACCGCAGGTACTGATCCACCGCGACCTGCAATCCAGCAACATCCTGCTCAAGAACCGCCGTCTCTTTCTGATTGATTATCAGGGCATGCGCCTGGGCGCCGCCGCCTACGACCTGGCTTCCCTGCTGTACGATCCCTACGTCATGCTGGATGAGCCCACACGCCTGGCCCTGCTCAACGACTACAACATGAAGAATCCCGAGGCGCCGATCACGCCGCGGCTTTTTTTCGCCGGCGGAATTCAGCGGCTGATCCAGACCCTTGGCGCGTATGGCCGACTGGAAAAAAGGCCCGGAACCGCCCGATTTGCTGCATATATCCCCCCCGCATTGCACCGACTGGATAGCGCCCTTCTCCATTTCCCCGAACTGACAAAAACACAACAACTTACACAAATACTTGCTTCTTGTTAAAAAAAATATCAACATGCTCCCGAACTTTGATTTTTGCGGATATCTATTAACATCTGGCCGACAGAGATTTTAAAACGTGGCGCGACAAACCATAAACGATAAACACAAGCATGAGCTAAAAGCGCTGGTTCAGGGCTTGCAGTTTAATGTAATCGTCCTGCCGGAATTCAAAAAGCACAGCTATGCGCCGATCATCATCCGGCAGCATCGCACGTATTCCCCCTCCACCTCCAGTCTTCAGCCCATCGGAAAATTTCTGGTCCAACGCGGCACGGTGGAAATACTTACCCAGGAACAGACCATCAATCTCTTCAAGGAAATACACTGGTGCGGCTATCAGATTGAAAAACTTGCCCGAAAGCGTTTTGCCAACGCACAGGAACTCCAGCAGGGCGTGACACAGGCCCGCAAAATGGTCTCTGAAGTAGAGGCCGCTGAAGAGGAAATTTTTATCGCCAACCGGCGCCTGATCGTCAGCTGCACCAAACCCTATTTCTGGATTGGGCAGGTCTGGCTGACCGACTTCCTGCAGGAAGGCTCCAAGGCCCTGACCAACGCCTCGCGAAAATACGATTTCACCCGCGGCACCCCCTTCTTTTCC
>JAQVYB010000103.1 GCA_028708815.1 Kiritimatiellia bacterium | reverse complement strand
GGAAGCCCTTTTTCAGCGGGTACTGAAAGAGCTGACGAAAACCCCGGTGCAGGTGCTGGGACTCTATTTTTCCGGCGAATCCCTCTTGCATCCGGCGTTCGAGAAACTGCTCGATGGTCTCCGGGGCGTGCTGGATGCGGCCCCCGCCTTTCGTCCCTTGATTTATATGCACACCAATGGAACCCTCTGGACACCGGCACGAACCGAAGCCATCCTGAGCCGGAAGGTGCTCCGTCGGGTGATCTGGAGTATTGACGGAGTAAACGAGGTGACCTTCGAACACATGCGACCCGGAGCGTCCTATACCGTCGTGCTTGATCAGTTTGAATATCTGTTGAATCACCGCTCGCCGGAAGTGGAGATTCACGTCAATAACATGCAGGATGCAGCCTGTCGCACCGCGCTGCCGGATCAGCGCCTGCAGGCTCTTTTTCGGCGCGCCGACCAGGTGCGCAGTTTCTATCCGTATGACCTGAGCGAGGGGCCGTCCTTCGGGTATTACCAAACCGCCGCGCCTTCCTCCTTCTGCTGTTACAGCCTCGATACCGTTATCGTCACCACCGGCGGACAGCTCTCACTTTGTTGTGTTGATTTGAATGCGCGTAATGCCTTCGGGAATCTCTATGAAGAGTCATTTGAAGAATTATATAACGGTTCCATACATCGGCAGTATATGGAATGGATGAGCCGGGGTGAGCGCTCGCGCCTTCCCGGATGTGCACAATGCACCGTGGGTGACGGGGCGGATTCCTTCGCCTTCGGAATCCCCGTTCAATCGCCGAACGATATGACAGAAGGAAAAGCGGATGAATAAAACAAAAATCTTTATTGCGGGCAATCAGGTGTGCATGAAACGCGGACTGGATGCCGAACGCCTGCAACGCTATTTCCGCGCCAATCAGTGCGAGCTCGCAGAATCCCCGCAGGATGCCGACATCCTCGTGGCTCTGACCTGCGCTTTCATCGGGTCCTACGTCAAAACCGCCGTGGCGATGGTTGAATCGCTGAAGCGCTATCCGGGCCGGTTGATCGTTCTCGGATGCCTGCCCGCCATGAATCCGGATGAGTTGGAATCCGTGTTCACCGGTCCGAATCTGGCCACCCGCGACTTTGATACCATCGATTCTCTTTTCCCGGAATTCACCGTGCCGTGGGCTTCCATTCCGGATGCCAATGTCCCGGATGTGCCCGTAATGACTTCGTTCGACCCGGAAAGCCCATGCCCTATTTACATCCGCAACGCGGTCACCAGCGGGAAAAAGCCGGGCCCCTTTCTTCGTATTGCCTGGGGGTGCAACAACCGGTGTTCCTATTGCTCTCATCCCGCCGCCCTCGGGCCGTTCAAAAGCAAGCCGCTTGAAATCTGTTTGCAGGAATATGCAGCCCTGCTTGCCGCCGGTCATAAACACGTAGTGTTTCACGCCAACGATCCCTCGGACTACGGGCTCGATATCGGTCTTACCTATCCTCATCTTCTGCAAAAACTGGATGAAATAACCGAAGATCCATCCGTTCACTGGACACTGGCGGATGTCAATCCGGCAAGACTGGTTCGATATGTGGATGATTTATTGCCGTTCTTTCAAAAAGGACGCGTGACGCATCTTTCCGTACCCATCCAAACAGGTAGCCCAAGGTTGTTACACAGCATGCGGCGGTATCCGTATATTGATCGTGTAGCGGAGGCGTTTCAGAAAATTCGCGCGGCGGCTCCCAACATTCACCTGATCACCCATCTGATTGCAGGATTCCCTGGAGAAACGATGGAGGATATTGATCAGACGGTCGAGATGGTTGAGCAATGTTCCTGCAATCGCGCCATGATTTTTCCCTATTCCGCCAATCCCGGAACCGATGCCGCAAAAATGGAGCCGCAGTTTACACAGAAGGAAATCAACGACCATCAGTCGCTCCTCTGCGAGCGGCTCAAGGCCCGTGGTCTGGCGGTGGATCGATTCCAGTAGCATGCCTGCTTCCACCATGAAAGAGAATGGGCCGTGAAGGCACTTTCCAATGATTGGAAAAAGGCGTAGAAAAGTTTCCAACGATTGGAAAAACGGCGCGAAAAGTTTCCAATGATTGGAAAAATCGTGAAAAAAGTTTCCAATGATTGGAAAAGAATAAATAGGAGCAGGGAGTTAAGCGTGTCCTATAAGGATAGCACAGGTCGAATTCTTTCGGGCATTCTGGGTATGCTTGAATCAGCGCGCGCCGATCAGGGGGTACCCGTCTTCCCTCCGGTGGTTGATGCGGTGAATGCCGCCCTGACTTTGCGCGATTATCACGCCCTGACCGAAGCCCCCGCCATTCACCGCGCCTTCATGGAACTTATCCGGCATCCCGGACTTCCCGCGGAATACGTGAGACGGGCCTTTCAATACTGGCTCATACAGGATGCGGGTGCGTTCGCTGACGGGGTCCCGGAATTTCTGTTTGAAGAACGTCCCGACCTGCCCTGGCTCCCACTTGTTCCCGCGGTGTTGCTGCTGGAGTCCAATCCGCGCCGCGCCCGAGGACTGTTGGAAAAAGCGCTGGCGAACGATCCGGACCTCACGGTCTGGGCGCTTCACCGACTGTCCATTTTTTTCAGCAATCGTTTGAGCCGGAGAACCGAGATGCTTTGTCGGCGTGCGCTAATGAGCTCGGGCAGAGCAACCGTGGTGCAGCAGGTGGAATACGGACTCTTTTTACTGGAAGCGGGACGTCTCAAGGCCGCAGAAGCCGTAGTCTCCACACAACCGAATCCAGAAACGCCGCAGGATCAGTGGCGTACTGTTTTTTTAGAGCACATGGTTCGTGCAGAGAGTGTCGATGGTCTTCGTGCGGCGACCCGCGAATGCCTCGAACGCCATCCCGGGATGCCTGCCTTCATGCGGGTTTTTGCTCCTTTTGTCCTTCGCCTTTATTGCCGGTTGGAAGCGGATCATCCGCATGCACGCGATTTGCATCTGGCTGGAGGCTATGCACAGATCTTGCTGGGCGAGTGGGATGCAGGTCGCTTTCATACGGATTCACTCCTTATAGGCAGTCGGTTTCCCGTTTGTGCCGGACGGATTCGTGAAGTGATTCCGATTCTGATCGCGCGGCAGGATGCGGATGATTGTTTCGTGGATGCTTTTGCGGCCTTGTCGTTTTATGCCTCGTGTGCAGGCCTTTCGCGTGAGGCGGAGGAGTGCCTGGAACTTGAACCGCTGGGCCGTGCGCACGAGCCTGTGGGTTGGTTCCGCTTGGCCGTGGCAGCGGGCCTGCTACAAAAAAAGGAGGAGGCGATTGCTTTTCTGGAACGTCTTTATCAGCAGGAGCCCGATTTCTTTATGAGGCAGAATACCCCTGTATTTTGGAGTATGGCCGCGATTCTGTTCAAAACACTGGGATGGCGGGATGCGGCACGCCGCACGGAGGTGCTGGCTGAGGCGGCTTCGGGCTGGTCGTATCGTTGTGCGTTTCTGAATCGGTGCCCCGCGAGTGAAAAACCGGTGCCACTCCCGTCTTTTGACTGGCCACACGGGCTGAGAATGAGTGGAGACGGCCATGAATGAACTTTCCAACCTGTTATGGACAACCCCAACGGTGAATGCGGAGTGGCACCGTGCCTTTGCGGCATGGTGTGAAGAAGCGCCGGACTGGATGAATCAGGCGGCGTCTCTGATTGAACAGGAGTATGCGCGCAACACCATGGCGCACGACGGGTATTCGCGTGTGGGCTGTTTTATGATGGAGCAGGGGGCTTTTGAGGAGGCGCTGATTTGGTTTGAAAAGGATGTCGCACAACAGCGTGCCTCCTGGTGGCAACAATTGCGCTGCGCGGAATGCCTGGGTGCGCTGAAACGTCTGCCGCAGGCCGTGGACCTGATCGAGCGGGTGTATGCGAAGTATCCCGAGGCACGCAATGGGTTTGCCATGCTGGGCATCCGCCTGCAACGCGCGGACCTGGTGCGGAGAGATGTGGATGAATGCCGTCTGACACCCGGGTACGCCTTGAATGTGGCGGTTTTGTTTTCACAGTCCGGCGCGCAGGAAGAAGCCTTTGCTCTGATCACCCAGTCCTACGCCGCCGATCCTTCCCTGCATGATGGATTTGTGCGTGTCGCACGCCCGTGGCTGGAGGCCCGGGACTTTGTGAAGGCGTTGGCGGGCTACCGGCTGGAAGCGGAGGCCGACCGAATGAGCGCTGTCCATCGGCTCACGTATGCCGATCTGCTGGCACGCGCCGGCGAATGGAACGCGGCGGAGGCCGAGGTCGAACGCGGCTATCGCGAGGACTCCCGGTTGCACAATGGTTTTGCGCGTTTGGGAAACATTTGTCTCTTGGAGAACCGGGATTCCGAGGCCCTGGAGTGGTATCGCCGTGATGCGGTGGCGGACCGGCTGGTCGCGTCTCATCGGCTTATCTATGCTGATTTGCTGGCGCGCGCGGGGGCGTGGGATGCCGCCGAGGCGGAGGTGTCGCGCGCTTACCAGGAGAATGTTGCTCTGTGTGATGGCTTTGCGCGCCTGGGCCGTCTCCGGCTGGCGGAGAAAAAATATGACGAAGCGCTGGTGTTCTGCCGGCGCGATTTGGATGCGGCGCGCCTGACGCCTCCCTTCGAGATGATCTGTGCGGAGTTGCTGGCTCGTGCCGGCGAATGGACGGCGGCGCGGAAATTGGCGGAAAAGGCCTACGCCCGGGACGCTTCCTTGAAAAATGTGTTCAGCCGTTTATTGCCCTGGCGGCCCGATGAGGATGGTCTTTCCGGGCTCTTATCGTTATGTCTGCCGGATTTGGCGCCGGGCCGTTCCACGGTGAACGGACTGAAGCAGATGGCGTTGCAGATTCGCTCCGAGGCCACGAAGCAGGCGGAGGTGGCGATCGCCCTGGAGCAGGGCGCGGTGGATTTTGATCTGACGGCGCAATATCAGGCTTTGCAACGCGCAGCGAAAGCTGAGAAATCGGGTGGGGGCCTGATGCCGGTACTGAATGCGGAGCTGTATGTGGCTTGCGCAAGGGATGCCCTGATCCAGTTTCGCGAGATTGTACTGGCGCAGAGTTACCATTTTGAACGCGGGCCATCCGCGCCGGTTATCATAGATGGCGGCGCCAATATCGGGATGGCGATTGGCTACTTTAAATGGCTGTATCCCGATGCGCGGATCATCGCCTTTGAGCCGCATCCGGGTGTGCGGGAATTATGCCGGGAAAGTGTGAAGCATAATCATTGGTCGGATACGGAGGTGTATCCCTATGCGTTGCTGGATCAGGATGACGAAGTCACCTTTAACATGCTGGACGCTATGCCGATGGGGTCCGGCGTTACCGGGCGTTTGACGGAAAGTCAGGCTGCCGGAACCGTCCGTCAGGTCCGGATTCCGTGTCGTCGGCTGAGTTCCTTCATCAACGGGCCGGTGGATTTTCTGAAGCTGGATATTGAAGGAGCCGAAACACGGGTGATCCGCGAACTCGGCGATAGCCTTTCGCTGGTGCGTCGCGGATTTATCGAATACCACTACGGTGTCGAGTCCGATGCAAACCGTCTAAGCGAGTTGCTGGCCCTGCTCGAAGCGGCTGGGTTTCGGTATCGTCTCGCGGATCCACCCGCCGCGGCGACGTCCATGCCGACGCCTGGCACGTGCCTTGCTTTTGACAAGCCTTGGTCCTGTAGTATTTTCTTTCAACGGGACGAAACGCCGAAAGGACCGTTGAACGACAAAAGATCGTAATCGCCCATGAATAACGAACAGGAAAATGCCTTGTCTGTCATCCGGGCCAATGCCGGGCATGAGTTGCTGGTGGATTTTGATTACACGCTGTTTTTGGCCAACTCCTCCGATGAATTTATTCGCGCGGCCAGGCCGGGTTGGCTTTGTTTCCTGATCTGCTGCATGACCGACGCCTGGTTGCGTTGGCGAGCGCCCCGTCAATTCAACCAGCAGAGAGACTTTCTGCGAATCCGGTGGATTTTGCGAATACTGCCGTGGGCGTTGCCGCGCTGGCGAAAAACAGCGGGGAAGCTGATGCGGAGCCATCTGAATCAACCCCTCTGGAACGTGCTGGATAATCCGGAGACTCACCCGCTGATTGTTAGTTATGGATGTGAAGAGATTATCCGTCCCTTGTTAAACGAACTGACTCCGAACATGCGATTGGTGGCATCCTCCATTCAGCAAGACGTTAATCTGCGCCTGTCGTCAAAAGTTCAGGCCGTCAAAGAGGTGCTTTCCGAGGATGAATTGAGTGACGCCGTGGCCATAACGGATTCAGAAGACGACCGAGCGTTACTGGATGCCGTTGATAAGGGGTTGCTTGTGGAATGGGTGCGTCCAAAGCCCTATCGATGGGAAAACGTCTATTTCCCGTTTCACTATTTGCAGGATTGCCGTTATGCCGGCTCTAATTATCTGCGGGGACAGGTCATGCTGGAAGACCTGCCCCTCCTGCTTTGCGCGTTTCTTTCCCTCAGCGCTCCGCTCAATGCCGTGGCCGCGGTCCTCCTGTATTTCTCGCTGTTGATCGTCTATGAAATGGGCTACTTCGAGAATGACCGTGTTGCGTTTTCCAGGGCCGATGACACAACGAGACCGAAACGGTTTGCGCTGTTTAAAACGTATCCGATCAGGCAGGGGTGGATATGGAGTGTGTTTGTTGGGTTGATGGGCGTGGCGGTTGTTTCGGATAGTATGGCGGGATGGGAATCCTTATTCCTGAAGTGGGTCGGGGTGTTGGTTCTGCTGCGAATCGTGTTCTTCATTCATAATCATATAGCCGTCAAAGAAAGGTATTTTACTTATCCGCTTCTTTCGCTGTTTCGCTATGGGGTGCTTTTTGTCGTGCTTTCGAGCAACCGAGTGGGGCGTTTTTTGTTGATTGCGCAGATGGGCTGTCAGGTGGCTAATTACCTGATCCACCGTACGGGCGGAAATATTCTGCTTTATCGTCGACAATCGTATCGCCTGTTCCTGTTTGTTCTGCTCATTGTGCTGTTTGGTTTTGTGAAAAGCATTGGCTTCTATCAGATCGGTGCACTTAATCTGATCGGGTCGTTGGGCGTGCTTCTTGGATTGATTGTTCTGAAGGAAGGTCGAACGCCGAGTGACATCCGAAAATGGATCCGGAGTAGAAGCCTCAAGAGCATGCTGTCCGGTACGGCATTGCCGAGTGGAAGGCCCTCTGTGAATCTGTATCCATTATTAGCCTCGGAAGAAAAAATACTTGAACAAATCCGCTCGTTTACAGAGCCTCAGATTAAACATATCGCCATATGGGGTGCCGGAAAAAACGGTCGGGTGATCGCATCGCTCATCAAAAAGAAATATGCAGATATTGAGGTAGTCTGTTTCCTGGATGATCGGGCGGATCTGTCCTGTGTTGATCATGTTACCGTTCGCCGGGCACCTTTTGGTCTGGACGATATTGATGGGGTCTTTATTGCGATGAATGCGTCGAGAGAAGCGGTTGAAAAGATGGGAAGTTATTTAACGTCACATGGAAAGCCGTGGATTCATGTCCTGAATTCCGTCTGAAATCATCTTGTTGGAGACACAGAATGAAAAATAACGAATATAAATTGCGCTACCCATTAGGCCACTATTATTCGCCCATACCCTCCTGCTCACACATTGAGCAGTTTAAAAAATATATTTTTGCCGAGCGTTCGCCGCAAAGCCTGGCCGGTATTGACATGAATGTGAACCACCAGTTAGACCTGTTCGCTCAGCTCAGGAAACATCTCGTTGAAATGCCGATATTCAGCATTTCCAGAACCACTGAATTCCGGTTTTATCATGGGAATGATTTCTATGCGTATATTGATGCGACTCTCTATGCCTTGATGATGTTGTTTCTAAAGCCAAAACGCATTATTGAGGTCGGAAGCGGGCACTCCACGCATATGGCATTGGATATTAATGAAAGATGCCTGCATAACAGCATTCAGATCACCTGCTATGAACCCTATCCGGAACGCTTGAAAACCATGCTCAGACCGGGTGATCCTGTCCGCCTGATCGAGGAACAGGTTGAATATGCCGACTTGAAAGAATTCAAACAACTTGCCGCAGGCGACATCTTGTTCATAGACTCCTCCCATGTGACACGGACAGGAAATGACGTGAATTATCTCTTCTTTGAAGTGCTGCCTTCTTTGGCATCAGGGGTCTACATCCATATTCATGACATTTTCTATCCGTTTGAATATCCGGAACACTGGGTGAACGAGGGGCGCGCGTGGAGTGAGATCTATCTGGTCAGAGCGTTTTTGCAATATAACCGGAGCTACTCGATAGAGGTGTTTACAAACTACCTCCTAAAATACCATTCGGAGCTGTTTAAGAACCATCCCAACTGGGGACCGGGCGATATCGGTTCGCGGGCAAGTCTGTGGTTAAAGAAGCTTTAATATGAAGACAAAAGAGCCCGTTGCCATAATCTCCAACCTGGCTCCCGTCGGTCCGCACGAAGCACGTTTTTTTGCGGATTTGCTGGCTGCATTCAAAACGCGGGGCTGGACGCCTTATGTTTGGTCGATACCAAACAGCGCCTATTCGGAGTGCCACATCCCTCTTTCATGGACGATATCCCGCTGGCCATCGCCGCAACAAGCGTATGGCGCGGAAGAGATGCAGGAAGCCTATTCCCTGATCGACGTTTCCAAATGGCGGGAGCGTGTGGGCCAACTGGTCAAGCAGTATTGCGATGTGGCTCAGGAGGGGGACCGCCTCCTGGACATCATCGTTCGCAATTCATGGGACATTCTGAAAAAATATCAGCCCTCTCTTTTTCTGAGCTGGAACACGCTGTGTCCTCACACGGGCATTCTGCATGAAATGTGCGGCAAACTAGGCATCCAAGCCGTATTGCTTGAGCGGGCATTTTTCCCGAACACCTGGTTTTTGGAAGAGGGGGGGCTGTTGGGACATTCGATCCTTGCGCGGAAGTGTCTGGACGACCTGATTCCTGCGGGGGATTACACCCGGAGAGTGGAAGATGGAACGAAAATTCTGCAAGGGTTGGATACACGTTCGTACGTGAAATATCAGCAGAATCAAACAACAACCTTCACGGACCTTCAAAACCATCCACGGGCCAACCGTCCGAAAATTGTTTTTTTTCCCCCTGATGATGGAACCCTTGGATTTGTTCCGGTGCATCACGAGGATCGTTGCAAGACGCTGCCGGGTTATTCAAGCAGTTTCGACGCCGCCCGGTGTCTGGCCGCGGAATACGACGGATTGGTTGTGTTCAAGCCGCATCCGTCATTTATCGGGCGGCAGTTCGATGTGTCGGGGCTGGACAATCTATTTGTTGTCGATCATGATTTCCGGGATTTGATTGTCTGGGCGGACATCATTGCAAGCACGGGCAGCGGATTGGCATTTTTGGCCCTGAATGCCGGGAAACCGGTGATTTCCATGTCCGTGGATATTCTGTTCAACAAGGGCATCGTCTATGAGGCGGTTTGTCGGGAAGAGATTCCTTTGGCGTTGCACCGGGCATTGAATAATGAGGAGTGTGAACGGCATGATGAGCATTATCGTGCGTTGGTTTCTTATCTGTATTCCGATTATCTGGTTTCTTTGGCGTCGGAAAAGGATGGCTCCTTGAACACGGTGGATGCGGCGATCGGAAAACTTCTGAATAGACGAACGTTATAACGACGAACGGGCTGATGGAATATGCATTCCAGAGAGGGAACAGGGAAGGCGGCTGAAATGATGAGTCCCGGTGAGCAATTGGAGAAATGGGCTGACAACCAGCCGGACGGCCCGTATTGGAGTTGCAGTTATATTGAAAGCGGGTTGGCCTTCAATGTAGGGTCCATTACCGCGTGTTGTGTCACGCAATACAAACTGCGCTGGCCTTTTCTGGCCCAGTTCCGTGGCGGGGAATTACCCCTGGACCGAATCATGCAGCGTAAAGAGCAGATGGTCCGACTGAATCAGCAAAAGCAGTATCCGCAGTGCGCGAACTGTTCACGGTTGAAGTATCAAACCTGGACGCCCCGTGCTTATCTTTTTGACACGTTGTTAATAGCCAATTTTCGATACTGCAATATTGCCTGTAAATATTGCGCCATTGCAAAAAGAAGAGCCAACCGGAAAAAAGCCTATGATTTATATCCTGTGGTAAAAAACATGCTTGAAGGAAGCATTCTGGCGCCGGGCGGAACGATACATTGGGGCGGAGGCGAACCCACGATATTTAAGGATTTCGAACCTGTTTTAGAATTACTTAGGCCCTGTCATTATCATCATATTATTTATACAAACGGTGTCGTATATTCGCGTCAGATCGAAGAATTGCTGAGGGAACGGCACGCAACCGTTACATGCAGTGTGGATTCCGGCACAAGGGAAACGTACAGAATACTGAAAAAAAAGGATTATCACGAAGTGGTTTGGGAAAACATAGCGCAGTATGCCGCCACCGGGGCGAAAGTGACGGCAAAATTTCTAATCATGCCGGAGAACGTTCATGATGTCATACCGTTTATGGAAAAAGTGATGGTCGCGGGCATCACCTCGGTGGCCTGTGATCTGGATTGCACCCTTTCCATGGTGCCTTCTCCCATTATAGATGCCGTGAAAAGCTTCATACAAAACGGTCGAACGCATGGGTTGCATGTTTCTCTGGGCACCTTTCTCAATCAGATTCTGCGGGAGCCGCGGGGCTCCGCATTGAAAGAGGCCCTGATCGTTGATAATCTGCTCCCCGGTACGTAAGCCATGCAACCCGCAAAAGGAACAAGGACGGAAAGAAGCCGCTGATGAACGAACCATTGACCATTACCTCCGACATCACCAACCAATGCAACAGCCGATGTGCCATCTGCTATTTGACGTATCGTGATCGACCCGCCAAAGCTGTTTTTATGTCGGCGGATCAGTTTGGAGTGCTGGCTCGCAAATTGCAGCCCTATCGCGGGACCCTTTCTCTTTCCTGCAGTTATGAGCCGTTTGTTCATCCGGAACCGGAAGCCCTGCTCCGGCAGTGCGAAGTAATGCCGGGCTTTGAGATCCGGCTGAACAGCAATGGCATTGCCATGCATGAGAGGGTTCAGGTTGCATTGCTTGAAAGTACGGTTCAACGGGTGATCATTTCCATGGATGCCGTCTCGCCGGCACTGAATCAGATTATTCGTGGTAATAACAAACAGGAACAGATCATTGCCAATGTTCGGTCGTTTATGAATCTGCGTTGTACCCGGGGGCAGAAGCTTCCGCTTTTTTATTTGCGGATGACGCTGCATGAATTGAACCTGTCTGAGTTGCTCGATCTGGTCCGCCTGGCTATTGAACTGGGCGTGGACCGGCTGGATGTTCAGCTTCTGGCGCCGGTGGCGGGGGCCGTCATGCAGGGGCGTCCGGTTGAGACGTTGCTGCTCGACACCTCCTCCGCCCAGGTTCAGGAGGTGTTCATGGAGGCGCAGTCAATGGCCGCCGGAACGTCGCTGGCTATTGGGTTGCCCGTTATTCGCAAGCTCAGTCAACCTGCCGAGCATTTGTGGGCGGAGAAGAAAACGCCGGGGGTTTCCCGGGAGGGATTTCATATTTTATCCAGCGGAAAATGTAATGCCAGTGTGTACAATGTGGACGTGACGGGAGCCGCCATAAATAAAGGGTGTGGCGATATTTTCACCGATTCTGTGGAAACGATTCTATCAACCAGTCACCGCCTGCGCTTCCCTGGTGAGAACAATGTGGCCCATGGAAGTGTGCCGTGAGTGCGGTAAAGCAAACATCGATAAAGCCCGTAACGGATCGCCCCGGTGTGTTGATTGTCTATCCCGGTAATATATTGAACTCCGGCGGAGGGGCTGTCCGGGCTCTTTTTCTCTGTCGTACCCTGGTGGATGCCGGCTATGTTCTGACGCTGGTTTCTCGAGATGCTGACCGGGAAAGGCTGTTGGCGCTTGGTCTTTTCGGCGAGGTGCATCTTTTCCGATCTGCCTGTCCGGTTCGCCTGAAGGCCCAGGGCGCCGCTCGCTCGTATATCACGCGGAATATGGATATCGAGTTCAATGACTTCGTGTTGGATCTTGTGCGTCGTCGCCCCCTTTGTGCGGTGATCAGTTATTATGCGTGGACGGCAGGCATTTTGTCGCAATTACCGGAGGGCATTCTGGGGGTTCTCGATACGATTGATATTCAATATCGTCGAGCCGAGGTGGCCCGGGCCAATGGCATAAAAGACTTTGATCGATGGGCCGGTAAACGCGAGGAGTTGCGCGAACTGCGCAAGGCCCCTGTGGTGATGGCTATTCAGCCGGAGGAGCAGCGTTTGCTTCAAGAGCTGCTTCCCGGTCATCGAGTGATCTGTGCCACCCATACGATGCCCGTCAAACCGTTTGTTTCGCCGGAGGATTCGCGGTCGGTTCTTTTTGTGGGCAGCAATTACGATCCCAATATTCGGGGGATTGAACGATTTGTCACCGAGGCGTGGTTGCGCATTCGGGAGGCCGTTCCCTCTGCCGCTCTGGATGTCTGTGGAAGAGTGTGCGAATCACTCTATGCGCTTCAATCGGTTCCGGGCATTTGTCTGCATGGCGAGGTGCCGGATTTGGAGGTGTTCTATAAAAAAGCCGCCGTTGTGGTGAACCCCTCGCTGTATGGGACGGGCCTGCCCATCAAAACCTCCGAGGCGCTGGCGTATGGAAAGTGTCTCGTTTGCAATCCACCCAGCGCACGTGGCTTTGATCCCGCCACGTTTCCCGGCTTGGTCTGTGATTATACGGAGATGCCGGAGCGAATCATCCCGCTGCTGGAAAATGTGATCGACCGACGAAGCAAAGAGACGATTGCCGCCGCCTATGCCGAACAGTTCATGACGCCGGAGGCCGTATTTGGCGAATTGATTGCCGTGCTACGCGAGGTGGAGGATCGTCCTATGCCGGGCGCGCGGAATATTCCAGCCCCCGGATTGCTTTCCCGTCTACGCAACTATCCGATCCGAAAGGTGTTTTATTATTATGCGGCGGCTCTGCTGTCCCGATTCCTCCAACGTTCCGGGGGAGGGAGTGCTCAGGGCGGTCGGCTCCTCGAAAAGTATATTCAGTTGCGCTGGCGGGCGCTGGCTCGTGATGAAGGCGTTCTGCGCGTGGCAATCTACGGTGCGGGGAAGCATTCGTACTGGCTCATGCACGTGCTGCGTGATGAACAGGATATCGACGTGGTTGCTGTGTTGGATGATCATCCCGCACTGGACCGGGAAGGGCCGTTTCATCTGACCCCGGTTTTGTCCCGCACGTTTGATCCAACCACGGTGGATGCCATCATTCTTTCCTCCGACTGCATTCAGGAAAAACTGGCACGTCGCTGCCGGGAGTTGTATGGGCCGGATGTGAAGTTGGTTGATTTGTATGAAGGATTACCGCCGGGGCCGTATAGCAAATAACGGAGAGGTGTTTGGATGGTATGAATACACCACTTAATGAACCGATGAAGTGCGCGCAGCAGGCCGTTAGCGCGGCGGCGGAGGTGTTGCAGCAGGCCCGTGCAGAAATCGGACGTGCGGTGGGCGTCGAAGAAGGAGGACGAGAAGTCAAGCTGCTGGCCGATCAGGTGGCCAATGATATTCTTGTCGAGGTGCTGAAAAAAACGGGCCTTTCCATCCTCAGTGAGGAAACGGGATTGGTGCCGGGGCGGGACCCGGAGAATCCTTTGCAATGGGTGATCGATCCGCTGGATGGGTCGGTGAATTATTTGCGGGGCATTGGATATTGCGCGGTTTCGGTCGGATTGTGCGACCAGGGGCGTCCTGTCGCCGGAGTTGTGTACGATTTGCTCCGGGATGAGCTGGTCACCGGGGTCGTTGGGTAGGGGGCTATGGCCGCTGGGCGGGTGATGGCTCCCTCGTCCTGCCAGGACACGAAGCAGGGGATTTTGGCCACGGGGTTTCCGGCGAGGATGTCGTTTGATGAAAAGAATCTCGGCGAATACGTGA
>JAQVYB010000255.1 GCA_028708815.1 Kiritimatiellia bacterium | reverse complement strand
CCTTAAGGGTATTGCTCATGATCCTCGCTTTCGTTTTATTGAAAGCAAAAATCTAAGCAGATTTATTCCTTAAGGTGGTACACTTTGATTCGACCCGGGGTGGTACACTTTAACCGACCGCTGACATTTCTGATCCGTGTTTCAAAATATAGAATTCGCGCATGTTGCTGAATGAAAGACGTTTTGACGACAAAAATTTTCAGTTTGGAGATTTTTCGGGCTATTTGATGCTTGAATCGTACGGTTCTCCTGTTCATAACATAAAGATGTAACCGGTAACTCTAGCCGGATAAATTCGATGCTGGTCGGCATGGTCTTCAGGAAACGGACGCGAACGGAGTGGATTAAGCTATGAGTGTGACTCTTTATGATATTTCTGAAAAAGCAGGTGTTTCAACAGCCACCGTATCCCGCGTGATCAACGACAGTCCGTTGGTGACGGAGAAGACGCGGCAGAAGGTGATGAAGATTATTGAAGAGCTTCAGTACCATCCCAACCCGGCGGCCCGTTCGCTGGCCGGTCAGACGACCCAAACTCTGGGGGTCCTTTTTCCCGATTTTGACAGTGGTTTTTATACCGAGGTGTTGTTGGGAATTGATGAGGAAGCGGCCCGGCGCAATTATCATATCATGACCGGTTTTTCGCATGGGGTGGAAGATGAAGAACGCCTGTTGCGTCATTATCTGTTCAGCCGACGAATCGATGCGCTGGTGGTGATGAACCTGACCTTCTCCTCCGATTTTCTGCAGGAGGTGGCGGAGTCGGCCCGTATACCGGTTATTCTGCTCGACCGCCCGTTTGACGGGCCGCACATGGCCGGCATCTCCATGAATAATGAGCAGGGCGCGGAAAAAGCGATGCATCACCTGGTGGATACGCACGGTTATCGGGATATCTGCATTATACGTGGCCCGTTCGGCAATTACGATACGGAAGGCCGGATGTGCGGTATTCTGCGGGCTGTGGAGCAGTTGCAGTTGAGTATCCCCTCCGAGCGCATCATTGACGGCGATTTTACGGAAAATTCAGGATTTCTTGCGATGGACGAAATGATCCGCTCGGGGCGTACGTTGCCGGACGCGATTTTTGCGATGAATGATGCCATGGCGCTGGGTGCTCTTTCGGCGCTTTCGGCTGCCGGCATTCGCGTACCGGAAGAAGTGGCCATCATGGGGTTTGATGATATTATTTCTGCCCGTCACATGCGCCTTTCCACGGTGAAAGTCCCGATGCGTGAGATGGGGCGCTATGCCGCTCAGGCGGCGCTGCAAAGTGTTTTGGAAAAAGAGACGCCTGTTTCGCGGGTGGTTGACCTGGATTTGACCATTCGTTCCACCTGCGGGTGTGCTTGATAAGAGGCTGAGTCAGTGTCAATTGCGAAGGCCGAATAGATGACCACAACGGATGCGTCCTGTGCGGAAGACGGCTCCCGTTCGGACGCTGAAAGGAGGATAAATGCATGAAGACGATCGGACAATTTACCCTGTTTTTCTCAGTTCTTCTGCTGCCGACTTTTTACCCGATGCCTGTGTTGGCGCAGGAAGCCAATATGGTGACCAATGCCGGATTTGAGCTCCCGCTGATTGAAGCCGGGATCGAAACGCCGATCAATCCCGATGGCTGGCAGATTTACACAACGGTGGCCGGGGTGGAGGAGCAGGCCGGTATTTCTTCCAAATATTTTCGATCGGGCAAACAGTCGCTCTTTATGAAGACGGCGTTGCAGGAAGATGTTACCCAGGGAATCTGGATTTCGCTTCCGGTGGAGGAACGCACCAAATATTACTGCGAATTATACGTGCTGGATCATCCGGACATGGAAATGTCGGGGAAGGCCTCCGGAGGTTTATGCATTGAGTGGCGAGATGAAAAGGGCGTGGAAGTTTCACGGGATGCCGGTCCGTTCTGGGGCAATAATCTTTCTAAAAGGAAGTGGCGACAGTTTCGTACGGTTGTCACAGCGCCGAAAGGAGCGGTGGAAGCGCGGCTGGTCATCAACCTGAATGACACGGGAAGACGCAAAGAACCATCGGCCTTTTGCGTTGATGATGTGGTGTTTACGGAAAAATAGAGTCTTTTTCTAAAAATCCAGTCTTTTTATGCTCCAAACATTCCGATGCGTTTGGTAAGGGTGTCGTATTCCAAATTCCAAGCGGGATAAAACGATATGACACTGACCAGAAAACTTTCGCACGAAGATATAAACGCGCTGTCTTTACGCTCCTATCAAGGCGTGATCCATTTCATCCGAGATAGCGAAGAGGTGGATAAGGCCGTGGAGAAGATTTGTCAGGACCATGTGCTCGGTTTTGACATTGAATCGAAGCCCTGTTTCCGTAAGGGCGAGAAGAATCCACCAGCTCTGCTTCAGTTAGCCGGTTCGGATGGCGTGTATATTTTTCGTTTGATTGATCTTCTGCTTCCGGAATCGCTGTGCCGTTTGCTGGCCGACCCGGCCATTGTGAAATGCGGCGTTGCACTGCATGATGATTTCAAGGATTTAAACAGTTTGCGGGAATTCGAGCCGGCCGGTTTTGTGGATTTGGGCGTAGCGGCCCGGCAAGCCGGCTTGCAGCACCACGGCCTCAAGGGGCTGGCGGCGCTGCTCATGGGATTTCGCATTTCCAAATCGGCCCAGCGCTCCAACTGGGCCGGGGATCACCTGACCGAAAAACAGATTACGTATGCGGCCACGGATGCCTGGCTCAGCCGAGAGCTGTATTTTGAAATGCTGCACCGGGGCCTGTATGATCCGAGAGCCGTCCCTGTGGAGGAGGAGAAAAAGCGTGTCCCCAAACGACAAAACGCCTGATTTATACCTGCTGATTAAGATCGTTCTCCTTTTTGTTTTCTCGGTGCTTGCGGGTGGATTGCTTGCGCCGCCGATCTACAACGGATTGATTTCATTGGGGCGGGTGTTCGAGCCCTTCTCGGTCTTGCGCGAGCTTGAATTTGAGAAGCTGGTTTCTCGATGCGTGTTGATTTCCGTGTTGATCGGGGCTTTTCTGATGATGCGTTGTGCGGGACTTGTCACGCTGGAGAAGCAGGGATTTGAACGGGGTGTTCGCTGGAAAACATGGCTCGCCGGCGGTTTTATCCTTGGAATGGTAAGTATGGCGTTACTGCTGTTGGCATCCGGATTGACCGGGGCGTATGTTCCAGGGGCCGAGTGGGCCGGGAGTACCCGTTTCTGGTTGAAGATGATCGGAAATCTGGTGGGCGCGCTATTGGTGGGCTACATCGAGGAATGGTTGTTTCGCGGCGTGATATTCGGAACGCTGCGAAAGGCCGTCGGTGTGGCGGCGGGAGTGCTGGTTGCAAGCGTCTTCTTTTCCGTGGTACATT
>JAQVYB010000254.1 GCA_028708815.1 Kiritimatiellia bacterium | reverse complement strand
GCTGTCGGAGGCGTCGGCCTGGTGGAGTTCATGGGGGCGCATGTGATGAACGGCCAGGGTGACGACGTCGTCGATCAGTGTGTTTTGACCGGTCATGCGCCGGAGGAAGGAGCGGGTGGGTTCTTCGGCTGCGCGTGCATGTGCGATGGATCGAATGCGTCCATCTTCTTCGGTTCGGGTGGTGGCGGGTTTTCCGAAGTCGTGGCATAGGACGGCGAGGCCCACAACGAGATCTTCGGAGGGTTCGTCGATGCGGTGCGCGGCAAAGGCATCCATGGCGAGGAGAGTATGGTTCCAGACGTCGCCTTCGGGGTGCCATTTTGGATCCTGGGGGCAGTGGATGAGTGCCTGCAATTCGGGGTAGTGTTTTATCCAGCCGCAGTCGCGGAGGAATGCAAGGCCGAGGGAAGGGCGACGGCCGAGGAGAATCAGTTTTTTCCATTCATCAAAGATGCGTTCGGGGGGGAGGCCTTCGGGTTCGATGGTTCGGCAGACTTCGATGGTTTCAGGGGCGACGTTCATTTCGAAGCGCGCGGCAAACTGCATGCCGCGCAGTACGCGCAGGGGATCCTCGGAGAAGCGGGAGGTGGTATGGCGAAGGAGGCGGCGTTTCAGGTCGTCCAGCCCGTGAAAGGGATCAAAGAGTTCGCCGGAGAGGGGGTCGATGGCGATGGCGTTGATGGTGAAGTCGCGGCGTGCGGCGGCTTCTTCGCGTGGCATGGAGGGGTCGGAATGGATGTCGAAGCCTCGGTGTCCGAAGCCGGCTTTGGCTTCACGGCGCGGGAGGGCGATATCAATGGGGAGGTGATGCACTTTGAGCACGCCAAAGGACTGGCCGACCAAATCCATGGCGAAGTGTTTGCCGAGGAGTTCTGTGAGGTCGCGGGCGGGGAGGTGATAGATCTCCATGTCAATGTCTTTAACGGGCAGGCCCAGGGCGGTGTCGCGGACACATCCCCCCACGGCGCAGGCTTGCCCGCCGGCGCGTTGCACTTCGCGACAGATCCCGAGTACGGCTTCACGCAGTTCGTCGTTGGTATAATTTAAGTTCATATGGGGAGTGCAGGTTGCCGGTTTGTGCGCGGGGTCTCCATGGTGAGCGGGCGTGGCGACGGCCTGGGGTCTGGCATTGAATGGCGAGATCGGGCGTTCACGGAATCCATCGGTGGATGAGGCGGTCGGCCTGCCCATCTTTTTTCCAGGTTTTCAGGCATCGGTTGACTTCATTGAGCAGTTGTTCGTCGTTGCGGCGTAAGCCCCAGGCGAGATGTTCGCGGGTGAAGGGGGCTTCAATGGCGAGGAGGTCGGCCTCGTTGGCGGAGGCAAACCAGCGGATGGCGGGGTCATCATATAGAAAGGCGTCAATCCGTTTGCGTTGCGGGCCGAGATCCCATACGGCGTCTTTGGGTTGGGAATAGACGACGCGTTTGGCGTTGGGGCAGTAGCGCTGAACAAATACGTCGCCGGTGGTTTCGCGGATGACGCCGATGCGTACCTGGGCGGTGGTGAGTTGATCGATGGACCCCAAGGCAGCTTTGTCGGCTTGGCGGATCAGGGCCATTTGGCCGACTTCAGCATAGGGTTCGCTGAAGGCGATGCGCACTTTGCGTCCTTGCGTGATGGACATGCCTGACATGATGAGGTCGATTTTTCCCTCCAGCAGGGAGGGGATCAGGGCGTTCCATTCGAGTGGGACGAGTTGGAGCGGGAGGCCCAGTTCTCCGGCCAAGAGATGAGCGAAATCAACTTCGAGTCCGACCGTTTGTTCTCCCTGTATAAAGACGAGGGGGGGGTAGTCCGGGGTGATGCCGACGCGCAGGGTGTTGGCGCCGGATTTCGGTGTGCGGCCCGGTCCGGTGCAGGATATGGCAAATAGGAGGGTGGAAAGAAGGGTGCCCATCCGGCGGATCAACCTGCAGTTCAGCGTCATACCATTCTCCTTATGTGCAACGCATGTCGCGTAGGTTTCGTTGATGCGCTGCTTTTTTGCGTGGGAAAGCATCATATAAGGAAGGTCTTCGGAAGAGATACACAAAAACAAAGAAAAGTTGCCTTTTGGAAGTTGGATCACTATAAGAAAGAGCCTTTTTGACATAGGAATCCCCGTTTGCGGGGTTAAGCAAAGCAATTGAGGTGTGGAATATGGATACGATGCGGAAATACCAGAATAAGAATTTTGATTCGGTGACGGCGGAGCAGATCAAGGAACTGACGCTGTTTCACCTTAAGTACGAACGTGGCAAAGATTGGCGGAGTGCAACGGACTTTGATTTGCTGATGAGTTTTTCTGCGGCGATACGGGACATCTGCATTGATCGTTTCATTGCCACTCAGCGTGCGTATGTGGATCAGGATGCCAAGCGCGTATACTACCTTTCGATGGAATTTCTGACGGGCAAGTTTTTGCAGAACAATCTGGTGGCGCTGGGACTTTTCGAGCAGGGGCGGGAGGCGCTGGTCAGTCTGGGCGTGGAGGTGGAGAAGATGCTCGAGCTGGATGTGGAGGCCGGGCTGGGGAATGGTGGTCTGGGGCGTTTGGCGGCCTGCTATCTGGACTCTATGGCCACGATGGAAATTCCGGCTTATGGGTATGGTTTGCGCTTTGAATACGGGATTTTTCAGCAGGCGATTATCGATGGCTGGCAGAATGAGACCCCCGATCACTGGCTGACGCTGCCGTTTCCGTGGGAAATGGTGCGTCCGGAATATTCGCTGCCGGTTTTGGTGTATGGGCGCACCCAGAAGATACGTTCGGTGAACCGAATGCCCACCTCTACGTGGGTGGATTGGCAGATGTTTGAAGGTGTGCCGTTTGATGTGCCTGTTATTGGCTACGGCGTGAGCACCGCGAATATTCTGCGGCTTTGGCAGTCGAAGTCCTCTTCAGGGTTCCGGTTGGATGCATTCAATCAGGGCGATTATGAACGCGCGGTGGCTGAAAAAAACTGGGCGGAGAATGTCACGAAGGTCTTGTATCCTGCCGACAGCACGTATGCGGGCAAGGAATTGCGTTTGGTTCAGGAATATTTTCTGGTGACCTGTTCGATTCGAGATTTGATTCGCCGCTACAAGAAGAATCACACCGACCTGCATGGTTTTGCCGACAAAAACGCGGTGCAGATGAACGATACGCATCCGGCGCTTTCCGTGGTGGAACTGATGAGGTGCTTCGTTGATGAAGAGCGACTGCCCTGGAATCTGGCTTGGGAGCTGACGTCCAAATCCTGCGCCTACACGAATCACACCCTGCTTCCCGAAGCGATCGAGAAATGGCAGGTGGATCTGCTTTCCAAGGTGCTCCCGCGGCACATGGAGCTGATCTATGAAATCAATCTGCGCTTCTTACAGCGTGTGGAATTGAATTTCCCCGGCG
>JAQVYB010000253.1 GCA_028708815.1 Kiritimatiellia bacterium | reverse complement strand
TTCCTCCGGATTTCACGCCACATAAACTGCGGCACTCGTTTGCCACCCATCTGCTCGACAACGGAGCGGACCTGAGAAGTGTGCAGGAGCTTCTCGGACATCAGAATCTCAGCACCACCCAGATTTACACCCACGTCAGTGCGGAACGCATGAAAAACGTTTACGACAAAGCACATCCGCGCGCTAAAAATCACAAGCAGAGTTAAGGCGGGTCTCAAAGACCAAATGCGGTTTTGATTCCGTGAATCAGCATTCCGACCGAGATGGCGGCAAGCAGAAATCCCATCAGCGACTCCAGCGCATCCAGGCCTCTGGGACCGAGAAAAGATGCGAGCTTTCGTCCGGAAAGCAGAATGACGGCCGAGAGCCCCCAGGCTGGAATCAATGCGGCAAGTCCGGTCAAAAAGGTGTGCATTGAGTCTCCACGCACCAGAATCGTCACTGCAATCGCCGCCGGCCCCGCAAACAACGGAATCGCCAGCGGTACGATAAATGGTTCATGATCCTGTTTGCCGCTGTTGAATTGAGGAGTCCCGAAGACCATTTTGATCGCAATCAGGAATAGAATGACTCCACCCGCAATGCCGAGCGAACTCTCCGAAATCTGAAGTCCGTGCAGAATCCGGTTTCCGAACAACAGAAACAGCATCAACACCATCAGTGCGATACCGGACTCGCGCAGGACAATGCGTCGATAATTTTTTGCATCGCAATCTTTCAATAGACTGACGAACAGCGGCAGGTTCCCCAACGGGTCAAGCACGAGAAACAGCATGGTTGCAGTTGAAAAAGCTTTAAGAAAATCACTTTGATTCATCCTTTTCCCCCTCCTTATTCGGTCAATTATGATAATATATCCCGCGATTTCGGAAAAAGCAACAAAATCACGCCGAGTGCAAGTTTCTGTAATAATTGCCGTTCGCGGGTTCAGGGCTCTCGGCCCTGGCGAATTCCCAAGGCGGAGCTTTCCCCGTGAATCTCACTCAAGAAACTTGCAAACGGCGTCAAAATCGTAAAATGCCGGGGCTTGCATGAGGAAAAAGATATTAATTTCAGTCATGAAAAAATAGATTGTCAAAATGATATCATCTTCAGCCAATTTTTCAATAGATAAAATACAATGGAATACTATTTTGATAGAAGAACCTCTTTTCAGGAAAGGAAGATGATTATGACAACCAGACCGTTGAGCACCGTTGCCCCCGATTGGTGGGACTACACCACCCTCGACCGTGAAATCCTCGACGATGCGGCCCGTTTGACCGCACATGACCTGGAACAGATGTCACGGCCGGGATTTACTGTGAAATTCTATGACACCGTGGAAGAGTTCTATCTGGCGGAGGCGCTGGAATATGTCGCCGCATGGCAGCAGGCAACCGAAGAAAAGCCGGCCGGAGTCTGCGGCCCGGTCGGACCGACTGAACAACTCCCGCTGGTGGCCCGTATCGTCAACGAACTCTCGATCAATTTGCGGAACTGCCACTTCTGGGGCATGGACGAGTGGGTGTTGAATGGAAAAGAAGCCGATCGCAACTTCCCGCTCGGGTTTGCCAAAGCCGACTGGGACCTGTGCTTCAGCCGGATTCGCCCGGAATTGCGGATGCCGGACAAAAACCTTCATTTTCCCGCAATCGATCCCTCCGAATATATCGCATCCTGGGATCATGCCCGCTGCGTGCTCATGCAGGGCGGACAGGGCGAAACCAAACACTGGGCGTTTAACGACCCGGTACGGCGCACCGGCAAATATCGGGACAATCCGCCCACGCCGGAAGAGTATCTGACTCTGACCACCCGTGAAGTCGAACTGCATCCGATCACCTTGATTCAGAACGCCCGGACTTCCGGCGGCGGTGTGGTTCAGAATGTTCCGACCCGCGCCCTCACCGTCGGGCCGAAACAAACCTGGAAGGCGGAAAAAATCTCAATCTGGCATCCCGGCCATCACGACAATCCGTTCGGCTTGCGGTTGAGCACGCTGATGATTTCCAAACGTCTTCCGGACAGCGCAGTGCCGATGTCCCTGTTGTCGCTGCATCCCAATGTCCAGTTCAATTTCCTTCGCAGCGGAATCGGCGAATGTTCCGTGGAAATGCACTGAGGAGCCTCAGACCATGAGTAAAACCGTCTTTGCAGTTGCCGCCCACCCCGACGACATTGAGTTCATGATGAGCGGTACGTTGTTTCAGCTCAAGGCCGCCGGTTGTGAACTGCACTATATGAACGTCGCGAACGGCGACTGCGGGACGGCGGTTTATGACAAACCGACGATTGCGCGGATGCGCCGGGAAGAAGGGATGGAGGCGGCGGCTTACCTCGACGCGCAGTTTCACGAAAGCCTGGTTTCGGACTTGGAAGTCTTTTACAACCTGCCGACGCTTGCCCGGATGACTGCGGTGATGCGGGAGGTTCACCCGGATATTCTTCTGGTTCAGTATCCGGACGATTATATGGAGGATCATTGCAATACCGTCCGGCTGGCGGTTTCCGCCGCCTTCAACCGCGGCATGGTCAATGCGCCGTGCGATCCGGCGCGTCCGCCCTTCGAACATCCGGTGACGGTGTATCACGCCTTGCCGCACGGGTTGCGGACTCCGCTTGATCGACCGGTGGTGCCGGAATGTTTTGTTGACGTTTCCGGCGTGATGGATCATAAGCGCGAAATGCTGTCTAAGCACCGCACCCAGAAGGAGTGGCTGGATCTCAGTCAGGGGATGGACGCCTATCTCAACGAAATGGCGGAAGAAGCGAAAACAGTGGGCCGGATGTCCGGAGCGTTTGCGTATGCGGAAGGCTGGACCCGACACAATCCGTTAGGATTTTGCGGGCGGAATGACGATCCTCTGATGGAGTTGCTTGGGAAAAGTATCACGCATGTCGCCGTGAATCACCATGAGGCGAATTCAATAATGGGAGTTTGAACGCGATGAAAAAATTATTTTTCGGCATTGCCGTGGTTCTATGTATTGCGTCGGTGTTTACGGTGATGACCCTCAGGGAACGAAGCAAACGGCCGATTGTTGTTTGGACCGCAAGTCTTTGTCAGGACCGGGTCGATCAAGTCGCCGTGTTCCATAAATGGATGGTCAAAAATGGATATGTCGATAAAGACGGGATTCCACTGTTTACCGTGCAGCTTGAAAACGCCAGCAATCAAAGCACGTTGATTCAGGCCGTATCGGGAATGGCGGGTGATCTGATCGACTATGTCCCGGTCAAACGTTTTGCTCCGATGGGCGTATTGGAAGACATTACCGATTTTGCAAAAGAAAACAAACTGGACCCGAAAAGCAACTACGGGCAGGCGGGGGATTTGCTGATGTTCGAAGGGCGTCAGTACGCCTATGCCTGCAATCTTTCCTCCGTCGCGTTGTTGTGTAACAATGACCTTTTTCG
>JAQVYB010000252.1 GCA_028708815.1 Kiritimatiellia bacterium | reverse complement strand
AGCTGGTGACCGGGGTCGTTGGGCAGGGGGCTATGGCCGCTGGGCGGGTGATGGCTCCCTCGTCCTGCCAGGACACGAAGCAGGGGATTTTGGCCACGGGGTTTCCGGCGAGGATGTCGTTTGATGAAAAGAATCTCGGCGAATACGTGAGGAAAATGACCTCTTTTCAGAAGGTCCGCATGCTGGGCTCGGCGGTGCAGTCGTGTCTGGCCGTGGCGGATGGCCGAATGGACGGCTATTTTGAACAGGACATCATGCTCTGGGACGTGGCGGCCGGGTTGGCCATCATTGAGGCGGCGGGCGGATGCTGGTCGTGGCGGGCGGGAAGTCGGGAATTTTCCAAGGTGGTCTGGGCCGCTTGCCCGGGCCTTCGGGATGTGAATATGTTTTGACTAAAGCGGGTACCCCGCAACCCAGTTGAGATTCCTTGATTCTCCATTCGTCTGATTTCCTGTTGATCGTTTGATTTCTGCCCGCTTTAGTGAAAATCGCATGCGCGATTTGGGAAAGAGGGTTTTCCTCTATTTTCGCGTTTTTGGCGCATTTCGTAGTGAAAAATACGGATTTTCGAGCGTTTTTGGTGTTTTTGGGCACAAAACGACAAAATATCCTTGATAATTGATGATGCAATCATTAAATATCGCGTATGTATAAACACAGAATGCTATCTGAAAAGGTGCTGAAGCTGTCGGAATATTTTCCGGTGGTGGTTGTTTCCGGTGCGCGGCAGGTGGGAAAGAGCACGCTCCTGAAGCATTTGTTCCCAGGCTGCGACATGGTGGTCTTCGATCCGGTTCTCGACGTAGGGCAGGCGCGACGGGAACCGGATCTTTTTTTGGCAAATCATCCTTCGCCGCTTATTTTGGATGAAATTCAGTATGCGCCGGAATTGGTGTCGGCCCTGAAACGTCAGGTGGATAAGGATCGGCGTCCGGGAATGTATATTCTAACGGGCAGTCAGCAATGGTCGGTGCTGAAATCTATGGCGGAAAGTCTGGCGGGCCGGGCTGTTTTTGTGGATTTGGAAGGTTTTTCGTTGGCGGAAATCGCGGAAGCGCCGTCGGGTGCGTCCTGGTTGAACCGCTGGCTGGCGGATCCGGATGCTTTTGTGAAGGAGCCGCCGAAACGCTGTCTACCGTCAGCACATTCGCTGTATGAGCAGTTGTGGCGCGGCTGGCTGCCGGAATGCGCCCGACTTCCACTCACGATGATTCCCGCATTTTACGAGGGATACATTCGAACCTATGTCGAGCGGGACGTTCGTTTGCTGGCGGCGGTGGAGGATGTTCAGCAATTCGGGCGATTCGTTCAGTTGGCTGCGGCCCTGAATGCCCGGGAAATCAATCATTCGCAAATAGGACGGGAAGTCGGCGTAACCCCGCAGACGGCCAGGCGCTGGCTGTCGCTGTTAAGGGCCACCTTTCAGTGGTATGAAGTGCCGTCGTTCAGTGGGAATGCGATCAAGCGAATTTCCGGGAAGGCCAAAGGATATTTCGGTGACAGCGGTTTGGCCTGCCATTTACAGCAGATTTCCTCCCCGAAGGCGCTCGAAGGGCATCCGCAAACAGGAGCCCTCTTTGAGGCGGCGGTGATGGCGGAACTCCGAAAAGGGGCGGCGCTCGAATCCGTTTCTCCGGTGATGTACCATTGGCGTACGCACGGCGGTGCCGAAGTGGATGTGTTGCTGGAGCGGGATGCGACTTTTTATCCAGTGGAAATCAAGCTGACCCTGTCGCCCGGACGAGGTGATGCAAAAGGATTTTCCGCTTTTAGGAAAACATACCCGCATTTAAAAACGGCTCCCGGACTGGTTATTACCCCCGGGTTGATTTCCGAGCGAAGCATGGAGCAAATCTCGGATAACGATTACGCGCTGGCTTGGAATGCGGAGTAGGCGTTTCCTCTTATTTTGCCGCGCTTATTTATTGTCCCGGCTCTTTGTTTATGTAATATGAAGGTGTGAATGTCATAATGCATAAAGAACCAATAGCGCGTGAGGTGACGCCGAAGCTGCTTGAGTTGGCGGGAAAGTACCCGGTGGTGACCATTACCGGACCGCGTCAGTCGGGAAAAACAACGCTTGCCCGTTATGCATTTCCCGATAAACGGTACGCCAACCTGGAGATGCCGGATGTTCGGGCCTATGCCCGGGAGGACCCGCGCGGATTTCTGGAGCAGTTTCGGGATAAGGGGGGAATCATTGATGAGATTCAGCGCGTGCCGGAACTGACCTCCTACATTCAGGGGTTGACGGATGAGGTGGGGTCGGCAGGCCAGTTCATCCTGACCGGAAGTCAGCAGTTTGAAATGATGAATTCCGTGACGCAGTCGCTGGCGGGGCGAACTGCGCTCATTAAGCTGCCCCCCTTTTCGCTCGCGGAAATTCCCCCGGATACGAACCATCCCGATTGGGACGAGTTGCTTTACCGAGGCTTTTATCCCCGGATCATTGATTGTGATCTGAACCCGACCCAGGCGCTGGCCGATTATACATCAACCTATCTGGAGCGTGATCTCCGGCAGTTGAGCCGGATTCAGGATTTGCAGGTGTTCGAAAATTTCCTTCGCCTTTGTGCGGGACGCATGGGGCAGGTGTTGAATTACAAAAGCCTGAGTGATGATGCAGGCATTTCGCATGTCACGGCAAAAGAATGGATCGGCCTGTTGGAGTCATCGTACATCGTTTACCGTCTTCGCCCCTTTCACGCGAACCTGAACAAGCGACTGATTAAATCGCCCAAGCTGTATTTTCTGGATGTCGGGCTTGCCTGTTACCTGTTGGGTATTGAAAACGAGGGCCATGTGAAAACACATCCCGCCCGGGGATATCTCTTTGAGAATCTGGTTATCATGGAGGCGTTGAAAGGACGATGGAACGGGGTGCTTCCCGATAATTTGTATTTTTACAGGGATTCCAACGGGAACGAAGTGGATTTGCTTTGGACGGCCGCCAATCAGGTATTGCCCATCGAAATCAAGGCCGGAAAAACGGTTTCGGGAGATTATTTCTCCGGAATTCGTGCTTTTGAACGGGCCATGGGAAAAGAGGGTGAAAAAGGCTTGGTGGTGTATGGTGGAATGGAAAGGCAAACGCGAGGTGAGTTGGATGTAATACCGCTGACGAGCTTCCGTGCATCCGTCATGAAATGGCGGACGCCATGAACGCGGGCTGGCCGTCGGTGTTCGTACCTTTAAACCTCACTTCTTGCAAAAACGGGAAAATTTATTAGCCTGAAATAATGAACATTCACCACGTCCCTAAATCGCGACAGCGATTTTCACTAAAGCGGGCAGGAAACAAACGATGGTCCAATCATTGATGCGGGAAAAATTAATGGGCGTTGATTGGGTTGCGGGGCGCCCGCTTTAGTGAGGAAAGATATTTTACCATGAAAAGAACAG
>JAQVYB010000102.1 GCA_028708815.1 Kiritimatiellia bacterium | reverse complement strand
GATCGGCACTTATGGATCGACCAGTCCTCTTGACCCTCTCAATGAAATAATTTACTTTCTTCGGCGGAGACTCGGGTTGTGCTTTGCTGGGAGAGTTTACCACGGAGAGCACGGAGGGCACGGAGCTTGGGCTTTGTGGCCGATCAGACGATCGGCGCTCCCGGGCAAGCCACCGACCGCAAAGCCCAAGCTCCGTACGCTCCGTGTCCTCCAGCGTAGCGGGTGGTGGAAAAAGAGTCTTAACCACCCGTTCCCGTTGGTCACTGGAGAACACGGAGCTTCTTTCGATTCGCAACATTTGAGTGCTCCTGCACCCCGTCCGGGGCGCGTGAGTTGTTTTATTTGCCTGTTCCCGGGGTCATTCGACCCCGGGCTGGTGTCCAAGACCCCTCCGGGGTCAATCCTGACTGCATTTAGGCAAGCAAATAGTGGTCGGGGCATGATGCCCGGGCTGGTGTCCAAGACCCCTCCGGGGTCAATCCTGACTGCATTCAGGCAAGCAAATAGTGGTCGGGGCATGATGCCCGGGCTGGTGTCCAAGACCCCTCCGGGGTCAATCCTGACAGTGGAGGTTTGCGCTCTGTCGCGACCACGCTGGAATGATGGTTTTGACTTTTCAGGCGATTTTTCCAATCGTTGGAAACTTTTTTGGCAATTTTTCCAATCGTTGGAAAAATAAGAGCCGGGCGCTCAGCGCCCTTCCAATGATTGGAAAAATCAAGATATGCGTCCGAGGAGGCGGAGGAGTCCGTCGAGGATGGTGAGGGGATGGGGAGGGCAGCCGGGGATATAGAGGTCGATGGGGAGGAGTCCTTCGGCGCCGTTGTGGACCTGGTCGAGCCCGATGAAGGGGCCGCCGGAAATGGCGCAGGCGCCGACAGCGATGACCACTTTGGGGGAAGGGACGGCGTTGTAGGTATCCATGAGGGCGGAATGCATGTTTTGTGTGACGGGGCCGGTGATGAGAATGCCGTCGGCGTGGCGCGGGGAGGCGACGAATTGGATGCCGAAGCGTCCGAGATCCCAGCCGACGGTTCCGAGCACGTTGACGTCGGCCTCGCAGGCGTTGCATCCGCCGGCGCAGACCTGACGGAGTTTGAGGGAGCGTCCGAGGAGTTTTTTCAAATCGTTGCCCATGGCCTGGGCGAGTTCGAGGGCGTCTTCGGGTTTGAGAATGAGGTGTTCGCGGGTGGAGGTGGACAGTTTGTAGTCGGTACTGTGGCTGAGGGCCTGGTGCGGACATGCCTGCACGCAGTCGTTGCAGAACAGACATTTCCCAAGATCGACGATGGGTTTGTGATCGGCTGATAAGGTGATCGCCCCGGTGGGGCATACTTCGACACAGGCCTGGCAGTCGTCAGGACAGCGATCGGTTTGAACGAGGAGGCGTCCGCGGAGGCGATCGGGTACGGGTGGTGGCGGGGCATCGGGATATTTGATGGTGCGGTATTTCTGATGGATTCGGGCTCTGATGAGGTCGAGCATGGGGGTTCCTCCGGGGGCGTTACAGGTCGTGTCCGCAATAGGACAGGTTGAAGCTTTTGTTGCAGATGGGGAAGTCGGAAATCTGCTGGTTTCGGACGGCATAGGCGAGTCCGATCCAGTTGTGGAAGGAGGGGTCTACGATTTTGCAGCGGCGTATGCGGCCCTGTTCATCGGTGACGAGGGTGTGGCAGAGTTCGCCGCGCCAGCCTTCAACGAGCGTGAGCGCGAAGTGATCGGGTTTGAGGGGAGCGATTGGTGTTTTGATTGGCCCGGCGGGGAGGGCGGCAGCTTGTTCGCGGATGAATTGAATGGATTGCTGGATTTCGAGCCGGCGGACGTAGGCGCGTGCGAAGATGTCGCAGGTGTCGCAGGTGGACATGGGGAGCTGGGCGAAGCGGTAGAGGCCGTATGGGTGATCGTGGCGCACGTCGCGCGCGAGTCCGCAGGCTCGAGCGGCGGGGCCGACGATTCCGAGGGCGGCGGCGGTTTCTTTGGGTAGGGTTCCTTTGCCTTCGAAGCGGGCGAGGACGGAGGGGGTGTCGAAGAGGAGTTCCACGGCGCTTGCGGTATCTTTTTCGCCGGCATTGAGGCGTTTCTGGAGATCGGCGATGCGGGCGGCATCGGCATCGCACTCGACGCCGCCGGGGCGGAGCATGCCGCGTCCGAAGCGGTTTCCACAGAGGAGTGCGGTCATGTTGAGGAAGTCGCCGCGGATACGTCCGTTGTAGGAGGAGGTGGGGAGGAAGCCGATGTCGCCGGCGAGTGCGCCGAGATCGCCGATATGATTGGCGAGTCGTTCGAGTTCGAGTGCGATGGCTCGGAGGGCCTGTGCTCGGATGGGGGGCTGCACGCCGGAGAGGGCTTCGAGGAGTCGGCAGTAGGCGGTGGCGTGTGCGATGGCGGTGTCGCCGGCGATGTTTTCGATGAGGTGGAGGGCCTTGTTGGGGTGTGCTCCGAGGAGGGCGTTTTCAATGCCGCGGTGCTGATAGCCCAGGGCGATTTCGAGGTGGAAGACGTGTTCGCCGTGGCATTGGAAGCGGAAGTGACCGGGTTCGATGATGCCGGCATGTACGGGGCCGACGGCGACTTCGTGAATGTCGTCGCCTTCGACCCGGTAGAAGTCGCCGACGGCGGGGAGGATGGGTTGATCGTCGGGGCGGTTCCAGGCATCGACGTTTGGCTTTTCGGCATGATGGTAGCGGACGGGTTTGAACCAGGGGTGTCCTTCGGGAATGAGGCCGAACTGTTCGGCGATTTCGCGCTCGAAGAGGTGAAGCTGCGGTTGTACGGGGGTCATGGAGGGGACCGTGCGGGCTTCGACGTGTGTGGAGGTCAGGAGCAGTTCGTTCCGGGAGTCGTGTGCGAGGGCGATGTGGAGGTCGAGTCCGAGTCCGTGTCGGGGTTTCATGCCGAAGTAGGTGACGGCCCGCGCGCCTGCGGCGAGTTCGCGCAGGACGACGGATTGAAAGAGGTCCGGCGTGAGTATGGGGATGCGGTTGAGCGGGACGGTTTGACCGTTGGTGATGGGGAGGAGTACGGGTGCGTGGTGGTGTGATTCACTCATGGCGTTACCTCCAGGAAGTGTGCGGCGTCGCGCAGCAGGTTGCACAGCGGGGATGGGATGCAGAGGCCGAGAAGCAGTACGAGCAGCATGAGTATCAACGGAGGTGCGATGGTGGCGATGCCTTCGCGGTATGGGGTGGTTGGTGCGTTTTCCGGCGCGCGCCCCTGCACCACGTTCAGTACGGTGGCTCCCATGCCGATGAAGATGACCAGCAGGAAGAGGAGAAAGAGCCCGGAGGAGACGAAATGTCCGGAGCTAACGCCCGCGTTCAGTATGGAGAATTCGCTGATGAATGGGCCGAAGGGTGGGGATCCGGTGATGGCGAAGAAGCCGAGGAGAAAGAGGGTGGCGGACCAGGGTACGCGGCGGAGCGCGCCGCGCACGACGGCGGTGGTGGTGCTGTCGTAGGAGCGGTGTATGTTGGCGGCGGAGAGGAAGAGTACGCCTTTGGTGAGGCCGTTGTTGATCAGGTGCAGGAAGGTGCCGAAGAGGGCGGGCGCCCCGAGGCCGAGGCCGAAAATCAGGATGCCCATGTGCTCGACACTGGAATAGGCCAGCATGCGTTTGTAGTCCTGCTGGCCGACCATGAAGATGCCGGCCATGACCATGGAGAGCAGGCCCATGAAGAGGAGGATGGGGGCGATGTAAGGGCCGTCGCCCGAGGCCTGGCAGATGTGATAAATGCGCAGGATGCATAGGAAGGCGCAGCTTGTGACGCCTCCTGCGAGCAGGGCGCCGACGGCACCGGGTGCCGCGCCGTAGGCATCCGGTTTCCAGGTGTGCATGGGTGCGAGGCCCATTTTGGTTCCGTAGCCGACGAGCATCAGCACGAAGGCGGCGTGCAGCCAGGGTTTCGAGAGGGTCGGAGCATCCAGCAGGAGTTTGTTGAGCAGGAGGGAGGGTTCCATGCCGGAATGCAGGGAGGCATAGGCCAGAAAGAAGGAGCCGAGGAGGGCCATGGCAATGCCGACGGAGCCGATCAGCAGGTATTTCCAGGTGGCCTCGATCGAGCGGGGGTTGTGATTGAAGTAAATCAGGGGAGCGGTGCTCAGAGCGGTGGTTTCGATGGCCACCCACATGACGCCGAGATGATTCGACCAGGTCACCAGCGACATCGTGCCCAGGCAGCTCAGCAGGCAGGCACAGAAGACGCGGTTCGGGCGTTCCTTCCGGTAGCGGAGATAGGCTACGGTATAAAACGAGATGACGAGAAAGAGCAGGCTGATCAACAGCAGTACCGGCCGTGCCGCCGGATCCAGCACCAGCCATTTTGAAAAGGCCGTTTGTTCGGGGAAAAAGACGGCCTTGAGGGTCAGTCCGAAATGGATCAGGGCCGTAGCGGGGAGGAGCCACGGACGCATTCGGTCCGAAGGCAGCAGGGCCGCAAGCAAGGCTGTAAGCAGGGGAATACCAATTAACGCCGCATTCATGATGTTTATTCCTTCAGCGTGGCCAGGCGGCGCGTATCAAGCGACGAAAAGGCCCGGTTCACATGGTTTACGATGATGCAGATGATGAAAATGCCGACGAAGACATCGAGGAGGACCCCAAGCTCCACAATCAGCGGCATGGCGTCGACCAGCATCAGTCCGAAGAGGAAGATGCCGTTTTCAAGGACGAGATAGCCCATGGCCTGGGTGATGGCTTTGGCTCGGGTGGTCAGCAGGATAAATCCGATGAACATGGTGGAGAGGGAGGCGGGGACGAGTAGGGGGGTGGTGTGTTCGCCGACGAGCGGCAGCTTGGCTGCGAAGACCAGGGCGAAGCCGGTGGCGAGGGCGCCGAGGAGCATGGAGGGGAGGAAGCCGATCAGCGGTTCGACCTCGCGTTTGATCTGTACGTCGCGCATGGCCCGGATGAACATGAAGGGGATGACGATGCCTTTGAGTATGATGGCTGCGGCAGAGGCCAACGCGGCGGAGAGGCCGGCGTGTTCATGCACGAGCAGCGGCATCACGCCCAGCAGGATGCCCTGCAGGGTGACCATTCGGATCACCGTTAGAATTCGGCTTGTGCCCAGCATGAACAGATTCAGCGCCAGCACCAGCACCAATAATGCATTGAGTAGTGGATTCATAACATGTCACCTCACCAGTAAGATAAAACCAAACCCGCAGAAGAGTATCGCCGCAATCAGCAGATAGGGCACGTGGCGCATCTGGAGGCGGGCCATCACCGATTCCACCAGCCCTACGGTCACAGCCGTCAGCGGCATTTCAATCAGAAAAAGCAGGGCGTTGCCCAGCGGCGTCGCGGCTTGAAACGGCATCGCGATATGCAGGAAGAGAGCGCAGAGAATGAACAGCTTGATGGATGCGCCGTAGAGGATGAGGCCGAGGAGCGGACCGCTGTGATCCAGGACCATGACTTCGTGAATCATGGTCAGTTCGAGGTGGGTGTTGGGGTCGTCCACAGGGATGCGGCAGTTTTCCGCCAGGAGAATAATAAAGAGGCCGACGGCGACCAGGACCATGGGGGCGGCGGCCGTTTGCCAGGTGGCGGTGAGCGGGGCGTGCAGCAACTCCGCGAGCACAAGGGCCCCCGACATTTTGGCCGGCACGAGGAGGGCGAAAAAGAGAGCGGGTTCGGAGAGGCAGGCAAAGGTCACTTCGCGTGCGGCGCCCATCCCCTCGAAGGCGGATCCGGTATCGAGTGCGGCGGCTGTGGTGAAGAAGCGGCCCAGGGCGAGCAGGTAGGCGAAGAGAATCAAGTCGCCCGTGAAGGAGAGGGGCGCGGGAAAGGAACCGAAGGGGACCATGAGCCCTGCGATCAGCAGGGCGGTGAGGGTGACCACCGGTGCGGCGATGAATGTCCAGGTGGTGGTTTGGCTGAGCACCACCTGTTTGCGCGCCAGTTTGAACAGGTCGTAATAAAGCTGGAGCACGGGAGGTCCCTTGCGTCCGGCGGCGAGGGCCTTGATTTTATTGATGATGCCCGGCAACAGAGGCGGTATCGCCAGCAGCAGAATGAGGTGAAACAGGATCAAGAGGGCTGTATTCATTGCGATGACTCCCTTTTATCTGAAAAAATCCACCCAGCACAGCAGGCCGGTAACCATGAGTATGATGTAGAGCAGATAAACCTGTATGCGGCCCTGCTGAAGGAGGCGCAAGGTGGGGAAGGCACGACCCGTCAGGCGGAAAAAGGGGAGTACGATTCGGTCCAGCACGGTGTCGGGCACGTCCGTTTCAAACGATGTTGTTTTTGGGAAGGGCGGTTGAATGCGGACCAGCCGGATATGGGGTGTGATGAGGGGCGCAAACAGGGCGACCAGCGTTTGGGCAAAACCGGTGGAGGTGTATTGCATGCGCGGGGTTGGGCGGGCATATCCGCAACTCCAGGTGGGCATGGCATTCGGTGCCGCCTGGCGGCGCATCCTTGCGAACAGAAGGGCACATACGGTGATGATCACGGCGGTTAACCCAAGGGCCAGTCGGCTGATCCAGACCAGCGAATCCGGGAGCGGGAAAGGCTGAAGGTCTGACGGGGTCCAGAGGAGAACCGCCTGCTGAAGCAGTGGCTGAACGGTTTGAGGAAAGAACCCCAGAAAGAGGCATCCGGCGGCGGCGAGTGCCATGGGAATCAGCATGGTTGCCGCGGGATCGTGCGGGGCCGCCCCGCCTGTTTCACGCGGGAGCCCGAGAAAAACAACACCGTACAGTTTAACAAAACAGGCCAGCGCCAGCGCACCGATCATGGCCAGGGCCGCCGCGGCCAGACCGGCGGCAGGCCAGGCGGCGCCCAGGCCCGCATCCATGCTCCGGAAGAAGCCCATATACATCAACCATTCGCCGACAAATCCGTTCAGCGGCGGGAGGCCGCAAATGGCGATGCAGCCCAGGGCAAACAATGCCGCGCTCCAGGGCATTCCTTTGGCCGCCCCACCCATTCGGTTGATGTTTCGTGTGTGCAGGGCATGGATGAGTCCGCCCGCATTCAGGAAGAGCAGGGATTTGAAGAGGCTGTGACTCCAGACATGGAAGAGCGCGCCGCCCAATCCCAGCGCAATCAGATCGGCGCGATGCAGCGAACGCCCCAGCGTGGCCAGTCCGATGCCCATGATGATGAGGCCTATGTTTTCGATGCTGCTGTAAGCCAGCAGGCGCTTAAGATCTTTTTGTCCGAGTGCAAAGGCCATGCCCAGGATGCCGGACAGGGCGCCGAGTGCCAGTAGAATTGCGCCGTCACGAATGGGCAGGGGAGGGAGTAGAATCAGCAGGCGGACAATGCCGTAGATGCCCATTTTCAGCATGACGCCGGACATGACCGCCGAGACGTGACTGGGCGCATTCGCGTGGGCGCCGGGCAGCCAGAGGTGCAGCGGCATGAGGCCCGCCTTGAATCCGAACCCGATCACTGTCAGGACCAAGAGCGTGGCAGGCAGCGGAGGCGGAAGGTTGGCGGGAAGTGCCGCCAGATTGAAGGAGCCCTGGATATGGCGCAGCAGGACAAAGAGGGCCATCAGGCAGAGCGTCCCGGTGTGCGTGGCCACCAGATAAATCCATCCGGTACGGCGCACTTCGGGGTCGTCGTGATCCGTGGTGGCGAGAAAGAAGGCGGAGACGGCCATGAGTTCCCAGGCCATCAGCAGCAGGACGGAATCGCGGGCCAGCACCACAAAGAGCATTGCGCCGGCCAGCATGCCGTAGAAGAATTCCAGCCCGCGCCCGCTTTGGGGATGCCCGCTTTGGGGATGGTATCCCAGGGCGTAAAAAGATCCCAGTGCCGGGATCAGCAGAATCGGCAGCAGGAATACCGCGCTCAGGGCATCGACCCCGATGGAAAAAGTGCCCCATGGCAGGCTCCACGGATGCATCCAGAAAAAGGGTTTCGCGGCGGAGACTGCACGGAACCATCCCGTCAGGCCGATGGCGCTTCCCGTACCCATCAGCAGAACGGTGATGCGTTGGCCTGTATTGGAGGTGCGGGAGAAAAGACAGGCCGGCATGCCGCTTGCAAGCAGCAGCAGTCCGGATGCCGTCAGTAAGACCAGTGGATTTCCGCTGAAGCAGAGTTTCAGGAGAGGCGCCAACGTATGCAGTGAAAGCAAATTCATGATTGGCCTATCGGGTAAAAAGACATTCACACAGTCGCCCCAGCGGCATGGTCCAGACCAGCAGGGCCACCACCGCCAACAGCACGTAGAGCAGATATTCGTTGATCAGTCCGCGCTGGATCGGGCGCGCTTTGCCGAACCATTCGGACAGGAGACGTCCGAGCGGGAGAATTTGACGGTCCAGCACCGGCTCATCGACATGCGTGGAGAACGAAGCCTCCTTCGGGAACGTCGGGTGCATGTCGGGGCGCTGTTCATGTGGGCGCATGATGCCGCGGAACAGATGAAGCAGCGCCTGAACAAAAGAGGAGGCCGTATACTGCATGTGCGCCGTGGGCCGTGCATAGCCGCAGGACCAGGTCGGCATGAGGGAGGTCTTCCCGCCCGCTCGGCGCAGGGAGTGGAAGAGCCGGAAAGAAATCCATCCGGCAAAGAGGAAGAAGGCAACGCCGATCACGGTCACAAGGTTTAAGGGTACGTGTTGGGCAAGATTCATTTCGGGTGCTGACGGTCTGTTCATCCAAACCGCGACGGCCTGATTCAGCATGGGTGTGACCCACCAGGGAAAGAGTCCGATCAGGACACAGAGCAGCGCGAGCAGCAGCATGGGTGCGCGCATGGAAAGCGGGGCCTCGTGGGCATGTTGTGCGGCATCGCTTCGGGGTCGGCCCAGAAAAACCGTGCCGTAGACCTTCACAAAACAGGTCAGAGCCAAGGCCCCGATCAGGGCGAGAGCCGGAACAGCCAGCGAGATCGCCGCCCAGCCTGAAGGGGATGGATTCAGGGTGTGCAGCAAGCCGAGATAGATGAACCACTCGCTGATGAATCCATTCAGCGGAGGCAGGCCGCAGATGGCCACCGCGCCGACCAGAAACAGCGCTGCGGTCCAGGGCATGGCCTTGGCCAGCCCCCCGAGCCGGTCGATCCGGCGGGTGTGCGTGGTGTGGACGACACTGCCTGCGCTCAGAAACAGCAGCCCCTTGAAGAGGGCGTGATTCCAGACATGCAGCAGGCATCCTCCGAGGCCGAGAAGTATCCAGAGCGGGCGATTCAGGCTGCGTCCGATCATGGCGAGCCCGAAGCCCATGAGGATGATGCCGATGTTCTCCACGCTGTGATAGGCCAGCAGGCGTTTGAGGTCGTGCTGGCCGATGGCAAACAAGACTCCCAGAATACCGCTGAGGCATCCCGATATCAGGATAAGGACTCCCCAACTGGCCGGCGGTGCGGGGAGAAAACCGATAAAGCGGATCATCCCGTAGATGCCCATTTTGATCAGTACTCCGGACATCAGGGCTGAAACATGCGTTGGGGCATTGGCGTGAGCGCCGGGCAGCCAGAAATGGAGCGGCATCATACCGGCTTTAAGACCAAACCCGACCAGTGCCAGAAGAAACAGGGCCGAGAGAGCTCCGAGGCCGGCCTGGTCGCCGCCGATGGGGTGCAGATTTAAGGTGCCGGTTATCCGGTAATACAGGGCAAAGAAAGCGAAAAGAGTCAGCGTGCCAGCATGGGTGGCGACCAGATAAATCCATCCGGATTGCCGAACCTCCGGCAGGTGGTCTTCCGCACTTACCAGAAAGAAAGCCGAGAGGGCCATTGCTTCCCAGCCCAGGAGAAAAAGGATGGCGTGACGTGCGATCAGCAGCAGGGCCATACCTGCCACGCAGAACCCCCAGAACAGGCGGGTCTTGCGTCCATTCTCCGGGTGTTCTTCCTGCGCCCAGTAGCGCAGGCCGTAGAGGGCGCCAAGACCGCCCAGAAGAAAGAGCGGAACCAGGAAGAAGGCGCTGAGTGCATCCATGCCGACGGACCAGTCTTCGCTTCCTATCATGTGAAAGGGGAGCGCGAGCGGAGGAGGTGCCGCGTGAGATGTCATGACTTGGAATGCGCCGAAGAGACCGAGGAGCGAGGCGGCTAGCGAGAGGCCGGCGGCCCCATAGGGCGCCCGGGTGGACCGCCGGGAACAAAATAATCCGGGAATGCCGCTCAACCCATGAAGGAGAATGGCGGCCGGCACATACCAGATGGATGATACGTTTTCCATGCCCTGAACGTCATCAGATTAAGAGGGAGGTTATGACCGGAAGTGCCGCCTCGGCCCGTGACAGTTCCTCCATCAACTCATCGCGAAGGGCCTGCCGCTTCAACGCCTGTTTGAACGAGGTGTTTTGCAGCACGAAGCTCAGACGGGAGAGTAGGTGCAGGTGTGCCCGAACAGTCGGGCTGATCAGGGTGAAGAGCGTATCCACCGGGGTTCCATCGAGTGCGCCGAAGTCGATCGGATGTTCGAGAAAGCACAGCGTGATGATGGGTTTGGTGATGTGCAAAACGATCGGATTGCGCACGTGCGGGATGGCAATGCCGTCGCCCACGCCGGTAGACCCGAGGTTTTCACGCGCCAGGAGTACCTGATAGAGAAATTCGCGGTCGACTTCTTCCGGCAGGCGCATCACGTCCACCACGCCTCGAAGGACGGTGGGTTTGCTATCTCCTTCGAGTCGATAGACGATGCCGCCGGTTTGAAGGGTTTCGGTCAGGGTGGGCAGTTGAATGGGTTCGGTGGAGGACTCGGTGAGTATTTCGGGCGAGAAGGGGATGCGGCGTGAAGTGGCCCATTCCAGAATTTCGGCCCGGTTGAAACGGCACTGCTCGTTGATGCGGTATGCCGGAATGCTTTCCTGTTTGATCCAGCGATAGATCGTTTTTTCGGTAACATTCAGCAATTTGGCGACATCTTTGACGGATAGTTGCATAACACCTCTTGTGTTGTAAAATGAGCAGCAAGCGTGACAAAAGGGGATATATATTTATAAATGTCCACAAATGTCAATTAAAACAGGGAAAAAGCGGTCAAAAATGTTCGGAAGGCAGGATTTCGGCGAGTTGGGCGGGTTTATCGAGGAGCCAGGTGGGGTGGAGTGCGCTCAGGACTTCACGGGCCTGGAAGCCCCATGTAACGGCGGCCATGCGGATGCCGGCCTTCTGGGCGGCGTGGATGTCGGCATCCATATCCCCGACATAGATGACGCGCTCGGGGTCGAGTTTATACTTTCGGATCAGAGCCTTGACTCGCCGATCTTTTCCAAAGACGTCCTTGGAGCTGAAGACGAAGTCGAAGGAATCCTGCAGATTGTGGTGATGGAGGAAGGCTTCCACGTTTTTGCGTGCGTTGGAGGTGAGCACGCCGAGTGAATGGCCCTGCTTTCGGAGGAGGGGGAGTACCTCGGCAATACCGTCGACCAGGGGGATATCGGGGACGTGTTTGGTGAATTCGTGGCGTGCCTGCATGGCGAGAATCGGCAGGACAAGCATGGAGACGCCCCGGGCGGCCAGAAATTCCCAGGCGGTCTTCTTCCGCATGATTTCCACTTCGCCCTCTTCCACCGGGCGGTAGCCGTATCGTGGCGCCAGCTTGTTGAAAAGCCAGTGCGCGGCTTTGAAGGAATCGGCCAGGGTGCCGTCAAAATCGAAGATAAATGAATAGCCCGAATGCATGGTGAATGAGGATAGAGCAAAGAATGGGTGGAGGCAAGAGCGGAGGTTGGAATCCGTGAAAACACGGGTGTATCGGGGGAGTTGTCTTTCTGTGGCGCGGCTCCTGCTAACATGGGTTCGAAGGAAGGGTGGTAAGTTATGAATACATTACAGCAGAAAATGATCACGGATCAGAATATCAGCCAGATGATTTCTTCGTATCTTCTTCGTAACCAGGAATTATTGTATTCTTTGCGCGAACGGGTTGTTTGCGATCCGGTGCCCCTGGCCCCGAAGAAGGATATTGCTCCGCTGGTGCAGAATATTCTTCAATAAGCGGCATTTTTTCCGTTTTTCCGGTAGATGGGGCGTGGAATACAACCTGCTTGACAGGGATGAGGCGTCCGAACCCAATGGAGTTTATACCGACAGGTGAGCGAGGTAAGGCATGAGAATAACCGATTCAATGACCAACGAGATGCTTTCAGCCTATTTGCTGCGTAATCGTTCGGATGTCTACAAGATTCAGGAGCAGACCTCGAGCGGCAAAAAGGTCTCGAAACCGTCGGATGATCCTGCCGCATACGATAAAATCATCAACATGCGCTATGCCGGCACGATGCTGGACCAGTATCAGGCCAATAGTACGCGCCTGAACGGAGACCTGCTCACGATGGACTCCCAACTTCAGAATGCGCAGGATCAATTGCTGCGAGCCTCCGAAATCGTTATCAGCGGCAGCGACGGCACGAAAAACCCGGAAGATCTGAAGGCCCTGGGCGAGGAGATCAATCAGATACTGGAATCGCTGGTCGGCGTGGCCAACAGTAAAATTGACGGCAGTTCGGTCTATTCCGGCCTTCGTCAGGATGTGGATGCATATTCGGTGGTGCGCGATGCCGATGGCCTGATCAGCTCGGTGAACTATCAGGGGAGCGATCAGACCCGCAACGTGGAGATTGCCGAGGGCGTCTATCTTCCGGCTACGCTGGTGGGGAGTGACCCCTCGGGTTCCAACGGAATCTTTCAAACCTCGGAAACAGACGTATTCGCCCACCTGATCCATATACGTGATCGTTTGTCTGCCTCGGAGAATCTTGCCGCCACGGAATCTTTCACCGCCGATTCGGGGACAGACACGTTGACGGTGGGCGGATTGTACGCCACCGGCTCATCCATCACGTTGGAATCCACGGAAAATCTGCCGGGCGGCCTTGAAGCGGAAACCACCTATTACGTGATCCGGGTATCCGACACCGAAATCCAACTTGCCGCGACTCTGGCCGATGCGCGTGCGGGCATTCCCATTGATTTGACTGATGACGGGAGCGGTGACCTGGGCATAACGCAGACTCCGCTGGCGGATATCGAGGGCGATGAGACCCAGATGATGGAAGTGCTGGCCCGCCTGGGCGCCTATGAAGAGCGGCTGACGCTGAACATGTCCATGCTGGACTCGAAAGAGGTCAATCTGCGCAACCAGCTTGAGAACGAAGAGTCGGTAGACATCGCTGAAGCAGCCATGAACCTGACCGCCAAGCAGGCCGCCTATGAAGCCTCCATGCAGGTAACCACCGCCACCATGCAGCTCTCCCTGCTGAATTACCTCTAAAGCGGGCACGCCCGCAACCCCATGAACGTTCTGTGATTCATCGAGCCTGGAGGGCGAGCGTTTCCGTGAGCCGGTTCTCCTGCCCCGCTTCAGGGAAAACCGCGACCGCGATTTGGGGAGCATCGAGACCGTATTTCCTCGACTTCTTTTTCGCGTAAATTCGCGCCTTTCGTAGTGAAAAATATTCTTTGGCTTGTATCCAAAATCTCGTTTTTTATGTTGGAGTTGCGTTCTTCATTCGTTGGTGGAGCACAGATTCGTGGTTGAACGAATGGGGTGTGTCGATTCAAGCCGTTGGCGTTTGCAGGTAGAGGTGGATGGATGTGCCGTGATTTTCCGGGTGTGTTTCGATATCCCGGGATTCGATTTCAATGGTACCTCCGAATGATTCGATGAGGCATTTGACCAGGGGCATGCCGAATCCTGTGCCCTGTTCGTTTGCGGTTCCGGCGCGGCTGGTCTGGGAGGCGGGGTTGAAGAGGTCCTGTAGGATATTGCGGGGCATGCCGATGCCTGGATCGGTGATGGTACACAGGATTTGATTATCGGGCAGGGCGTTGGCCTGGATGGTAATGGTGGCGCCGCGTTTGGTGAATTTGGCGGCGTTGGTGAGGAGGTTGCACAGGATCGTGTGGGTGAGGGCCACGGGCTCGGCCAGGACGTTCAATCCTTTCGGGACGTTGATCTCAAGGATCAGCTGTTTGTCGTTAAACCGGGTTTGCAATATCTTTTGGGCGTTTCGGCAGGCTTGGTGAAGAAGGACGGGCTCGAGCTTAAAGCGGATTTTTCCGTCTTTGATGGCGCGCATTTGCCGCACAATGCCGATCAGTTCAAGGGCGCTGCCGGCCATTTGCCGCATCATCGCTATACTTTCGGGGTCGGGGTTGCAGGGGTCATCGAGCATTTCCAGCAGGGAAAGGATGCTGCCGATGGGGTTGGCGAGGTCGTGGCAGAGGATATGCAGCATCTGCCGGAGTTCCTTGTTTTTATCGGCAATGAGACGAATGGACTCACGTATGCTGAGATGTG
>JAQVYB010000251.1 GCA_028708815.1 Kiritimatiellia bacterium | reverse complement strand
CCTGGCCTACTTTGACGGGACGCACCTCTATGAGCATGCCGATCCGCGTCAGGGAGAGCACCGGGATTGGGGCACGCTGATTTTCAATTATGGACGCAACGAGGTGAAGACCTTCCTGCTTTCGAATGCGCTGTTCTGGGCGGACGTTTATCATATTGATGGGTTGCGCGTGGATGCCGTGGCCAGCATGCTCTATCTGGATTATTCCCGCGAGGCCGGCGAGTGGATTCCGAATGAGTTCGGCGGGCGCGAGAATCTGCGAGCCGTGGAATTTCTGAAGCGTTTTAACGAGTTGGTGCATGAGCAGTATCCCGGCTTCACAACCTTTGCCGAGGAATCCACGGCCTGGCCGATGGTTTCGCGCCCAACGTATTTGGGGGGGCTCGGATTTGACTTCAAGTGGAACATGGGCTGGATGCACGATACCCTCGAATACATGAGTAAAGAGCCCGTCCACCGTAAGTATCATCACAGCAATATCACCTTTTCCCTGCTTTATGCCTTTACCGAAAACTTCATTCTGCCCTTCTCGCACGACGAAGTGGTCTACGGCAAACGCTCGATGCTGGATAAAATGCCGGGTGATGCCTGGCAGAAATTCGCGAATCTTCGCCTGTTGTACGGCTACATGTATGCCCATCCGGGCAAAAAACTGCTCTTTATGGGAGCGGATGTGGCGCAGTGGAATGAATGGAATTATCAATCCAGCGTGGAGTGGAACCTGTTGGATTTCCTTCCGCACCAACAGGCCAACCAGTGCCTGGCATCCCTGAATCATCTCTACCGTCGGATTCCCGAACTGCATGAAATCGATTTTTCCTGGGAAGGGTTTGAATGGATCGATTTCCATGACAGCGACCAAAGCACCGTCTCGTTCCTGCGCAAGACCGACAACCCGGACGGGAAACACACCGCCTGCGTCTTCAATTTCACGCCGGTGCCGCGTATGAACTATCGGATGGGCGTTCCCGCACTTGGATATTACCGCGAAATTTTCAACAGCGACGCGGCCGATTTTGGCGGAAGTAATGTGATTAACGGGGGCGGTGTTATGTCGGAGGATGTGGCGTGGATGGGTCAGCCCTGTTCCATTGCCATTTCCCTGCCGCCGCTGTCGGCGGTCTGGTTTCGTTATGAAGGGTAGAATGTGGAGGACGTGAACAAGCATGCCGACTTACGAATATGAATGTCAGAAATGCGGTCATCGCTTTGATGTGTTTCAGAGCATTACCGAGAAACCGAAGCAGCGATGTCCGAAATGCAGAGGAAAGGTCAAGCGTCTGCTTGGTGCAGGGGCTGGATTTCTCTTTAAGGGCTCCGGCTTTTACGCCACGGATTATCGGAGTGACAGCTATAAAAACGCCCAGAAAGCGGAACACTCTGCGGCTTCGGAAACAAAAAAGGAAAGTCCGCCCGCAACTTCTGCGGCCCCTGCTTCAGACACTAAAAAGAAAACAGCAAAAGCAAAGGAAAAGGCATGAGAGACCGTAAAGAATTTCAGGAAATCGTACGTCGGATTGATGGCGGTGATTTTGCCGAATATGCACAGATCGTCGGGGATTACGACTTTACCCGCTTTATCCTGAAGATCGCGGACGTACAGGCGGCCCCGGATGCGGACTATACGCTCTTTCTCGTGACGGTCCCCCAGCATGTGGCCGGCTTTCCGGCTGAGTTGTTCAGCAGCCCGATACGCCGTACGGCACTCGAAGACCTGCTGATTCGCGAGGTGGCCTCCAAAGTGGAAGAGTTGGCTGATTTTGATGAATGCGGTGTGGCGGTGAAGCGGCTTCATCTGGCGATGCCCGCCCCGCAGATTCTTCCGCGCTCGGCTTTGACCGTAACCCATGATTCCATCGAGCTGCGTATCAAAGTCAGCCTGCCGGCATCCAGCGGATGCATCGATGGCGGGGCCGTCAGCGAGATTTTCTTCTCTCAGCTCGCTGAGTTGATCGATAGCGCGCTGATCTACTGCAATCTGGATGCAGCAGAAATCCATGAGACGGTGTCGCTGATGGAAGAGGCGGATCAGATTCGCCAGATGCTGCCCACTCAGGGACTGGTAAGTATCATTTCCGATGGAACGTGCGTTGATTCCATCGAGGATGAGGACGAGGTCTTTGTGTTTCGGGCCGATGAGACGGTTAAAACGCACCTGGATATTCCGGAATACGGCGCCGTCACCGGAGTGGCCATTCCCGCCGGCATTACCCTGATTCTTGGAACGGATAAGCAGGGGCGGCAGGAGCTGATGCAGGCCGTTTCCGATGGAATCTATAACCACGTGGCGGGCGATGGACGGGATCGCTGCGTAACCGTCCCCGATGCCGTTTATATTGCCGGCTCGCCCGGGCGTCCGGTTCAGCGTGTGGATTTGAGCCCCTTTGTGGCCGGCGACGCTGCGTCCGACTACAGTACCGAGGATGCCGATGAGTTTGTCTCACAGGCTGCATCCGTCATGGAAGCCCTCACGGCGGGTGCGCGCGTGTTGGTAATGGATGAGGCTGATTCCGCTCCCGGATTTCTGTCGTTTGACAGCCGCCTGGAGGGCCTGATCCCGGAATTGAACCAAGAGTATATTCCCCTCGCAAACCGGGCGCGTGAGATTGTGGATTCTCTGGGTGTTTCGCTGGTGATTGGCGGGGCTTATGCGGTGGCGGATTTGATCCCGGTGGCGGATACGGTGCTGCTGCTCAGCGGTGGAACGATCAAAAACATCACGCGGCAGGCCCGCGAAGCGCTGAGTGGGTCCGTCAAAGCCGCGCCGTCGGTCGATATGGCATCCATCGTCGAGAAATTCCGCTGGATTGTCCCGAGCAGCATTGATCCGAGCATCGGCATCTTTGATGCCCGCACCAGTGCGATGGACATTGATATGATCTGTTTCGGACGTTACCTGGTGGATATGGGCGATGTTTTTCAGTTGGTGGATGAATGCCAGACGGAAACCATTGGTTTGATCATGGAGTATGCGAAGTATCGTTATTTGGATCAGCCACGTCCTCTGCGCGAACTGCTGGATATGATCGATCGTGATCTCAGTACCGAAGGGCTGGAATGTCTGACCCGCGAGCAGCGCTGTGATATGGCTCGTCCGAGGCGGTATGAAATCGCCGCGGCCTTTAATCGGCTCTGCACGCTGAGGGTCATGAACCCGCCGGAATGATCGGCATGAAACTGGTGGTCCAGCGGGTACGAAGCGCCTGGGTGCGGGTGGATGACCGCGAGGTGGCGCGTATGGGTTTCGGCCTCTTGGTGCTGGTGGGTGTTGGTCACGGTGATACGGAAGCCGATGCCGATTTTCTGGCGGGGAAAACGTCGCGCCTGCGTATCTTTGATGATGAGGCCGGGCGCATGAACCGTTCCGTGGCCGATGTCGCCGGCGGGGTTTTGGCCGTCAGCCAGTTTACGTTGTTTGGTGATTGCCGAAAAGGCAACCGT
>JAQVYB010000101.1 GCA_028708815.1 Kiritimatiellia bacterium | reverse complement strand
AAAAAGAATCCAAACGCTTTCTTTCCGCCTACCGCGCCGAAGCCCATCCCGTCGCCCTCTTCCTCAAACAACGTCCCTTCGCCATGACGCCCCTCTACCTCGTCTACGACCGCGCCTGTCAGGCCCTCGGCGGCGAACTGAACAGCCCGCAGGACTCCCGCTCCGAACTCTTTAACTACCGGGACGACCCGCAGGAAAACAGAATCACTCCCACCCAGCTTGAAATCGTACGCAATCTGATCGAGCGCAACGTGGCCGATCAGGCCCTTCTGCTCGAAGACCACATGGGTTTTCTGGCCACTTCCGTCAGCGTGGCCCCATTCCTTGGGCTCCTCGGAACCGTCTGGGGCGTCATGGATGCCTTTGGCGGCATGGCCATTACCGGCGCCGCCACCCTCAGCGCCGTCGCACCCGGCATTGCCGGCGCCCTGCTGACCACCATCATCGGCCTGCTCGTCGCGCTCCCTTCCTCCATAGGATACAACATCCTCACCAACAAAATCCGACGCATCACCGTGGATATGGACAACTTCGCTCAGGAACTCTACGCCGACATCCAGCGCACGTTTGTCGTTGAATAAAGAATGGAATCCTCATGGCCAGGCACACTCCACTCACCTCTCTCAAACAAATCAGCGAGATCAATCTGACCCCGCTGATGGACCTCACCTTCATCCTCCTCATTACCTTCATCATCACCTTCCCCCTCATCGAACAGGGCATCCACGTCAACCTCCCGCACGGCAAAGCCGACCAGCTCGAGCAGGATAAATATCACTCCATCACCCTGGACCCCGCCGGAGCTGTTTATCTCGACGACATCCCCATCACCACCGAAGAACTCACCGCCGAAATGCAGCGGGTCAAACTCGCCGAACCGGAAGTCACCGTCATGGTACGTGCCGATAAAGACATCCGCTACGCCGCCCTGGTCGAAATCATGAAAATCCTCCACGACGCGCAAATCACGCGCATGGCCCTCGTCACCCAGGCCGATAACTGATGCCTTCGTCATGAGCAGATACTACAAAAAATCACTGACCATCAGCTCCGTCGTCCACGGCATCCTGATCCTGCTCTTCATTCTGGTCCCTCTCATCCTCCACTGGTGCGAACGACGAAAACCACGTGAAATCGTTACCTACATCGACCTCCAGGCCGCCGCACTGCCCGAAATCGCACAGCCCGTTGAAAAAATAGAAATCCCCGAGCCCGAGCCCGAACAACCCGTTCCCGAACCCGAAATCAAAGAGAAAATTCCCCTCCAAAAACCCACCGCAAAACCCACCGCAAAACCCACACCCAAACCCAAGGCCACCGCAAAACCCACCGCAAAACCCACACCAAGGCCCACCCCCACACCCAGAAAAAAAATCCAAGTCAATAAAACGCGCGTCAAACGCACCGACGAGAAGACAGAGAAAACACCCCCCAGGCCCAGGCTCACCCGCGACGACATCGCCAAGGCCCTCGGCGGCGCCGTCGCCTCCTCCGCCTCCGGACAGCGTGTCGACGACGGCATCCCCTCCTGGTACTACCGCGAAGTCCAACAGGCCATGTTCGACCGCTGGCAGCAACCCAGCGACCTCGCCGCTGCGGCCGGGAGAGTCACCCGCGTCAGCATTCGCGTCATGAAAAACGGAACCATCACACGCCGAGAACTTGTATCCTCCTCCGGGGTACCCCTGATGGACAGCTCCGTCATGACCGCCATCGAAAGCGTGCCACGCCTCTCCCCTCTCCCCGGCACCTTCCTGGGCGACTCCAAAGACATCATCATCGACTTCCAGCTCACCGGCTCCCTCTAATCACCTCCCGCTCAACGATCCGAAGAGGGTTTTCTTTTTCCACACCACACCAGCAAGCCCCTCATTTCTCTGACTGCAAGCACACGTCTTTGCAATGGTTGAAATGCCTAGACGGCATGGAACAGTACAACTCTCATGCGAGAAACATGTCGGAATATCTTTTCCATCCTCCTTGCAGCCGATAGGCTGTACAAAACAAAGGAGCTTCAAATGAATTCTAAAAGATCTGACGTCTCTTTCTTTTCCACATGGCTGGTTATTCTTGTCGTTTTAACGACTGTTTGCCTTGGTGACGAGCCCTTAGGCTCCACCTTGAACGAAGCCGACTGGTTGCAAATCGAACAACAGCTTCCCATACGCGGCGGCGAGGCCCCGCTCCGCGGGGGGGCATCCGTGGTCGGGGCTGAAAAGATTCTTACGGCTCCAGACGCTATCGTTCAGCAACAGTTCGGCTGGTCGGTCAGCACATATGGAGACATGGTGGCTGTGGCGGCCAATGCCGATACCAACGTGGCGACAGGTGCGAAATATGCCGGATCGGTTTACCTTTTTGCCCGTAATGCGGACGGAACCAACGCGTGGGGCCTGGTGAAAAAGATTTACGCATCCGACCCGGCTTCATCAGCCTTTTTCGGATCAGACGTTGCGCTCTGGGGCGATGTACTTGTGGTCGGCGCGTACGGCGTCAATTCCAGTCGCGGCGCGGCGTATATTTTTGAACGCAATGCGGGTGGAACCAATGCATGGGGGCAGGTTCAACGCATGGTTGCGCCGGATGGTTCGGGGCTTATTTTTTACGGAACCCGCGTGGAGGTTGGGGGTGATGTTGTTTTGGTGAGTGCGACGGGACAGGACAGTGGTGCCGGCGCGGTATATCTTTACGAGCGCAATGCGGATGGAACCAATGCGTGGGGGTTGGTCAAAAAGATGGTGGCTTCAGATGCGGCGAGTTCGGCCTACTTCGGGCAGAGCGTCGCAGTGCGTGGAGATTTGGTCATTGTAGGTGCCAATGGTGCACAGGCCGCCTATATTTTTGAGCGGGATGAGGGCGGAACCAATGCATGGGGACAGATTAAGAAACTGGTGGCTAATCAGCATTTATCTGGGGATGCCTTTGGTATTGCGGTGGGCATTGATGGTGGCGTGGCCGTAGTGGGTGCGCGAGGATTATATCATGGATCACCCTATGATGCGGGAACCGTTCATGTGTATGAACGGGAAAACGGCGATGGCACGAATGCATGGGGCTGGGTAACCGCCGTGCAGGCCCGGGATGCAACTACAGGGGATTCATTTGGCGACTGTCTTTCCCTTGATGGGGATACCTTGCTGGTTGGGGCGCGGGCGGCAGATCCTTCGGGCTCTTCTTCGGGGGCAGCGTACCTTTTTAAGCGTCACGGAATCTATAGCAATGCCTGGGGACAAGTGAACCAGTTTGTCGCCAGTGATGCTGCCGCGAGTGCGCAGTTAGGCTGTGCGGTCGCGCTGGATGGGGATGTGGCAGTAGCGGGGGCCTATGGCATGAATGGTCGGGGCGCGGCTTATATCTTCCCTCCGTCCACGAATGCCAAGGCGTACCGCAACATGCGCACCCTGCAGCCGGCAATTTCAGAAACCAATGCGGTTGAATTCGGTCGCGCCGTCGCCGTTTCCGGAGACCTCGCTCTGATCGGTGCGGCGAACGACCAAACCCACGGCGCAGATGCCGGGGCCGCGTATCTATTCCAGCGCAACAAGGAGGGAACCAATGTCTGGGGCCTGGTCACCACGCTCTACGCCTCGGATGCCGCCGGTTCAGCCCTGTTCGGCCAAGCTGTGGCTCTGGACGGCGATCTGGCCCTGATCGGAAGCCCTCGCGAAAGCAGCAGTGGCAGTGATGCCGGGGCCGCCTATCTTTTCAGACGCAATCAGGGCGGGACCAATGCCTGGGGGCAAATCAATAAACTCATGGGATCCGACACCGGCGCATCAGACCATTTCGGAATTTCTGTGGCACTCCGCGGCAATGTGGCATTGATCGGTGCCGAGGGCGCGCGAACCAATCAGGGCGCAGCCTATGTCTTTGAGCGCAATGCCGGAGGAACCAATGCCTGGGGCGAAGTGGTTCAACTGGTTGCCGATGACGGCGCGGATAGCGATTTGTTCGGCGCAAGCGTATCCATCGCCGGGGATCTGGCCGTGGCGGGCGCCGTCGGTCATGATGCCACGGGCTCGGATGCCGGCGCAGCCTATGTCTATGAGCGGGATACCGCGGGCCTGACCAATGGCTGGGCCCAACTCGCCAAGCTCACGGTTGCGGGACTGAGCAACGAAAATCACTTCGGCACATCGGTTGCGGCTGATGGCGATCTGATTCTGGTGGGTGCCCCGCAAAGCGATGGTGGAACAAATAACACCGGGGCCGCTTATCTTTTCCAACGGGTGATCGGCGGAACCAATGCCTGGGGACTTCAGCAGACCTTGGTTGCCGATGACGGCGCGGATGGCGACCTGTTCGGCTCAAGTGTATCCATCGCCGGGGATGTGGCCCTGGTGGGCGCCCAAATGAACAGCTCCACCGGCCTCCATGCCGGAGCGGCCTATGTTTTCCAACGCAATGCCGGTGGAACCAACGCCTGGGGATTGGCACAGAAAATGACCCCCTCTACGGAGGTTGTCAGTAACTTTTTCGGGGCCGCCGTTTCGGCCTGCGGAAACAGCCTCCTGATTGGCGCTCCCGGGATAAACAACGGGATTGGCCGGGCGGTGCTGTATGAAGAGTTTGTCGATCTTACCAGCGGAGAAATCAGCATTCTGGGCACCAACGGACAACCCATTATCAGCGGCGGAACGCCTCAGAAGTCGCTGGGGAACTATTTCACAAACACCAGTCCTTTCGCCGTGAGCACCAATAGTTTCACCATCACGAATGCCGACTTCACCACGCTGTACATCACCTCCGTCACCACGTCAGACACTGAGGCTGCCTATTTTTCCCTGACGGACATACCCGCCAGCCTGGCCCCAAACAGTGAAACCAACTTCTCTGTTATCTTCACGCCATCGGGCACCACCCGCTGGTTCAACGCCATGTTCACCTTCACGAATTCTTCTGAACAGCTCGCATTTGAAATGCGCGTGTACGGGTATGTCGAAGAGCCCCGGCCGATCATGGGCCTTTCCCCCGATTCCCTGAGCTATACCTGCACCTATGCGGTCGTCGACACGCTTTCCAAAACATTTGCGCTGACCAATTCAGGCGGCGCCGCTTTCACCTTCAGCAATGAGGTCAGCTTCGGTCAGGCGGAATCATCCTGGCTGACGATCGCCCCCGCCACCGGCCTGGTTGAAGCATCCTCCGCACACACCATCACGGCATCGGTCGCAACCGCGGGGCTGGATGCCGGAACCTACTGGGCCACCAACACCATCCACTCGACAGAAGCCACCAACGGCCCCATGATTCTGTCCATTCAGGTGGAAGTGGGCCGGGCCAACCAGACGATCACCTTCCCAATCATTTCCGATCAGAAAACCACCAACCTGCTGCAACTGACGGCCACCGCCGATTCAGGATTACCGGTTGCCTTCAGCGTGGCCTCCGGCCCGGCCACCCTCACCAACCAAACACAGGTCGTCTTCAACGGCACGGGGGAAGTCGCCATCATTGCCGCCCAGACCGGCAATACAAACTGGAACGAGGCTCCGGCAATCACCAACACGTTTGAGGTAACCAAAGCCCAGGGCACCGTGCTGCTGACCGCGCTGCAACAGAACTACGACGGCCACCCAAAAAGCATCACTGCCGCCAGCCAACCCGCAGGCCTTTCTGTAACCGTGACCTACAACGGATCAGCCACTCCACCTACCCTGGTCGGAACATACGCCGTAACCGGAACCATCACGGATGCCCTGTATGAAGGACAGCAACACGATATCCTGACCATATCCAAGGGCAGTCAGAGCATCCTTTTCCCCAACCCGGGAACACAACCCGGCATGCATTCCATCGTCCAGCTCCGTGCAACCGCCGGTTCCGGACTTCCGGTTGTATTCCGTGTCGTCTCCGGCTCAGCCACCTTGACCGGCGGCACCAATCTGTCCTTCACCTCCGGCGGCCTGATCAAGGTGGGCGCCAAGCAGAATGGAAACACCCAGTGGAATGCCGCGCCGGAAGTGGTCAACAGCTTTATCGTGCAACGCATTCCTCTGGACTTTGACGCCGATGGAAAATCGGATATTGGATGCTTCGATGCCGCGTCTAAAGCAGCGTACTTCTATGGCGGCGTACGCGGCTTCTGGAGCGACACCTTCAGCGATGCCAACAGCTATCCCGTCTCCGGATATTTCGATTCCGATAACCTCTGCGATTACGGAACCTTCTACCCCCCTGCCGGGCGTTGGGAAATTCACCAAAGTCAGGGCGAAACCTACGTCACGTACTTCGGCTACACCGGCACCCTGCCGATTACCGGCGACTTCGACGGTGATGGCGTCACCGACTTGGGATGCTATGATCCCGCAGGCGGTAACTGGTACGTCTACAAAAGTTCCGCCGGTTATTGGACCACCTCTTTCGGCTTCCTCGGAACAGTTCCCATTACCGGCGATTTCGACGGCGACGGAATCGGTGATTTCGGATGCTACTACGCCCCCGACGGCGGATGGTACATTTACAAAAGCCGCGACGGGTTCTGGGAAAATCACTTCGGCTTCCCGGGCACGGTTCCCATCACCGGAGACTTCGATGGCGACGGCATGTGCGATTTTGGGTGCTATTACGCCCCCGATGGCGGATGGTACATTTACAAAAGCCGCGACGGGTTCTGGGAAAATCACTTCGGCTTTTCCGGCACCATACCCGTCACCGGCGATTATGACGGCGATGGCTCATGCGACTTCGGATGTTACTATCCCCCGAATGGCGGATGGTACCTCTACAACAGCACCTCGGGGAACACAACCAACCACTTCGGATATACCGGCACCATCCCATTTCCACCCTAACACAAACCGCTCCACCTAAATCTAATTCGATCATCAGGCCTGTTCTCGCTCTACGGACTGCGTACCCGTTTAGCATGGGCTTAATCGGCGTGATCTGCGGATATGTGATACCTGTGCTATGCGCCGAAGGCATAAAACTCTTCGGGACAGAAGCCCCTCTGGATTCCTATATATAAAAACAAACTGCCCGTGAAATTCACACAGGCAGAAAACGCTCTGCAATCATTGGAAACTGTTTTATAACAGCTCCCGATGCTCTTCGGTCATGGTGTTTTATACCACCGGCAGATGCCGTTTATCCTGTTTCACCTGAGCCTTTTTGTCCGATTTCTCCTGCTTCTGTTTTGCACTTTTCTGTTTGTCTTTTTTTCCACCTTTGTCACCCATGTTACCCTCCTAATATAGCTGCATCTTGTTTTACGCTTCAGTTAAATGCCTACGTGCGATATGCTAGGCGCTTCTTCTGCGCATAGTCAAGTTATCTAAAGGAATGGTTTGCCGTACGCAAGAAACCCACGTCCGAAACAGAACCGTTTCCTCCTCTGATAATCGGTTCACCGGCCCACCTTCCTGTTTCCCTGTTTCATGTCTCGCGGACATTGCAAAGAGGGTTGGTTGATCCTATATTTTCCCATGACGACTTCCCGTATAAACAAAGAGAGGGATGCAGCATGGATTGCTTCATGCAAACGTTCGTTTGCCAACAGGAACCGTGAAACAAACGACTCCCCCGAAACAGGAACCCCATCGCGGCCATTGGGTGAGAATGGTCCAATCGTTACACAACAGCGTATCCGCTGTTGTTAACCAGCAGCCTGACGGGCTGGAAAAGACCGACAGGCTGCTAGGTCCAATCCCGCTCCTCGAGTCCCTGGGCCAGCTTTTGAAAGAAGTCCGGGATCCCGGTGTCGAACGACAGCCTTTTGCACGTGAAGGGGTGGTCAAATGCCAGTGTTTTTGCGTGCAGGGCCATTCTGCCTCGGGAGGTGCGGCCCCCATATTTCACATCATTGACCACCGGGCACCCGTTTTCCGCCAAATGAACCCTGATTTGATTTTTCCGACCCGTTAACAAGTGAATTTTCAGTACACTCATCGTCCGCGTCTCTTTGATGACCGTATAATGCGTCTCAGCGAGCTTTCCAACGCCCGGATCATCCACCGAATGGACAAATTGGTCGGCATTTTCGGCCAAACGACTCGAAAAAACCCCTTTTTTCTCCCTGAAATGCCCAAAAACCACCGCCAAATAGTATTTTTCGGTATTTTTCCAGTTTTCCTTCAGTTTTTTCTGATTTTCGAAGGTTTTTGCAAACACCAGAAGGCCGGAGGTGTCTCGATCGAGACGATGAACAACAAAAACCCGCTTTTTCGACGATTGGACGCCTTTTTTGACGTATTGCGTTAAAACACGCTCAGCGGTTTGGCGTTCATCCCGATGAAAACTCATGGTGAGAAATCCCGGCATTTTGTCGACCACCAGGATGTCCCGATCCTCGTATACGAGTTCCAGCCCACGCGGACGATGCCGCCTGGAAACGTTTGGTTTTCCTTCCGTTACAGCCATAGCGCCTTTCAGGACCGCGTTACACGAGGGGCGGGCATCATAGCGTCGCCAAAAAGCGCGCCCTTATCCCGAAAGACAAAGCCCTATTGGTAAAACAGATCGTTAATCACGTTTTGTGGCAGAACCCCCACGGCCCCTGCGGTGCCAAAGGCGCGATGGGCAGTCGTTCCATCGGCATAAAGGATGTACCAATCGGTTTCATTGCCCACCGCAAAGTCAGCCCGGCCATCGCCATCATAATCAGCGGGCAAAGGCTCCACGGCATTCCAGCCCCAGGGTTGCTCCAAAGAACCGCCACTGCTGTACAGGATATACCAGGTTCCACCGTCCGGCCAATAGACGGCGATGTCGGTCTTGCCGTCGCCATCATAATCGGCTGGAACGGGTTCGGCTTCGCTCCAGCCCCAGGACTGCACCAGAACTCCACCTCCGGTTAACTCGATCGACCACTGGCCGGATTCAGCATGGTAGACGCCCAAATCGACCCGGCCATCGCCATTATAATCGCCGGGAACGGGCGCGGCCTCGCTCCAGCCCCAAGCCCGGGTCCTCGTATCGCCCGTATATCTGCGTGCAAACCAGCGCCCGGAGTCGGGATGATACAACCCGAGGTCGCAACGTCCATCGCCATCGTAATCGGCGGGTGCGGGCAGGCATTCATTCCAGCCGAAAGGCACGGTTTCACTCCCACCTCCACTGGCTTGAATGTACCAGGTGCCGCCGCCCTGCCAGAACACGGCCACATCGGCTATCCCGTCGCCATCGTAATCGCCAATGGCCGGCACGGCTTGATCCCATCCCCAGGAGGTGCCCCAGGTGCGACTGGCATTGTTGCGCTGCATGGTCCAGGCGCCGGTCTCCGGCACATAAGCAGCCAGGGAAGCCTGGCCCTGCCCCTCAAAGTCACCTTGCACGGAAAGCCCGCATTGCAAAACCGAACCGTGCGCTCCCACGGCCACATACGAGCCGCGCCCATAAGCCAGACCATAGATACTGGTAGGCAGATCCCGAACACGGGTGATCCAGTCCACTCCGTTCGAGGAGGTCATGATCGTCCAATCCGTCGGGCAGAAAAAGAGACCGTTGATGTATTGCAACCCCAGCGCGCCGTCCCAGAGGTCGGCTTCCTGCGTCCAGTTGATCCCATCCGGCGAAGTCGCCAACGTCTTATTCGCACCCACCACCACAAAACGACCGGCGCCGAACTGCACACCCTTAAAGGTCTCCGGAACCTCTTGGACGGCAACGGTCCAGTTGACGGCATTCGCCGAATAGCTGATAAAACCCCGCCCGAAAACATCGTTGCCAACGGCCACGAACATACCGTTGCCGTAAGTGATGGCTTCATAGTCGTCCCCACCGTTCACAAGGACATCCCAGGCCGCACCATCGAAAGAACGCAACACACAACCGCCGATACCCACGGCATAAAAGGCGCCCTCAAGGTATTCCACATCCTGCAGCCAATTTACCACGCCGGAGGTGCGCTCAGTCCAGACCTCTCCATCCGGAGAGGTCACAATGCAGCCCAAGATGCCGACGCCCACAAACTGCCCCGCTGCAAAAACCACATCCGCCAATTCGCGCGGAGAGGTCTGCGAAATCGGCGACCAGTTCACGCCGTTGCGCGAAAAATAGTTGGTCTTGCTCGCGCTCACGGCCACGAAACGACCGGCACCATAAGCCACGGCCATGAAATACTCGCGGGCGCCCGGCGTCTTCAGCGTCCAGGTGGCGCCCGCATCGGTGGAGGCCTCAACCAGACCACCCGCGCCGCAGGCAACCAGCCGCCCCCCACCGCAACAAACCGTGTAAAATTCTTCATTCACCAGGTTCGGCGTCTTGTCCGTCCAGGTAACGCCGTCGGACGATACATAGAGGACGTCATCCCCGGATCCCCCTGCCGCCGTAAAGACCCCATCACCGAACGTCACCGCACGCAGGATTCTGCGGTCTGGACTGGGTACGGTCCGTCGCGTCCAGTTCGTACCGGAGGGCGACGTCATAATCAGGGCCTCACTCGCAATTTGATCATAGCCGACCATCACAAAGAGTCCGTTTCCGTATGCGAGACCCCAGGGGGCCAATTCTTCGCCGGGCATGCCCTGAGAGGTCCAGGTGTTTCCGCCGTTCAACGAGTACACCGTGGTGCCGTTGGTGTAGGACCATCCGGCCAACAGGATGACACCATCTCCCTGCGCCACACAATCCCAACTGGTCGGCGGGTCAATGGCATGGCGCGTCCAATCCGTTCCATTCTCCGAGGTGAGCACTTCCGAGCCGGACCCGACGACATAGCGCGTGCCCGTATACAGGATGCTCTTCAGGGCATGTGGCGTGCCCGCGCTCTCTTCGGTCCAGACCGCCCCGTCCGGCGAGGTCACCACGGCACTGTGCGAGCCCACGGCGGTGAAATGCCCATCCGCATAGGTCACGGAAAAGAGCGTATTGCTTCCGGCGTTGGCGGCTTCCCACGTCTCCCCATCGAGCGAATACAGGGCCGCCCCGTCGCGCCCAACAGCCACAAACCGTCCATCGCCATAGGCCGTGCCATAATACATGTTTCCATTGGGTTTTGGATTGCGCCAACGCCACGCATCCAACGCATCGGGATCATGTTCGGGTTCCGGCCTGTCACGACCCCAATCCGTTTTTACCGCCACGCCCTGGGCAAAGAGAATGCCGGGCTGATTTCCCTCGATAAGGCGCACCGGAGCCACGTTGCCATCATCCGTCGGACGAAACACCGCAAGACACGTAAAATTGCCCACGTAGAGATACTGGTCATCCACCGCGATCCCCCACGGGCCAAAGAGCCCCGTATTGTTTCCGGTGATCGTCCGTTCCGGAGCGACATTGCCATCGGCGGTAAGCGCAAAGGCCTTGACCTCGCCTGGACTGGACATGTCCGTGACAAAAATGGACGTGTCATTCACGGCCACGCCTTCGGGCCAACTCAGCCCGGTCTGCGCACCCTGAATGACACGCACCGGCGAGGCGTTGCTCTCGGCGGTCTTTTCGTACACGGTAATGCTATCGTTATGATAATTGGCCACGTAGATATACTGATCGTCCACGGCAATGCCGTTCGGCCCGCTCATGAGCGTGCCCGCCCCCATAATGCGACGGGTGGGCGCCACATTGCCGTCGGCATCCAAAGGATACACCGTCACACTGCCGGCCGACAGATTCGCCACGTAAACGTACTGAGTATCCACCGCCAGCCCGCGTGGACTCGAAAGCAGCGTGTTGTCACCAGCAATCAGGCGCATCGGGGCCACATCTCCATCCGCCGAAAGCGGGAATACCCCGATCGCGGCTGCCGACGCAACACTGCCCGTTTGCAGCGTGACATACATGAAGTCATTATCCACGGCAATACCTTTGGGGTGTTGGCGCTCGAAGAGCGTGTTCGTTCCCGACACCACGCGCAAAGGCGCGGCATCGCCGGTGGCCAGGGCATCAAAGACCCGAACACTGAGATTCTGATCTGCAACAAAGAGGTTCCCACCTGCCAAAACCCCACCGCACAGGGCCGCCAAAACCATAAACACTCCGCACCACTGCCCATACCGTCTCATAGCAACTCTCCCTTACCATTATGCTTCGTTCATGCTCTGGACGCATACCCAACAGTCGTACGCGCCAACTCTTATAGTGATAAAGCTAAGACATGATGCCGAAAATGGCAAGAGACATAGCACTTTTTTTGAGAGGGGCGCACGAACAGGATTCGTCTCAAAGGGACCGTTCACCCAACCACCGGCCTGATCGTCGACAAAAAAAAAGAACACAACTCGCCGCAACCCCGATTTCGGCGCTTTCTTGTTGCGGGAATCGGGAGAGTATTCTAGCTTGTGTCCAACAGCCAATGCATTGAGTATTCCAGCCGTGGAAGAATAAAACCCATCCACCCGAAGGAGTTGATGATTCATGATACCACGCCTACCCATCCACCTTCTGCTTAGTCTATTCCTATTCGCAGGGCCCTTCTCCGGTTCCACGCAGGTCCTGGTTTCCAAGGCCACCGGCCTCAAAGCCTCCATCGACCTTTCGGGCATCACGCCTCCAACTTCCGATCAGGGCCGCATCTTTCTGCGCACCTTGGAAAACGACCTCAAGCGCTCAGGCTGGTTCACCCTCGCCCGGACTGGCCAGGGCGAATTCCGCCTGCTGGGAGAAACCGATCTCGACAGCCGTCAGATGAATTTCTCCGGCCAACTCTTCCGTACGGCCGAGCAGCGCGCCCTTTTGAGCAAGACCTTCCGGGGCCCCGTCGGCAATCCGCAGGGGCTCGCGCATCAAGTGGCCGACGAGATCGTTGAAGCCGTAACCGGCCGCAAGGGCATCGCCTCCACCACCATTGCGCTGATCGGAACCTCCACCGGAAAAAAAGAGCTGTTTCTGATCAATGCCGATGGCGGAGAATTGCGCCAATTGACCAGCGATCACTCCATCAGCATAGCGCCCAACTGGCTCCCGGATGCCTCCGGACTGATCTACACCTCCTACCGAAAAAAATACCCCGACCTATATAGAATCAACCTGGAATCAGGCGTTCGCGAACGTATTTCCAAGTACAGCGCCATGAATATGGGGGGCGCCGTCTCGCCGGACGGACGGCTCGCCGCCGTTGTCCTGAGCGGACGCGACGCCACGCCGGGCAACCCGCCCCTCACCAACCCCGAGCTCTGCATCCTCGATCTTTCCAGCGGGAAAGTCACGGTTTTGACCCGCACGCCAAATGCCGCCGAGGCAAGCCCCTCCTGGGCGCCGGACGGGCAACAGATTGTCTACGTCTCCGACCAGTCCGGATCCCCGCAGCTTTACCTCATCTCCCGCAACGGCGGCCAACCCCGGCGCCTAACCAGCCGAGGCACTGAAAACACCTCGCCCGACTGGGGCCCCGGCGGCCTGATCGCCTACGCTTCACGCCAGGGGGGTCGCTACGGCGTCCACGTCATTGATCCAGCCACCCGGGAAATCACCACCCCGGTCCAGGATGGCGCGGAATACGACGAACCGACGTGGGCGCCCGACGGGCGCCATCTCGCAGCGACCCGGTCGCAAAATTATTCTTCGCAAGTGTACATTCTTGACACCATGGGCGATTCACCGCTAGCTTTAACCAAGCATAAAGGGGATTGGTATTCTCCTGCCTGGTCGCCAGGAAAATGAACGGCCGTAAACGGCAAGGCAAAGGAAGGGCTCCATGAATCAATACAGAGTATGGTTACCGGTTATGATGGTTTGTCTGGTGCTTGCGTGCACCAACGGTTGCACGAAACGTCCGAAGGCTGCACGCGGCGCAGGCGGATCGGACACGGATCGCATTGATGTGATTGAGTCCGATATGTACGGCGCCGACTATCTCCCGGGCCGCCCTGATGAATACGGTCACGATGTGGTGGACGGCCAGAGCCCGTTTGAGCCGGTATATTTCGGCTACGACAGCTCGCAAGTCGCCGAGTCGGAACGCTTCAAGCTGGACCAGGTGGCGGATTATCTGCGCCAGAATCAGAATGTGGGGATGATCCTCGAGGGTCATACCGATGAGCGCGGCAGTCGGGAATACAATGTGGCGTTGGGAGAACGGCGTGCCCTGGCCATACGCGCCTATCTGATCGGCGCGGGCATTGACGGCAATCGGATTCAAACCCGGAGCTACGGAGAAGAAAATCCCGTGGCGTTCGGGCATGATGACGCATCCTGGTCACTGAACCGCCGTGGCGAATTTGTTTTGTTTTATTGAGCAGCCCCTTTTCCGGCGGCATTGCGAACGATAGCCATGCCGAATTTCCGAACAGCGAAAGATCCGTCCATCCCGGACGGATCTTTCTTGTGTTGAAATCGTTCTCGGGATCGGGAACAAAAAACGTTCGGCATGCGCCCACCCCGCCGGGAGGCGGAACACCCCCCGCCAGACTGCTGGCAATTTGTCGGACTTCAGGACGCTTTATACCCGACCATCATAGTCGTCATTGGGTTGTGCGACCTTTGTTCATGATTTCGACAAATTGTTTGTTGCGAACTACCGTCCGCAACCGGGGTTTGAAAG
>JAQVYB010000250.1 GCA_028708815.1 Kiritimatiellia bacterium | reverse complement strand
GTCGGATTCGTGGAGGTGAGGTCCACGACGTTGTAGGAATGCCCGCTTTCGATGCCGAACAGGTTTTTCCCTTCATGGTCTATGTCGAGATCGTAGTTGGCCGCGCGGTCGTCGCTGGCCTGGCAGTCGTTGTTGACGAAGACAAAGACGACGTCCTGTGAGGCGGCGGTGAGTCCGGCGGCCTCGTATTTGGCCACGGCGAAGATGCTTTCGTTGATTCCGCCTCCTCCGGATTGGGAGAGGAAGTAATCGTTCTGAGACTGCAGGGCGGGCGAGCGTAGGCGTGCTCCGTTGATGCGTCCGTAGCTGTCACAAAGGGCCTGCATCCAGGTGGACCCCTGATGCCATACGCTGGTCATACAGTTGTAACGTTTGAAGTTCGGAATGGATTTCCCGAAGTTCAATTCGTAGAGGTTTACGTTGTTGGCCTTTTGAATCTCGTATTCGTAATACATGTATTCGGTGGCGTAGGTGTCCTGGTCATTCTGCATGCCGGCTTCCTGCCCGTAGAGGAGCATGGGAACGCCCGCGAGGGCGGAGAGTTCCGCATAGGCGTACATCAGACTGGGCTGATGAGCGGTGGGCAGTATTTCATCGTGGCAGCTCAGGTTCAGGAGCAGAGGTACGTTGGCAAAGGCTTCTTTGCGGTCGGCCAGCTTGGTCTGCGTGGGCGAGGTGGTGCGGTTGGGCGAGACGGGTTCGGTCGGCGCGCCGCCTCCCGGGAATTCCTTGAAGAAGTCGTTGCGCCAGTAGAAGACGAGGTTTTCGTTCAGGATGTCGAAGTGACGGGCAGAACGGAAGCCGACGCCGTGCTGTTTTCCGGGAGCGTCTTCGCAGTAGCCGTCCAGCGATTCGGCCATGAAGAGGAAGTCCCATTTGATGCTGCGTGTTTTATTGATGGAATACTCCCAGAACTCGGAGGGTAGGCCCTGGGCAAAGTCACAGCGCAGTCCATCGATGCCCTTATGGGATTCGCTCTTGGGTGTGCCACGCGGATGGCCGGTTTTTTCGAGCCAGTATTCAGGATAGTAGGAGAAATATTCCCACACCTCTTTGGTGGTTTCGTCGAGCGGATCGGTGCGGTCTTCTTCGAGGAGGAAGCGTTTTGTCCACTGACTTTTCCAGCGTTCCACCTCGGCGAATTCGGTGCCCTGGCCCTGAACGAGGGCATCATAGATCCCGTAATTGAATTCGGCGGCGTCATTCCATTTGCCGAAGTCGATTCGGTCGGGAGCGGGGCCGATATCCTTGAACTGTTCGGTGCCGTAGTAGGTGGCCCGCAGGCCGTAATCGGAGTCTTTGGCGTACCAGGAAGGTTTGATGTCGCGGATATAATCTGCGGCGGTCGTGGCCCAGGAAAACATATCCACGCCCGGCTGGCCGATTTCGCAGTCCCAGGCGCTGTGATTGAAGGTGCCGTCGAGCATGACGCCGATGCCGTTGGCATCATAGGCGGCCACGAAGTCGGTGAATTCGGTCATGGCCTGACTGCCGTCGGAGGTGTAGGGGTCGCCGAGGACGCCATTGACTTTCCAGTAGTTCTTCACGGCGTAGGGGCTTCCCGGATCGTAGGCGGAGCCGGTGATCGGGTCGGTTTCGCGCCCATCGGAGCCGATGGGATGGATGGGCTGCAGCCAGACCATGTTGACGCCGAGATTTTTGAAGTAGTTGGTATTGATGCGGTCGGGCCGTTCGCTGTTGACCTGGACCATATCCGTGAAGGTGCTCCGGCCCTCGAAGAAGTTGTTCGTGGCTTCGGCGGTGAGTGGATTGAGTTCGTACATGGTCACTTCGAGCGCCTTTTTCGGAGAGACGACCACGGCGCAATCGCGGCGGAGACCGTGATCGGTGTAGTAGACGTAGTCGCCGCCGTCGACGCGGTATCGGGCGTTGATTCGGTAGGCCCCGCAGCGGTTGACCGGTATGGTCACGCTGTAGGAGCCATCGCCGTTGCTGCTCATGGGGTAGGCCCGATAGTATGTGGAGGCGCTGGTGGTGGAAACCGAGTCCGGGTCTTCCTCGCCGGGCATGACGGCAAAGTCGCGCCGGTTCAGGTTGGAGAAGAGTTCCACATCGGTGAGGGTGGTGGCGCCGGCGTTCGGCGTCAGCTTGACCGTGATGGAGTATTCCTCGTTGGCCATCTCGTTGATGAAGAAACGGCGGAGGCCGTAGTTGGCATCCTGGGTGTTTCCGTTGACGGTGGTTTCCATGACCGGAGCGCCGCCGTCGAACACGCCGTCGCCATTGTCATCCCGAAGGCTGGAAACGGCCAGACGCTGGAATTCCATGATTTCGACGTCGTTGTTGGCGTACCAAACGCGGGGGGACTGGCTGGCGATGCCATCGCCAGGATTGGTGCCGTAGGCGACGGAGGCCACATAGATGGCTTCGGGGATGCAGCCGAAGGTGTCGATCATGTTGATTACGCCTTCGAGTGCGCCGCCTGATTTGTTGGAAATCGTGCCGGCGGCCTGATTCCAGCAGCACCAGCCGGAGCTGCCTTCGGCGGTGATGTAGGGATACCGGGCCGTGTCGAAAAAGACATTGCCGGTCTTGTCCCAGCCGGGGGCCGGATCGGAGGCATTGCCGAGTTCGGGCGCGACGTAGAGGAAGTGGTCGTTTCCGCCTCCTCCGGCGCCCCAGGTGGCGATATAGAGATTGGCGCCCTTGACGGCGGCCTGTATCTTCATGTCGTAGGAGATCACGGTATAGCCGTCGGAATCAAATTCGCCATCCATCACGAATCCTTCGGGATTGTCGCCGGCCACGGTGACCTGCCAGTCGCGCTGGCTGTTGTTGTCCCAGATGTCCACGCCGTCATTGAAGACGAAGTCGACCGAGGTGGCATTGGAGGGAACCATGTAGTTAACCGTCCAGCGGCTGTTTCCTGCATCCCAGTTCATGGAGAGCGATTGCACCTCCTGCCATTCCCCTAAGGTGCGCTTGGAGTGTCCAACGTGCAGTTTGACTGCGGAGGCATTCTCCAGCGGCCCTTCATTCGGCTGATAGGTGATCGTCAGATTGTTGGTGCGGGCGGCCGGATCGGGGCCGTAGGTGACCGCGGCGGGTACCTTGGGGGTGCCGTCGGGATGGCTGTCGGCATTATAAATGTCGTAGGCATAGATGTTGTTGGAGGAGATGAATCCGGCGTAGACTTCTTCGTAGTTGCTGTAGCCATCGCCATCGAAGTCGTTGCGATCATCCCACTGGCCGCTGTAGAAGGTGGAGTGGTTGTAGGGATTGAGGCGCGTCCACTGTTCGAAGTTGTCGGGGATGGAATTCTGGTTGTCATCGCCGGGGATTTTCTCGCCGGGGATGGCATTGGAATCGAAGAAGGGGATTTCGACGTTGTCCGGAATGCTGTCGCCATCGGAGTCAATGTGGTTGTTTCCGTAGAGATTGAATACGACGCGGCGTGAAACGCGGCTGGTGACGCCGCCGTCGACGCGCTCGGCTTCGAAGAAGTGCG
>JAQVYB010000007.1 GCA_028708815.1 Kiritimatiellia bacterium | reverse complement strand
AGCGCACATAAAGGGCTTTTTCGGTGACCCAGCGGGGTTGTTTGGTGGGCGCGGCGGGGTCGGTCGGGTGTAGAGAATTCGGTCGACAGGAAGAGCAATAGTCGGTATCACAGGGCAGAAAGTACGGGAGTTCAATGAATTTTCATAAGGGTGTGCCATGCCGATAAAATATATCAGGTTGTATGTGGCGGAACTGCTTAGCGGGCGGTTTGCTTATCTGTTGGCGACGCAGTTGGTACTGTTTCTGACCTATCCTTTTCTGAACAGTGGCAACGTGGTTGGGCAGGTGGTGCTTGAGGTGATCTATCTTTCGGTTCTTTTGTCCTGCCTGCGTGTGCTTATTTCGGATGCACGGCCGTTGCGGATCGTGGTGATTACGCTCTTGGTTTTGATTGTTGGCTTTCGGATTGGCGAGCACCTGGTGACCTTCAGGGGTGTTCTGGAGGTGGGTCTTTCGCTGGATATTCTGTTTCACATGATTGTGTGTGTGGCGATTATTGCGCATGTGATGAAGACGGAGCGGGTGAATACGGACAAGATTCTGGGGGCGTGCAGCGCGTATTTATTTATCGGGGTGATGTTTTCGCTGATTTTTGCCTTGCTGGATACGCTGGCACCGGGGTCGTTTTCGCATGGTTCCCATGCGGGAACTCTTGGTTTTTTGCAGCAGGGGGTCGCACGGGGGATGAGTTTTCTTTATTTCAGTTTCATCACGCTGACCACGGTGGGTTATGGCGATGTGGTTCCCATGACTCAGGCGGCCGACGCTCTGGCGGCGATGGAAGCGGTGGTGGGGCAGCTCTATCTGACGGTGCTGCTGGCCCGGTTGGTCGGGCTCAATATTGCCTACAATAGTCAAAAAGCAGCGGAGTCCGTCTCATCCGCCCGGTTCAAGCCATCGGGGAAGGCCGAAACGCCCTGAGTTTTGGCTGAATCGGCCGGTGATTTTGCCTGGGGGCCGGGATACGGACGGCGGGACACCCTTTCTCCAGGGCCGGATTACGCCCTCTCTTCAGGATTGGTTTCAGCCGATGGGTTAGTGTTACGGCATGGGTCTTGCTACCTGATGCGGCATGAGGTGGCAAAATGTTTAACCACGAGTCGGAAACAATCGAGTTGATGAGCAAAGTGATGGATGTCACGACGCTCCGGCATCAGGTGCTGGCGGATAACCTGGCCAACGCCAATACCCCGAATTTCATCCGCAGCGATCTGGATTTTCAGTCGCAATTGACGCAGGCGATTGATTCGGGGGATCAGGCGCAACTTCAAGGCGTTACGCCGGTTATACAAAAAGATCACCTTTCTCCGATCAGCCCGGACGGGAACAATGTGTCGATTCAGAGGGAATTGGGTGGGTTGATGGAGAATCAGTTGCTGTATAATTTTTCGGCCCGGGTGATTGACCGCAAGTTCAATGGGCTGCGCAAGGCGATTTCAGGGAATTAGTGGAAGTGAGGTGACGGGATGTCGGATATATCTATAGCGCCGGGTATTGGAATCAGTTCAACGGGGTTGGATGCGGAAAGCCTTCGGATGAAGGTGCTGGCCAATAATATGGCCAATGCGCAGGCGTATGGGCCGGATGGGGAGCCGTACCGCAGGCGCGAGGTGGTTTTTGCGGAGCGTCTGAATGATGCGCTGGGTTCTTCGGACCCGGCGTCGGCATTGGGTGGAGTGAAGGTGCAGGAGATTGTGGAGAGCGATATGCCGTTCAAGGTGGTGTATCGTCCGGGTCATCCGTATGCGGATGAAGAGGGGTTTGTGAAGATGCCGAATGTGAATACGGTGGAGGAGATGGTGGATATGATGAGCGCGTCGCGTTCGTTTCAGGCGAATTTGGCGGCGGTGAAGATGTCGAAGAGCATGGCGAATGAGGCATTGGACCTGCTGAAGAATTAGGTGAAGAAGGAGAGGAATCATGGAACCGGTCAGTTACAACGCGGTAAAATTTGAGGCGCAGCAGTACGATTTGGCCCCGGAATTAAAGCCGGTGGTGAAGCAGGGCGATTCGGAGCCGCTGTCGTTCAAAGATATGATGGGGAACATGGTTTCGGAGGTGGATCGGCTTCAGAAGGATGCGGACCAGGCGATCAATGATTTGGTGGCGGGGCGCCGCAACGATGTGCATAATATTGCGATCAAGATGGACGAGGCGGGAGTGGCTTTTGATTTGATGATGCAGATACGCAACAAGATGGTGGAAGGGTTCAAGGAGATTTCGAAGATGCAGGCTTGATAAGGGGCCTGTCCGGTGAGTCACGGAACGAACGATAGAAGAGGACGCTATGCCTAACGCACTGAAATTGCTGGTTCAACATCTGAAAGAAATCTGGAAACACTTCGGGCGTGTTCAGAAGGTCAATATTCTGGCCGGGCTTGGCGTGGCGCTGGCCATCGTTGTCGGGTTGCTGGTGTGGAGCGGGAAGCCGGATTACCGGTTGCTTTTTACGGGGTTGGCACTGGAGGACTCGGCGGCGATCAAGGACAAGCTTGATGAAGAGAAGATTGCGCTGGATCTGAAGGATTCGGGTCGGGCGATTTATGTGAAGCAGAAAGATTTATACAGTGCGCGGCTGCTGCTGGCGGCGGCAGGGCTTCCGCGCGGTGATTCAGCCTCGGCAGGTTTTGAGATCTTCGAGGAACCGAAATTCGGGCTGACGGATTTCGCACAGCGGATCAACTATCAGCGGGCGTTGCAAGGGGAATTGCAGCGCACGATCGGTTCGATGCGTGGGGTTGAATCGGCGCGGGTGATGCTGGTGATTCCGAAGGAGGGGTTGCTGGCCACGGAGGAGGAGAAGAAGTCGAGCGCGTCCATCATGCTTGAGACGAGCGGGGGCTATGCGCTTTCGCCGGGTCAGGTGAACGCGATTGTTCAGTTGGTGAGCAGCTCGGTGAAGAATCTGGCGCCATCGGCGGTGACGATTACCGACCAGAACGGGCAATTGCTGACCGCTCCGAACAGTGGTGACCCGGATGCACCCTTCGAGCAGGCGAATGATCAGTTGGCGGCCAAGGAAAAAATCGAGGCGCAACTGACCCGCAAGGCACAGGAAATTCTGGATATGGCGCTGGGCGTGGATAATTCGATTGTTAAGGTGAATGCCGATATGAATTTCGATAAGGTGGAGCGGCGCAGTGAGAGGTATGACAAGCAGGGGCGCGTGGCTCGGGCCGAGACCATTGAATCGGAAAGCTCGCAGACGCCGTCCGGTTCGCAGGGGGGGGTGACGGGGGTTCGCGCGAACATCCCGATTGATAATCCCGAGGCGGGGAATACGGACCAGGGGATGGCGCGGACGAAGAAAGAAAACATCAAGAGCGATTATCTGGTGCCCACCGAGGTGCAGCATATTGTGGAACGGGGCGGGCGGCTGCAAAAGCTGTCGGTTTCCGTGTGCGTGGCGATGGGCGCGGAGCCGCGCTCGCCGGTGGAGATGGATAAGCTGAAGAATTTGGTGAGCAATGCCGTGGGATTGAGCGTAGATGGGGAGCGCCCGGATATGATCGAGGTGGTGGAAATACCCTTTGCGACGGTTCCGACGGGGTATGAAAATTGGTGGACACAGTTCCCGTTTGGAATTAACAAGGTGGGGCAGTGGGGTATTGCGGCGATCGTGCTGTTGGTGGCGTTTCTGGTGATGCGCAATGTGATGTCGAATCTGAGTATCCGGCAGGAGGATACGGGCGTGGAAGTGCAGCAGCTCACGGGAGAAAGCGGCGAGTCGAATGAGAAGAACGTTTCAGTTCTGCGGGAGGAGGCCATGACGTTGAGCCCCCTCGAAGAACAGTTGCAACATATTGCATCGGTGACGCAGCAGAATCCGCGTGCGGTGGCGGCGTGGATTACCAGCGTGGTGGAAGGATAACCTGAGAAGAGGCATTTATGGAAAATCCCCGGCAGTTGACCAGTCGAGAACTGACCCCGATTCAAAAGGTCGCCGTGTTGTTGGCGAGCCTGGATGAAGATGTTTCGGCTTCGATTCTGAAGCAGCTTGAACCGCACGTGATGATTCGGGTTACGGAGGCGATGCGATCGCTTGGCGTGATTTCGGGTCAGGCGCGCGAGCATGTGATTGAGGAGTGTTATGCAAGCCTGCGCGAGATGGGCGAGGCGATGCAGGGGGATTCCTCGACAGCCACGAAACTGCTGATCAAGGCGCTGGGCGAGCAGAAGGCCCATGAACTGATGAATCCGCCGCCGGATGAAAAACGCGCGGCGTTTGGGAACCTCTCGCAGATGAGCCCGGACCAGCTGGCGGCCATTCTGAACCGCGAGACGCCGAATGTGATTGCTTTGATTCTTCGATATGCACCGAGCAATCTGGCGGCAGACGTGATCAGCCAGTTGCCGGAGGAGATTCGCCGCCATGTGATTGTGTTCATGTGTACGGCCAGTGACCCTTCCGAAGAGATTGTGACGCGGGTCGAGGCGCATCTGAATGAGAAAATCACATCCATCGCCCGCTCCAAGAAACTGGTGGATATCGACAACATCGACCTGGTGGCCTCCATTATTCAGCACATGCCCCACTCCATGGAAGAGGATATGCTCTCGGCCATCGAGGAAAAATCCGAATTTATCGCCATGGATGTGCGCGACCGTCTGTTCACCTTCGAGGACATCATTGGTCTGAGCGATCAGGCCATGCGGCGCCTGATGCAGGAGGTGGATATGAGCGCACTGGCCATTGCCCTGCGCAATACCAAGAAGGAATTGCAGGACAAGTTTTTCCACAACATGTCCAAACGAGCCGCCGAAGGGTTGCGCGACGATATGCAGTTCTCCCAAAAGATTCGCGTTTCCGAGGTGGATGCCAAGCAGCGCGAAATCGTCAATACGGTTCGGCAATTGGCCGCCGATGGCGAAATAACCATTACGGTGGATGATGACTACGTCTAGTACACTGGTGCTTTCTCCCGGCGTTCAGGGGTTCACGGTTTCCACCTCGCGGCGGATTACACCGACGATTATCCAGACGGCCAAGGCTCCTCCGCCGGCGGGGCCGGTCGTCCCGAAAAAGGCCCCCCCGCCTCCGGACCCGGATACGCTGCGGAAAAAAATTCTGGCCGAGGTAGAGCCGCGTATTCGGGAAGAAACCGAAAAGCGGGTGCGTGCCGAAGAGGCCGCCCGTTATAAAAAGCAGCTTGAAACGGATGTGACGGCGCTCAAGGAGGCGCACGAAAGGTCCATGCAGGAAGAGATGAAGCAGCGCGACGCGCTGCTCCAGAAAATCCAGCAGCGGATGGAAAAGTTCATTTTGGACATGAAAGCAGAAATTGCCGATCAGGTGGTGTGCCGTTCGGTGCAGATTGCGGAAATGATGTTGCGCCACGCATTGCCTGATCGGGAGATGCTGCTGCGCCTGCTCCAGGAGACGCTCGGAACGGTTTCAGACCTGCAGGGCGCGAAAATACGCATTCATCCGGATGATTTGGTTGTTTTGAATGCTCGGGAAACCCCCGGCATTCCCTTTGCGGGGCAGTTTGAATGGTGCTCCGATACGTCCATCCAACCCGGCGATCTGGTCATCGAAAGCCGCAATGGCATTTTTGATGCTAGTCTGAAGCAGCGTCTGGCTCTGCTCGAGGAGCAATTGCGCCGGCGGGTTGGGAAAATTCATGGAATCGACAGCACAACTTGAACTGGAAAAAGCCTTTTCGGGCCTCGGAGACCAGGATTTTGTACGTCCGGAAGGGCGCGTCTTTGAGGTGACCGGTCTCACCGTGAAAACCATTGGTCCGCCCGTTTCGATGGGTGATCTGCTGCTGGTGGAATGTGAGACGGCGGAGGGCAGGCGTCAGGTTCCCTGCGAAGTGGTGGGCTTTCGTGATCGCTACGTGCTGGTGATGCCGTATGAGGCCCTGGCGGGCATTCGGCCCGGCGCGCGTGTTTTGCCGGGTGGGCGCATGAGCGTGCAGGCGGGCTACCCGCTGCTCGGGCGCGTGCTGGATGGGCTCGGGAATCCCATCGACGACAAGCCGGCCGCCTGGGACACCGTACCGGTGGAGATTGACCGCGATGCCCCTCCCGCCCTTTCACGCAATCCGCTCACACAGGTGTTTTCGACGGGTATTCGGGCGATTGACGGATTGCTTACGGTGGCCCGCGGCCAGCGTATCGGCATTATGGCGGGTAGCGGTGTGGGTAAAAGCGTCCTGCTTGGCTCGCTGGCGCGAAATGCGCAGTCCACGGTGAATGTGATTGCGCTGATTGGTGAACGCGGGCGCGAGGTACGGGATTTCATTGAAAAGAATTTGGGTCCGGAGGGGTTGTCGCGTTCGGTGGTGGTGGTGGTGACGTCCGATCAGTCGCCCATGGAACGTATGAAAGGTGCGTTTACGGCAATGGCCATTGCGGAGTATTTTCGGGATCAGGGGGAAGATGTGCTGTTTTTGATGGATTCGGTGACGCGCTGTGCGATGGCCAAGCGGGAGGTGGGTCTGGCGATTGGCGAGCCGCCCACCACGAAGGGGTATCCGCCCAGTGTGTTCGGATTTCTGGCGCGGCTGCTGGAGCGCTCGGGTGCATCGGAAAAGGGAAGCATCACAGGATTTTTCACGGTATTGGTGGAAGGGGACGACATGAACGACCCCATCGGCGATACGGTGCGCTCCATTTTGGACGGTCACATTGTGCTTTCGCGCAAAATTGCGTCGATGAACCGGTATCCGGCCATTGATATTCAGGCCAGCCTGAGCCGGTTGATGAGTGATGTGGCTGCCCCCGCTCACAAGGAATCCGCCGGTCGCTTTCGGTCGCTCCTGGCCACCTATGAAAAGGCAGAGGATTTGATCAATATCGGGGCCTATGCGAAGGGCTCGAACCCGAAAATCGATGATGCAATGGGGCGCATTGATGCGATGCAGGAGTTTCTTACGCAGGCATCCGAAAAAAGCATTCCGTTTGATGAAACGGTGAAGCATCTGGAGCGTGTGCTGATATGAAAAAGTATGGATTTTCCCTGCAGCGCGTCTTGAACGCGCGTGAAGCGGCGCGATATGCTGTGGAACAGCGGTTGGCGCTGGTGCTTTGCGAGCTGGAAAGGGCGCGCGCGGCCCGGAGTGAAACGGTCCGTTTGATCGGCGAACAGATTCAGGCGATGGAGCGGTGCAGCGGCGGGGGTGGCGGTACGAGCCATGAGTATATGCTGCATGTCCGCTATGTGGAGGAATTGCAGCAGCATCTGCTGGTGCATGCCAAGCTTATCAGCCGGATTCAGCAGCAGGCCGACGCCATTCGCGTGGAGTTGCACGCCGCCGTGCGTGCGTGCAAGAGCCTGGAAAATCTGAATGATCGGGAAAAGGCGTCCTGGCTGGATGCGGTAAAGCGCGAGGAGCAGGGCCAACTGGATGAAACGGCCGTGCAGGGGTATTATCGGCGGCAGACGGAGGGAATTTTGTGATGATAACAAAAGCGGCTTTGCTGGTGATCAGCTTGATATGCGTGTTGTTGGTGGTGGTTCTGGCCTTCATTATGATTACCGGCCAGATTCCGTTTCATGAGCCGCCCGTGCCGACAGAGCAGCCGGCCACCCCCGCGCCACCCCCGCCGGCGCTGACGCCGGAAAGCCGAAGCCAGTTCATCAATGATTTGATCAGTGCCCTGCAGGTTCGTGAACTGGAGCTGGATGCCAAGCGCCATCAGCTCAGCGCCCGCGAACAGAAGCTGTTCCTGCAGGAAAAGGCCATGGTGGAAATTACGGAAAAATTCACGGCCTTGCAGAATGATCTGGCGGCTCAGCAGGTGCGGCTCGAGAACGATATTGCTTCCGCGGGAAAACAAAGCCGGGTCAACTTGCAGCGCATTGCGGAAATGTGCTCCAAGATGGATCCGGCGAGCGCGGTGGATGTGCTCAGTGAAATGGATGCGGACCGGGTGGCTGTGATTCTCAGCATGCTGGATAGTCGCCCGGCGGCCAAGATTATGGATGCCGCCACGGAAAAGGGGCCGCGCGGCGCCGTCACGGCGGCACGCTGGGCTGAAGCCATCGAACGTATGAAGGAAGAATCTTCCAGCGGAGAGGAGGAGCCGTTATGAGTACGAATGTATCCGGCCTGGAGCGTGTCGGCGAATCAACCACCGCCCTGCGCGAGGCCGATCCCGCCGCAGAGAAGACAACGGCTTTTGAAGTGCTGTTGGGCGGCGTGCTGAACGATGCACAGGAGCGCGAGCCGAATGAATACTGTTCGGACGATACCGCACAGCAATCTACGTGGTATGCAGATGATTCAAAAAAGGAAAACGGGGAAGATTTGACCGTCTCATCGACGAAGAAATCCGATCGTCTTGAGCAGTCGCTGGTTTCGGTCTATGCCTATGAATCGGCTCAGCCGGTTTTTGCGGCAACGGATTATTCGGGTGCGGTGCAGCAGCGTTCGGCGAACGAAACGTCGGATACCTCGGCGGAGGGCGAAACCCACGCCCGTTCGGCAGAAGAATCTGTTGAAAAGACCGTCACGGATGTGACGGAAGATGCCGGGACGGAGAAGACCGATCAGTCGAAGGAGTCCGAGGCCGCCGCGGAAGACGGGGAGAACAATTCTGAAACGGAAGAGGCGGTTGAGACGGTGGAAGAATCGGAAGACGTGCCGGAGGAGGTGGCCGAGGAGCCGGAGGCCGAGGTTGTTGAGGAACCGGTGAGTGCGGAAGAGGAAGAAGGGTCTGTGGAAGAGGCGGAAGGCGACAGTGACGCGGTTCCTCAGCCGGTTGCGGAAGAAGAGGACGTTGTGGACGTGGAAGACGGAGATGAGGCCGCGGCAGAGGATCCCGGGGAACGTCCGGTCGCTCTCGCGGATCAGAATGCGGGTGGGGAAGAATCTTTGGAAGAGGGGCAGGATGGTATGATGGAGCAGCCCGGGCAGGAAGGAAATGCCCCCGCGGCAGAAATGGCCGCGCAGGCCTCATCCGCAAGGGTTGCGGAAGGGGATCCGTTGAGCAGTGATTTTTTGGCGGAGTTGATGCAGCAGGCGGAGACGCCCACTGCGGCTTCCGGGTCTGAAACGCTGGTCCGCATTGAGCAGATTCAGCAACTGGCTGATCGTTTTGACCAGCATATTCTTTCGATGATCCGCCGTTCGGATCAGGATATGACGATTACCATTTCGCCGGAATCGTTGGGCAAACTGGTGGTGCGCTGCCATGAAGAATCCGATGGCGTACGGGTGCATGTGCACGCCGAGAATGCTTCGGTATGTAACTTGCTTCAACAGCAGGAGAGCGGAATCCGGCAGGCGCTGAATCAGAATGGATACAAGCTGGCGGAGTTCGATGTGAGCACCGAAAACGGAGAATCCGCCGAACAGCGAAGAGAACGAATGATGAATGAACGGGAAGAAGAACAGCGGAACATGCCGGGCGGCGCACGGGGAATGCGCGGAGAAGCCAAAGAGGCCGCGCCTGCGAGGACCGCGCAGCGGATGGATCCCAATGGAGTTTGGCTGATCGCATAAACGAGGTGAATGAAATGACAACGGCAGTGAGTGGAATTGGAATTACGGAGGGATCGATGGTTGATCCCGAATTGTATGGCGCGACGGTGGGGGGCCAATCGTCTACCGAGACCATGGGCAAAGATCAGTTCCTGGAACTGCTCATTACCCAGATGCAGAATCAGGATCCGCTTGACCCGGTGGACAACAAGGAAATGCTGGCCCAACTCGCGCAGTTCAGCGCCCTCGAACAGATGCAGAATCTCAACACGAAATTTGAGTCCTTCCAGGAAAATACGACCTCGGCCATTGCCTCGCTGATGATCGGCAAGACGGCGTTTGCGGGTGATAATACTTCGGGGCGCGTGACGCATGTGGTGATGGAGGATGGCGAAATCATGGTGAATCTGGACGGGACGAATTATCCCCTGACGGATATCACGAATATTTTGGAGTAGCATGTTGCGCAACGGATTCGATAACCAAGATGGAGGTGTGGAATGATCGGAAGCATGTATGACGGCGTATCGGGCCTGATGGCGCACCAGCAACGTATGGATGTGATCGGTAACGACATAGCCAACGTGAATACGGTGGGTTATAAGGAAAGTGATGTCACATTCAAGGAACAACTGGTCAATGTGATCCAGTCGCCTGCCAGCCGTACCATCGGCAAACAGGTGGGTATGGGCGTGATGGTGGGGAGCATCTCGCGCAACTTCAAGGACGGCGTGCTGATCGAAACCCAGCGCTCGGGTAATCTGGCCATCGGCGGCGATGGCTTTTTTGAGGTGGTGGATGCCGGTGGCAATCTGCATTACACCCGCGCGGGTGATTTTCAGTTGGTCACGGATGGCAACAACCCGCCGGCGGACCTGTATCTGGCCAACTCCAACGGGAATTACCTGACCGATGGAGCCGGCGCTCCCATTACGTTCCCCGCAGATGATACCGTGGATTTTTCCATTGCCATTGATGGATCCATCACCCGAACCGATGCGCTCGGTCAGAAAATAGCCATGGGACAGATTCAAACGGCGTTTTTTGACAATCCCGGGGGCCTGCTGAGCATGGGCAACAATCTGTATGATGAGGTTCCGGAGGCCTCCGGCGTTGCGCAGTTCGGTTTTCCCGGCGCGGCCGGGCATGGCGAATTGTACCAGGGCTATTTGGAAAACTCGAACGTGGACCTGGCCCGCGAATTCACCGATATGATCATTACGCAGCGCGGTTTTCAGGCCAATTCCAGATCCATTACCACCGGCGATGAAATGCTGCAGGAAATCATGGCGCTGAAACGGTAAAAACCTTTAAAAAAAGGTGATCGGGCGTGAGAAATCTTAAATCATTTCTTCAACAACCGGGCCTTCCCCGGTACAATACCGGCCATCGTTTAATGGATAATAGTAGCACCGCCGGTGATCAACAGGAGCAAGGTTCATGATACAGGTGACTGACTTGCATGGACATTCCGTGTATGTGAACGCGGAATTAATCGAGGTGATCGAGGAAAATCCGGATACTCAGATCCTGATGACCACCGGGAAACGATTGTATGTGAAAGAGAACGCTGAAACGCTGGCGGAGCGCGTGCTGCACTATAAGCAGCAATGCATGAGCAGGTCCGAGTTACGGGCCGAACGGACGGAGTCGTCTGGTTAGAACAGCATAAATGAAGGATGGTGGCCGTGGATATTGGAACGCTGATTGGCATTATATTGGGTTGGGCACTGATCGTGGCATCCATTGTAATGGGTGGCGGCGCCGGATTTATCAATGTCCCCGCCGTTTTGATCACGATCGGCGGAGCTCTTTCCGCCACGCTGATTCACTATCCGCTTCCCAAAGTGCTTGGGACGATTGCCGTGGTGCGCAAGGCTTTTTCCAGTAAAGAGCAGGACTATATTGATTTGTTTAAAAAGATGTCGGATCTGGCGGTGCGCGCCCGGCGTGATGGGCTGCTGGCCCTGGAGGACGACATCGATCACATGGAGGACCCCTTCATGCGTAAGGGCTTCCAGATGGCGGTGGATGGAAATACCATTGAGGTGATTCGCAGCGTACTGGAAGGGGATGTGGACTCGATGGTGCAGCGGCATCAGGTGGGCCAGGGCGTATTCAAGTCGCTGGGTTCTTATGCCCCGGCGTTTGGTATGATTGGAACGCTGATCGGCCTGGTACAGATGCTGCGCAACATGACGGACCCCTCGGCCATTGGCAGCGGCATGGCCGTGGCCTTGATTACCACCCTCTATGGCGCCATGGTCGCCAACCTGCTTGCCCTTCCGTTAGCCGGCAAACTGGAACAGCGTTCAAACGAGGAAATCGCCCTGAAAAGCATGGTGGTGGAGGGGGTTATTTCTATTCAGGAGGGAAACAGCCCTCGTATTGTCGAAGAAAAGCTGCGCAGTTTCATTCCTCCGAAGCTCCGGGAAAAAACGGGGGACGGGGCGTAATCCCGAACCGCAGAAAGAACATGATCCATGGCACACAAAACTCCAGAACAGCCAGAAGAGGCGGGGTGTCCCCTCTGGATGGTTTCCTTTGGCGATGCCATGTCGCTGTTGGTGACCTTCTTTGTGATGCTGCTGGCTTTTTCTACGTTTGAAGAAGCCCAATTGGCCAACCTTTTGGGTGCGATGAAAGGCGGGCTGAATGCCTTGCCCTCGATCACCAATCGGGAACAGACCGGGCGCAAGGGGCGCGATGGAATCAGCAAGGCGGGCGGCTACGAGAAAAACATCGACGTCGATGACATGTCTAAAATATCCCCCTACAACCACATGCTGCAAAAGAAGAACTCGCCCTCCGCCATCAGTGAAAACAGCGAAGATGAATTTTTTATGCGGATGCTTGAAGAGGGGCTCTCGCTGGTGATCAAGACGGATACGTTTTTTGTGCCCGGCACCACGGAGTTCATTCCGGACCGTGCCCGCATGTTGGGAGTGATTGCGGATATGGGTGTTCCGCTGGATAACGAATTGCGCATCACCAGCGTGTTGCCGTCCGACATGGAAGTTTTGGATTCGAAGGTGAAAACGGTGTGGGGGCTGGCCGCTCTGCGTGCGGCGGCGGTGCAGCAACGGGTGGCCGCGATGGCGCCCGACAAGTTTCCGATGAGTAGGTTTTGCCTCGGTGCGCGAGTGGAGAAGCCCGGAGAAAAAAGCGGGGACGCCCAGGGTCTTCCGCCGGAGCGGATGGAAATTACCTTTATCGGCTACCGGGATGTACCAAAAATGATGGGTGCGGAGGGCGCCCTGCTGAAAGGCATTTTGGAATAGGCGTATGAAAAAGCGTGAACCATCTAAAGAGGAACAGGCGCCGGCGTACATGGTGATGTATTCCTCCCTTTGGTGCATCATGTTGGCTTTTTTCGTCAGTGTGCTTTCCATGGGACACCAGCGTACGGAGGATTTCAAGAAAGGCGTCGGAGAAATTCGCAATGCCTTCGGCGTGGAAGGCGGGTTCGGGTTGCTGCAATTCATGCGCGGACACCGGATGGATGAATCCGGTGCGCGTCTCGAATCGCGTCGGCGTGATTCGCAGGACGAACAGGAGGAGCGTGCGGCGCTGATCGGTTTCTTCAAAAACATGCTTTGGCGCGAGGGGTTGTCGAGCGTGGCGATTCTGGATGTGCGGGTGGATTCGCTCGGGGCCAACGTGATTCTGCAAACGCCGATAGAATTTGTGGAGGGGGATGCGGGTCTTTCGGTGGAGGCTCGTAAGTTTTTGAACAAGATCGGGACGTTGTTTTACAACCGCCCGGACCTGACGGTGGAAATCATGAGCATGTCGGTTCCACCCGTCGGTGACGGCGAGGATATCGTTCCGGCTCTGGAGCGGGCCACTGCGGTGACGCGCTATATGATGGAGGAATGCCGTATTCCTTCGACGCGGCTGGATTCCCTGGGCTACGGCAGTACGCGGTTCATGAGTTATCTGCCGGACACGAAGGTTTCTCAGGTGATGTTGTTTTCTGTTCGCAAAAGAAAAAACGCGGGCTGATGCCGGCGCGTGGTGAATAGCAAAAAGAAAGGTGGCGTGATATGGCTGAAGAATTTGATGAAGAAGAAGAAGGTGTGGATAGCGAGGAACTGGCGGCGGCAGCTGCGCCGGGCAAGTCGAAAACCGGTTTGTTGTTCATTCTGGTCATCGGAGTGCTGATTGTGGTGGTGGGCGCTATTGCTGCGTTTTTCATCCTGAAGAATACGGCGGGCAGTGGCAACAAAGCTGCTAACGTAGTGGCGGAGGTGGCGCCTCAGCCGGTCATGGAACCCAAAGGGGTGCCGATTCTGTACAAAGTAGGAGATATTTATGTCAATATTCAGGGCACACGAAGCACCAGGGTTTTGAAGTTCACGCCGTATCTGGAGGTGAGCGAGCCGAAGATGAAGGACGCTCTGCTGGATTTCGGCCCTCTGCTGAAGGATCGCATTGCCTCGGTGGCCCGGAACATGACGTTTGATGAACTGGAAGGACCGAAAGGACCGGAACTTTTGAAACAGGAAATACGGGATACGTTGAACCGCTCACTGAGAAGCCGCTTGTCGGGTTCGATTGTATCGGTGCATTTCGATGATTTTCTGATTCAGTAATGGACGATGCAGGATTGGATGGTTTATGGACAATACTCTGTCACAGGAAGAAGTGGATGCCCTGCTGGCCGCAGTAAAAAGCGGTGAGATTGTTGACGAATCCTCCTCGATCAAGGATGAGTCCGAGCAGGTCAAGGTCATTACCTACAACTTCCGTAAGCCGCAGGTTATTTCCAGCGATCAGAACCGCGGGTTTCAGGTGATTCATGAATCACTGGCCAAAGGCATTCAGGGCAGCCTGCTGACGAATCTTAAGGTGCCGCTCGAAGTGATGCCGGTGGCCATCGATTATTTGACCTACACCGAGTTTATCATGTCCATCATGAGCCCGACCTTCATGGTGGTGCTCACCACCGAACCGTTTATGGGCGAACTCCTGCTCGAGATTAACCTGCCGATCATTATTTCGATGATCGACATTCTGCTGGGCGGGGCCGGCGGAGGCAATCCCGAATCGCGCGAACTCTCCGTGATCGAAGAGGCCATCGTTGGACCGATTGTAAACTATGTACTGCTGGAGCTTTCCCGCGCCTGGTCCGATACCGCCGACATCAGTTTCAAGTGCCAGAAAATTGAGTTTGATCCTGAATTTGTGCGTGTGACGGCACTGGAATCATCCGTGTTGAGTGCCACGTTCGACCTGCGGATGGGCAGCAAAACAGGCACCATGAACATCTGCTACCCCTTTGAGATGATTCAGCCGATTCTGGACCGGGTGACGGCCAAGATGACCGGCGGGCGAGACCGGCGCGGGCGCAAACTGGGCACCCAGAACGAAGTGCTGCGCTCGATCCGTAACGTGCCGATCAAGCTGGATGTTGGATTGGGCGGTTGCACCATCAATGCCAATGACCTCAGCCGCCTGAAACCAGGCGATGTGCTGAAACTGGATAAACGCATTGATTCCATGGCGGACGTATACGTGGAGGGGCGCCGCTCGTTTCAGGGGGCGCTTGGAACGCGACGCGGCAAGATGGCCGTCCAATTGCTGGATCGTTACTCAGAGGATAGGGAAGAGGGCAGCGTGGTGGTTGGGAAGGATTAACTGCGGAAAACCGCGAGAGACGAGGTGGTGTTATGGCGAACGAAGATTCAATCAAAAACGAAGAGCTCTCCGAAGAGGAATTGGAGGCCATGTTCGCGGCAGAAGTGGAGAAGGAAAAGGAAAAGCAGCAGGCCGTGGCCGAGGAAGAGCCCAGTGAAGAGGAATTGGAGGCCATGTTTGCGGCGGAAGTGGCCAAAGAGCAGCAGGGCGCGGCGGCGTCCGTGCCCAAGGCGCCTCCTCCTCCGCCCCCTACCCGTGCGAGAGCGGCCACGCAGGTCAAGCCGGTACGCCTGCCGAGTTTCGATAATCTGCCGGGGCAGAGCGGCAGCGAGCCGGCGAAGGATATCAATCTGGATATGATCCTGGATATTCCGGTGGATGTGCATGTGGAAGTGGGGCATACCCGGGTGAAGGTGCAGGAAATTCTTCGGCTTGATGTCGGATCGGTGGTGGAGCTGAACCGCGTGGCGGGGCATCCTGCCGATATCATTGTGAACGGCAAGCTGATTGGGCAGGGCGATGTCGTGGTGGTAAATGAAAACTTCGGCATTCGGGTGACCAAGCTGGTCGGCCTGGAAGAGCGGTTGAATTCCGTTTGATCCATCCAAAACCGTTGCATAAGGGTTGATTCGGCATGAAACGAGTGTGGATTTTACAGGCTGTTTTTCTGTTGGGGCTGGGCGGTGGCCTGGCCCGGGCGGAATTGTCCTGGCATGCTCTCTCGCTGAAACTCTTTGCCGGCCCCACGCAAAACGGCGGAACCATCAAGGAAGAAGGACTGGAACACGAATACGAATACGGCGTGGGCGCTGTCATGGCCATTCGTCAGGATCTTGAATTCGAAATGGCCCTCTCCAAGTGGGACGTGAAAAAAAACAGCATAGCGACCTACTTCGAGGAAAAGGCCAACAAGCTTTCCTTCTCCGGAAGAAAAAAATATTTTTATCCCAGTTTGTTTGTTCCGTGGTGGCAGGTGGGTGCGGATTGGGCATTGATTGATACCTACAAGCGCTACGTGTCGGTAGAAGAACACCACAATGAGCATACCGATGAATACAGCCTGAGTGCGCTGGGGGTACATGCGGGTGTGGGGGTGGACATTTACCCGTTGGAGAATTCGTCTCTTGCCGTGACCCTGGACGCCCGCTATACGGATTATATCTCCAACTCCGAAATCAATCAGTGGGGCGCCTTCGTGGGGATCCGCTGGGATTTCTTTCAGCGCGGGCTCGGACGCCGAAACTACAAGCGTATTGATGCCGGCGACCGCAAGCCTCTTCAGGAAACCCCGCTCTGGATGCGGTGACCCGCGCCTTTTTCGGCGCGCGCTCCCCGCCGCGGCGTCCGTTGTGGAAAATACCGTTGACGCGTCACCGGAGCGGGCCTATGTTTATTTTCCGTCCATTCGGGGAAGGAAACTACTCATGCACACAGCCGTGTAATTTTGCGGCAGCTGTGTTGATTTGTCCGTACGCAGAAAGCAGGCAGAGCGATTATGACATGCGATGAATGGCAAACGGTAAAAAACGGTTTTAACCGGTATGTGGCCCGTTTTGGGGAATCGTCGGGCGAACTTTCCGCGCCGCTGCAGTTGAAAAAAGAGCACAGTGAGTGCGTGGCGGCAGAGGCCCGTGCCCTGAGTGAGGCGCTGGAGTGGTCTGCTGCGGACCGGTATTTGGCCGAGTTGGACATCTACCGCATTGTGCTGGGGAAGCTGGAGCATGATGGCTTTCAGGAACTGCCCGCCATGCTGCCGCAGATCACGCTGAGCCGTCGTCTTTCCGCAGGGGTTGAAGAGGAGTTTGAACGGGATGGCTGTGTGTCGTTCGGGCGTTTGCGGACACTCGCCGATTTTCTGCTGATGCAGTTGGCCTGGGTGAATGATTTTAATTTTCCGGTTACGCACCGGCTCTTTAACGCACGGGGATATTTGCCCGGCATATTGCGGCATGTGGAGTCGTCCGCCCATCGGCAGGCGTGGATGGATCGTATTGCGGCCGTGTCGGCTTCGCAGGGAGGTTAAGACGCTTATGATGCATTCATCCACCATACCCGAGGGGCGCCGTATCCGCGCCGCCTTGATTTATGATCTCGATGGAACGCTGCTCGATACCATTGGCGACATGGCCGACGCGATGAATGCCGCGCTGGAAGCGCGCGGTTTTCCGGTGCGTTCCGAGGAGGAGTGCAAGAAGTTGGTGGGCGAAGGCCCGGAGGTGTTCGGCCACGGTGCGCTGCCCGAGGACGCGCGCACGCCGGAAAATGTGGCGGCCATCATTGAGGCATATCGCGCCGGCTATGCCCTCAACTGGTCCCGCCGAACCTGTCCGTATTCAGGCATTCCGGACATGCTGGCGACGGTTCATCGAATGGGCATTCCGCAGGCCATTCTTTCCAACAAGCGCGATGAGGTGGTGAAGGAAATCACCGCCCATTTTCTGCCCGGCGTACCGTTTGTGGCCGTGTGCGGCGCCCGCCGGGAATACGCCATGAAGCCGGATGCCGCCGCCGCTCTTGACCTGGCGGCGCTGATGGAGTGTGCGCCGAGTCGTGTCTTTTTTGTGGGGGATACCAAAACCGATATGCAGACGGCCCGGGCTGCCGGGATGAGGGCTGTCGGCGTATGCTGGGGGTTCCGTACGGCGGAAGAGCTGCTGGCCCACGGTGCGCACCACCTGCTGAACGAGCCCGGCGAACTGATGGCCTGCCTGCTGCGCCATACGGCCCCCTGATTTCACCCGTGCGCCCGCGAATCCCCGGAAAGAACTGCGAAAAAGCCGTTGACATATTTTTGATATGAACATATGTTCATATTGTTCAGCACGAACAGGGAGTCTTTATTATGCCGGGACGACATTGCATACGCCGGGTGGAGAGGCCGCCGGACGTAACCTATTTCAAGCCTGCGGGCACTCCGGTGCGTTTGTTGCAGGAAATTGCGCTGACGCTGGATGAATACGAGGCGGTTCGGTTGGCGGATTTGGAAGGGCTGTATCAGGAGCAGGCGGCGGGAAAGATGGGCGTTTCCCGTCCCACGTTCAGTCGCATTGTGGGAAGCGCGCGGAAGAAGATTGCCGATGCGCTGGTGAATGGGAAGGCGCTTCGGATTGGGGGTGGTCCGGTGATGCCGGTCTCGGGCCCCGGATTTGGAGGTGGACGTCGCGGAGGTGGAGGTGGCGGACGCGGGCGCGGACGAGGATTTGGCAGAGGGTGTTGATAAGCTAAAAAAGGAGACGCGATGAAAGTGATTATCACGGCCAAGGGGGAAACGATCGAGAGCGAAGCCGATTTGCATTTCGGACGGGCAAAGTATTTTCTGCTGGTGGATACGGAAACCGGTGAGTGCACGGCGCACGACAACAAACAGAATCTGAATGCGGCACAGGGCGCCGGCATTCAGTCGGCGGAGACGGTCATTCGTCTGGGTGCGGAAGCGGTGATCACCGGCAACGTGGGGCCGAAGGCTTTTCGCGTGTTGAGCGGGTCAGAAATTCCTGTTTTTCTCGTGCCGGCGGAGAGTACGGTGAGCCAGGCGGTGGAGTTAATGAAAGCAGCGCAGCTTCCGCGCGCCGATGGCGCGACCAAGGAAGGTCACTGGGTCTAAGGCGGGTGATCCCAAACCATTGGGGTCGAACCATTGGGGTCAGCCCTTAAATATTAAGTAAAGGATGAAAGGAGGCATATCATGCCAAGAGGAAACGGAACAGGTCCCGGAGGAATGGGGCCTATGACAGGACGCGGCGCGGGATTTTGCGCCGGATACAACACCCCGGGTTACGCGCAGGGCAGCGGCTTCGGTGGTGGCGGCGGCGGTCGTGGTGCGGGAATGGGTTATGGCCGCGGTGCCGGGATGGGATATGGTCGTGGTGGCGGCGGCTTCGGGCGGCGCAATCAGTTCAATGCCACGGGCATGCCTGGTTGGGTGCGTGGCGGCTGGGCGCCAAACGCGGCGCCGGTGGCTCAGGACGAACTGGCCATGCTGAAGCAGCAGGCTGAATATTTCGGCGCTGAAATGGAGGGTATCCAGGCGCGTATTCAGGAGCTGGAAACGCAGAAGGACGCCAAGTGAGCAGAGTGGAAGGTGACGGGAGGCGATTTATCGCCTCCCGTTGTCGTGTTTGATTCGGATGAATAAGTATCGTCATATTTTTGGGCCGGTTCCCTCGCGTCGGTTTGGTCGTTCGCTGGGTGTGGATCTGAGCGTGCTGAAGACCTGCACGATAGACTGCGTTTTTTGTCAGTTGGGTCGTACCACCTGCAAGACGTTGGAACAAAAGGAATATGTTCCGATTGAGGAGGTGAAGCAGGAACTCCTGGCGTGGCAGGCGTCGGGCGGGGAGGCGGATTACATCACGCTTTCGGGTTCGGGAGAGCCGACGCTGCATGGGTCTTTCGGAGACATTTTATCCTTTATAAAAGAACAGTTTTCCACGCCGTCTGTTTTGCTGACGAACGGGACGTTGCTGTACCGGCCCGAAGTGCGTGCGTCCGCTGCCCGGGCCGATGTGGTGAAGATTTCGCTGAGTGCGTGGGACGATGATTCGTTTCAGCGCGTGAACCGTCCGCATGAATCGCTGAATCTGGAGCAATGCATAGAGGGCATGCGGGCGTTCCGGCAGGAGTATGCGGGACGCATATGGATGGAAGTGTTCCTGATCGACGGGGTGAATTCCGCCTTGGCTGATGTGGAAAAAATCGCTCGGCTGATTGAGCCGATTTATCCGGATGAAATTCAGTTGAATACGGCGGTTCGACCACCGGCGGAATCGGGGGTTCGTCCTGTTGCGCGGGAGCATCTGGAGCAATGCGCGCGGCTGTTTCATCCGAAGGCGACGGTGATTGCCTCCTTCCCGGCTCATGCGGGAGGTACGTTTAAGGTGAATCAGGATACGATTCTGGATCTGCTCCGCAGGCGTCCATGTACGGCTCGTCAGATGGCCGAAGTGTTCGGGATGCATGTGAATGAGATCGCCAAATATACCGGGGAATTGATGCGTACGGGGAAAATTCGTACAGAATATCGTAACGCGGACGTTTATTTTTTGGTTCGGGCGTAGTATAAGAGGCCTTTTTTAAGGCCTGAATGGTTGGGCCTGTGCATTTTGGAAAGGGAAAGCGATGCCGCATAAAAACAGAAAGTCTGCCGGGAGCCGCCCGAAGCTGTCCGATCCGTTGACGCCTTACGGGAATCGTCCGATGGTCACTCCGATCGTGAATGCCGTGAATTATGAGTATCTTGATTTTGAGGTATTGCGCAAAATCACGGATGGGGAAGTGGATGGATACACGTATCATCGGGATGATAATCCGACGGTTCGTGCGGTGGAGCGTGCGATTGCGGAAATGGAAGGCGCGGAGGATTGCGTGGTGTGTACGTCCGGGATGGCGGCGTGTTCGATGGTGTATCTGACCTATCTGCGTGCGGGAGGTCATGTCGTGATGTTTCACGATATTTACGGAGCGAACTACAAGGTTTCGCTTATTTTGGAGCGGTTGGGGGTGGAGATCACGTGGCTGGATGCGGCGAATTGGCAGGACGTGGGTCGCGCCTTGAAACCGAACACGCAACTGATTTTTCTGGAAACGCCGAGCAATCCGTTGTGCAAGGTGATTGATGTGGCGGCCATTAAGGAGATGGCCCGGGAAGTGGGTGCAATGGTGGTGGTGGATAATACATTCGCTACGCCGTACCATCAGAATCCGCTTGCGCTGGGTGCGGATTTGGTGGTGCATAGTGCGACCAAGGCGTTGGGGGGGCATAACGATCTCATGGCCGGTGCGATTGTGGGATCGGCGGAGCATTACGATAAGCTCTGGTTTACCCGGCAGGCCATCGGGACCACGTTGGATGCGTACTCTGCCTTTCTGCTGGAACGCGGGCTGAAAACATTTGAGCTGCGTGCGGCACGCATGGCATCGAATGCGGAGGTTCTGGCGGAGCACCTGGCGGATTGCGCCGGGATCACGAATGTGCGTTATCCGGGATTGAAAGGAACGGAGGATTACGCGATTGCGGTGCGCCAGATGCACAAAGGATTTGGAGGCATGATGGCGTTTGATGTGGGGGCAACACAGGAGGATGCCAAGCGGTTTATTTCCTCGTTGCAGGTGATTTATCATGCGGTGAGCCTCGGGTCCACGGAATCACTCATCTGCATTCCTTTCCTGACCACCATGCTCTATATGCCGCCGGAACGTCGAACGGGATTTGGCGTGAACCCGAATACGGTACGCCTGTCGGTTGGCATTGAGCCCATCGAGGAATTGCAGGCCGATGTAGATCAGGCGTTGAAAAAAATGAAGGGATGAGGGTTCCAGCGCCCCTCCGGGGCGCGGGTTGTTTTTTTTCAGGGACACGATTCCCGGGGTTTCACCCCGGGCTTAACTCCTCATCCCCTCCGGGGATGAAGACGGGAGCCCCCGGAGGGGGCAGGGAATGCAGCCCGGGGATGAAGACGGGAGCGCCCCCGGAGGGGGCAGGGAATATAGCCCGGGGTGAAAGCCCCGGGATGCATGGGAAGAGAAAAAATGAAGCGCGCCGGAGGGGTGCAGGAACAACCGATTTATGAGCTATATTAAAAATATTCATCACATGATCTTTTCAACAAAAAACCGAGAGCCTTTGATCACATCCATCATTCGGAATGATTTGTATGCCTACCTGGGTGGAATCATTCGGGAGAAAAACAGCCAATCGATTGAAATCGGGGGCGCTTTCGATCATGTACACATTCTGGTCATGATTCATCAGAGTATATCCGTAGCGGATTTGGTGTGGGAAATGAAGAGCGCGAGTACGCGATGGATCAATGAGAATAAAAAAATCACGGGATATTTTTCGTGGCAAAATAAATATGCCTCTTTCAGCGTAAGTCAGTCCATGGTTCCAAAGGTCAGGGAATATATTCGGAATCAGGTCGAGCATCACAGTACGAAATCGTTTATGGAGGAGTTCAAGTCGTTTTTGGATGCGCATGAGTTGAAATATGATGAGAAATATTTGGGGGAATGAGATTCCAGCGCCCCTCCGGGGCGCGGGTTGTTTTTTTTCAGGGACACGATTCCCGGGGTTTCACCCCGGGCTTAACTCCTCATCCCCTCCGGGGATGAAGACGGGAGCGCCCCCGGAGGGGGCAGGGAATGCAGCCCGGGGATGAAGACGGGAGCGCCCGGAGGGGGCAGGGAATGCAGCCCGGGGATGAAGACGGGAGCGCCCCCGGAGGGGGCAGGGAATGCAGCCCGGGGTGAAGCCCCGGGATGCACGGGAAGAGAAAAAAAAGAAGCGCCCCGGCGGGGCGCAGGAGATCGATGAAAACAGAATTGACTTGTATACCTTGTTTTGTGCGTCAGTCTTTGGAGGCGATTTCGCTGGTGACGAGCGATGATGCGCAACGGGAAAGTTTGATGCGCCGGGTGCTGCGGGATTTGTCGGAGATGGATTGGGCGGGTACGCCGCCGGCGATTGCACAGCGGCTGCACCGTATGCTTCGCGGCGTGGTGGGGAGTCGGGATCCTTATTTTTCGGTAAAGGATCAAATGAACCGTGCGGCGTTGGACATGCTGCCCGTGATGCGCGAGGCGCTGAAGCTTCAGCCGGATGTTCGGGCGGCGGCGGTGCGCGTGGCCATTGGCGGCAATTTGCTGGACGCGGGAGCCAAGACGCAGATTGCGGCGGAAGAGTTGCCGGAGCATTTGAACAGTATCTGGTCGCAACCGCTGCGGGGGGATGTGCAGGGGTTTTTCGAGGCGGCATCGCGCGCGGAGCGGATTTTGTATTTGGCGGATAATGCGGGGGAAATTGTGCTGGATCGTCTGCTGATCGAAGCGCTGCCGATGGAGAAGATCACGTTGGTGGTACGCGGGGTTCCGGTGATCAATGATGCGACGATGGAGGATGCGGTTTTGGCGGGATTGCCGGATCTGGTGCGCGTAACGGACAATGGCTCGGATGCGCCGGGCACCGTGCTGGAGGATTGTTCGGATGAGTTTATGCAGCTTTGGGATCAAGCGGACCTGGTGATATCGAAAGGGCAGGGCAATTTTGAAACGCTGTCGGGGGTGAATAAGCCGATTTACTTTTTATTTATTGTGAAGTGTTCGCTGGTGGCGGAAATGGCGAAGGCGCCGGTGGGCTGCCTGGTGATTCGCCGGGAAGAGGATGTATGAGCAGAGTCGATGGAGCGTTTCGTATTGCGGTGGCGAGTGGCAAGGGTGGAACCGGCAAAACGACGGTGGCGGTGAGTTTGGCGGTACTCCAGGCGCAACAGGAGGAGCCGGTTCAATATCTCGATTGCGATGTGGAAGAGCCGAATGGCCATATTTTTTTGAAGCCGGCCATTGAAGAAACGGAAGAGGCGGGGATTCTGATTCCGGTGGTGGACCCGGCTCTTTGCGATGGGTGCCGCAAGTGCGGCGATGCGTGCGAATTTCACGCGATTGTTGTGCCGAAGAAGGCGGTGGTTTTTCCGGAGCTGTGTCATGGATGCGGGGGCTGTCTGCGGGCGTGCCCGACGGGCGCGATTACCGAGGCGTTTCGCGCGGTGGGAGTGGTGGAATGCGGCAAAGCAGGACGGCTTTCGTTTGTGCAGGGGCTTTTGAATATCGGCGAGGCGATGGCCCCGCCGCTGATCCGGGCCGTGAAGAAAAAAATACAGCCCACGGGCCTGGCGCTGCTTGATGCGCCTCCGGGCACAGCGTGCGCGGTGGTGACTACGGTGAAGGATGCCGATTATGTGCTGCTGGTCACGGAGCCTACGCCTTTTGGGTTGAACGATTTGAAGTTGGCGGTGGAATTGATGCGGTCTCTGGGGCGTCCCTTTGGCGTGGTGGTGAATCGGGCCTGCGGGGATGATTCGGTGCGGCGGTATTGTCGGGAGGAGGGCCTTGCGTTGCTGGCGGAAATTCCGGATGACCGGGCGGTGGCGGAGAGTTATTCACGGGGCGAGCTGCCGCTCGATACGGTCCCTTCGTTTCGTCGGGCGCTGGAGCAGTTGAAAGAGACGCTGTCTGCGGCCTGTGAAGCGGTTGGCCGCTGATTGAGCGGGAACGCCTGCGGTTTCGCCGGCATTCGATTGGAAGAAAGTTGAGAATGTTATGAAGCAGATTGTCATTATAAGCGGCAAGGGAGGCACAGGGAAAACCAGTGTGACGGCCTCGTTTGCGGCCCTGGCCCGGAAGAGCGTCCTGGCGGATTGCGACGTGGATGCGGCGGATCTGCATTTGATTTTGCAGCCGGAGATTAAGCGGCGCGAGGTGTTTCGCAGTGGGCACGAGGCGGGGATTCGTGTGTCGGACTGTACGGGCTGCGGCGTGTGCGAAGAGGTCTGTCGTTTTGATGCCATCGGGAGGGCCGAGGATGGGGCGACGTGTTTTGTTCGGGATATGAGCTGTGAGGGCTGCGGGGTCTGCGTTTCGGCCTGTCCGGTGGGGGCGATTGATTTTCCGGAGCGCGAGGGTGGCGAGTGGTTTATTTCGGATACGCGATGTGGGCCGATGGCGCATGCCCGTCTGACTCCGGGCGGCGAAAATTCGGGACGTCTGGTGGCTCTGGTTCGGGAGCAGGCGGTGGAGCTGGCGAAGGAGCGGCAGGCGGATTGGGTGCTCGTGGACGGGCCGCCGGGGATTGGCTGCCCGGTGATTGCGTCGTTGACGGGGACGGACCTGGCCGTGATCGTCACGGAACCCACGCTCTCGGGCGCGCATGATTTGTCGCGCGTGCTGGACTTGGCGCAACATTTTCACATTCCGGTGGCACTGGTGGTGAATAAATATGATTTAAATGCGGACCTGGCCGTTCGTTTGGAGAAGGAGGCCCGGGAGCGCGGGGCTTTTTTGGCGGGACGGCTTCCGTATGACGGCGCGTTCACCGAAGCGCAGCGGCAGGGGCTCTCCGTGGTGGAATACGGGAAGGGTGCCGCAGCGGAAGAAATAAAAGAACTTTGGAAACGAATCAGGGAGAAAATAAACCATGAGTGATGAAGCAAAAACGTGTGAGACATGTGAAGAGAAGTCATGCGCTTCAAAGCAGGCGAAACCAGGCGAGACCGCGGAGGCGGTGCAGGAGCGGCAGGCGCTGGCGCGGCGGATGTGCGCGATTAAGAAAAAATATCTGGTGATGTCGGGCAAGGGAGGCGTGGGCAAGAGTACGGTATCGGTGAATGTGGCGGCGACCCTGGCGCAACAGGGCTATCGCGTGGGATTGTTGGATGTGGATATTCACGGCCCGAGCATTCCGACGATGCTGAATCTGTATGGGAAGCGCCCGGTGAACGGGGAGGATGGGATTCTTCCGCTGGAGGTGGGCAGTTTGAAGGTGATGTCGCTGGGGTTGCTGCTGGAGGGGCGTGATCAGGCGGTGATCTGGCGGGGTCCGATGAAGATGAATGTGATCAAACAGTTTTTGACGGATGTGGAATGGGGTGAGTTGGATTATCTGATTGTGGACGCGCCGCCGGGCACGGGCGACGAACCGCTGTCGGTGTGCCAGTTGATTGAAGGGCTGGATGGGGCGCTGATTGTGACGACGCCGCAGGAGGTGGCGATTTCGGATGTGCGGCGCTCGGTGAACTTCTGTCGGCAGGTGGGCGTGCCGGTGTTGGGTATTGTGGAGAATATGAGCGGTTTTGTGTGTCCGCACTGCGGCAAGGAGACGGATGTGTTCCGGCGGGGCGGGGGAGAAAAGCTGGCGTCGGAGATGAACGTATCTTTTCTGGGGCGCATTCCGATGGATCCGCGGGTGGTGCTGGCGGGCGATGAGGGGCAGTCGTTTGTGGAGGGTTATCCGGATTCCCCGGCGACGAAGGCGTTTGCCGAGGTGGTGGTTGCCGTGCGCGATGGCGGGAAATGACGTACCCGTTGGGGTGACTGTTTCCGGCTTGAATGATAAGAGAACGATAAAAGAAGGAGAAGAAGGATGAAAGTAGCCATTCCGTTGGCGGAAGGAAAATTATGCATGCATTTTGGTCATTGCGAGCAATTTGCAATGGTCGAGGCGGATGAAACAAGCAAGTCCGTGCAGGGCGTTACGATGTTGACGCCGCCTGCGCACGAGCCGGGAGTCTTGCCGCGCTGGCTGCATGAGCAGGGAGCGAATGTGATCCTGGCGGGCGGCATGGGGCAGCGCGCACAGGCGTTATTTGAACAGAACGGGATTAGCGTGGTGGTGGGAGCGCCGGTGGGCGAGCCGGAAGCGCTGGTGCTTTCGTGGTTGAACGGGTCGCTGCAAAGCGGCGAGAATGTGTGTGATCACTGAGTTGTTGACGCAGCAGAAAGTCGCCATGACCACGCGCGTGAGTATCCTGGTTGAGAATACCGCTTTGATGCCCGGTTTTTTGGGTGAGCATGGGCTTTCGATGCTGATCGAGCGGGAGGGGCATGCCCTGCTTTTTGATGCCGGTCAGGGGCTTGCGTTGTCGCACAATGCCGAGAGGCTGGGCGTGGCGTGGGAGCGAATCGAAGCGATTGTGCTGAGTCACGGGCATTATGACCACACCGGTGGGCTGGCCAATGCGCTTGGGAAGGCGCCGCAGGCCGGCCTTTTTATGCACCCGGCGGCGGAGGGTGCGCACTACAGCCGGCGCGCGGGCGTGGTGCGTGATATTGGTATGCCGCCGGATGTGCGTGCGGCGGTAAAAGCGCGCGCGTCGAATGTGGTACGCACGGAAACGCCGATGGAGGTGATTCCGGGCGTTTGGATCAGCGGGAGCATTCCGCGGGTGAAGCAGGGGGCGCCCGGCGATGCGGGGCTTTTTGTGGATGCGGGTGGTATGGAGCCGGATGCGGTGCCGGACGACCAGGCGCTTTGGATGGAAACGGGCGAGGGGCTCGTGGTGCTGCTGGGTTGCGCGCACAGCGGGGTGGAAAACACGCTGCGGCATGTTCGGGCTGTTACGGGAGAAACATCCATCGCCTGCGTAATCGGCGGGATGCATCTGGCGCATGCCGATGCGGAGTTGGTGGTTCAGGCGGCAGATGTGTTGATGTCGTTTGATGTGCGGAGTATGGCGCCGGGGCACTGTACGGGTTTGGCGGCTCAATGTGTGCTGCGCGAGCGATTCCGGAATGGGTTTCGCCTTTGCGGCGCCGGCGCACAGTTTGATTTTACCTGAAGCGGCGCCGGGGTTGAATGATGCAGAAAATGCCGCAGATCAGCAGGGGTTTTTCGTCTGTCGGGTGCACTCTTTGCCCGTGAACAGATCTACTTCCGGCACCGTCGGAATATAAATACAAACAAACGATAAGTTACGGGGTGTCCTGGGTCCGATGCTTATCAAGGGTTCTTCCTTTGTTTGTTCATAACCAAAACGACGCAAAAAGCTTGTGTTTCCTATGAAAAACCGCGGTTTACGGCATCGGAATTGCTGATGTTCCTCCTGTCGAGTTCCGTCGTACGAGCCCGGGACCGGCAAGGAGGAAATATAGTATGCTGGAAATAGGACAGACAGTAGGCACATCCCTCATGACATCACTGGGAACCGGGGTGTTGAACAGTACGGCTCAGGGGGTAAGTGCTCCGCAGGCGGCTCCGGGCATGGCGCCGGATCATATGAGTCAGAGTGACCGGGCTACGTTTTTGGCCGAGTACAACAAGCTGGACGAGACGGAACAGCGGGAGGTTGTGGACTTCCTGGATGCCTACAAGGAGGCGTCGGACACGGGAAGCGACACAACCGCTCTAATGGAGAATATCCCGGACTTTCTGAAGCGCATGCTGCAGGAGGATGTTGGAGGAGAGGATGAGGCGACGTTTCCGGAATACAGTTCGGCGGTGAGTGGAACGTATCAACGGGCGCAGGAGCGGGCTGGTGGCGGTGGTGGTCACGGCGTTTCCGGTGCGCAGATGGTGGCCGGCACTCTGACGGCACTGGACTCTGCGGAAGCAGGCGTCGTGGATGAAAGTGTGGAAGCCGCCAATTCCGCACCCAGCGAACTGCAGCAGTTGGCCGATGACTCGGGCGAAAGCCTCTCGTCACTTCTCAAGCAATATTTGGATGCCGGTCTTTCCGTGGAAGCCGCTTATGAGCGCGTGGAAGCCGACCTCCGGAATACCGGCGGGTCCGAGGAGGAGTCGTCCGAGGCGGAAGCATAGGAGCGCGTTATGGAAATCACAGGAATGCAGGAAATGGATCCGGCGGAAATCATTGCCATGCGGCAGGCGATGTTCACCAAAATGGACAGCAATGGTGATGGCGTGCTGGATGCAGGCGAGTTGCAGCAGATGGCCGACGTGGTTGGCATCTCAACGGAACAGATCCTGACTGACGGCGATTCGAATGAAGATGGTCTGATGGATCAGTCGGAGATGGACGCGCTGGGACCCAAGGGGCCGCCACCACCCAAGCCCGGAATGGGTGGGCGGTTGTTTGAAAACGAGACAGAAAGCGATATTCAGGAATTGTTGGATGCAATTGCGGAAGCGAGTGATGAGGAAGATGCGGAAACCAGCATCAAAAAGCTGATTGCCGAATTCATGGAGAAGGCGTCGGGGATGCGCTCATCCACCTCGCAGCAGGACACCGGGTTATTGGTGGATACTTACGGTTGAGCGGCGGAGCTTCCGCGCAGATTAAAATGCCGGATACAGGGATGCCTCGTATCCGGCATTTTTTGTTTTGTACTCGTTGGTTCACTCGATCCTCCCGGACGAAGGTGTATAGATGCTGTACGAGCCTATTCTGATTGTTTCAGCCTCCATCCGGGAGGATGCGATCATTTTCCGCTGCGGAAAGGGTTGGGTGTTGGATGCCGCTTAGGCGGCGGTCTTGAAAAAGTTCGGGGAGGCGTTTGCGGAACTGGCTCTTCCAGTTACGAATCTGGTTTGGATGCAGGCGGTGGCGTTCGGCCAGTTCCTGCACGGAGCACCCGCCTTCGAGGGCTTCGAGGACGACCGACGCCTTAAACACGCCGGAGAAACGGCGGCGCAGGGCGGTTTCGTTCGGTTCGCCGGTGCAGGCGGATTCGGAGTAATTCATGGGCTGGGTTGTTTGTTCCGTTTGCTGCGCCTGCATCGGGTTGATCCTGTGTGGTGTCTTTTTCCGGAGGTGGAGGCGGAGGAGGTCTTTTCGGGGGGGGCGGCATGGGAGGGGAATCGGGCCGAAAATCCCGTGCGTCCATTGTATTGAGTTTGGTTTGTTGTTCGGGGTCGAGCAGGGGATGGAGGCTGTGGAGCGTGGTGTTGAGGTTGTTCTCAAATTCGGCAATGGATTTTTCCCGGATGGTTTCCATTGTGGAAAGAGTTTTTTTCAGGATGGGTTCCATGGCGGAGACTTGATCGGGGCGCAGGTCAAGTTCGTGTGAGAGGCGTCGTATGAAGGTTTCCTCGAAGTGCTGCGGGCCGTTCTTCATGATGCGGCGTATGCGCAGGTGCATCATGTGTTGTCCGGCGAAGAGGCCGATGATCAGGCCGGAAATGAAGACGACCAGCAGCGGGAGGATGGTTTTGACGTGTTTCATAACGGATTACTTTCGGGTTAGCAGGAGGTATTCTGTGACGAATCCGTCGGTTTGCGTTTTCCAGGTCAGTTCGTCATCGGAGGGCAGGGCGAACCAGCCAAGAAGCGAAAAGATCAGGGCGGCAGCGGCGGCGATGCCGGCCGGCGTGCCGAAAGGGTTTGCCCGGGGGACGGAATAGCGGGGGAGGGTTTCTGCTTCAGCGCGCACGCGGTTCATGACGGCGTGGATCCATTCTTCCGTCGGCACACTACCGGCTTCGCCGGGCCCTTTCCATAGGCTGATTGGTTTCATGTGTTTATGGCTCCTTCACGGTTGATTTTTTTCAGAGGGTGTTTTTTTGAAATTCATGAGGCGTTGAAGGTCTCGGCGAATGCGGTGAATGCGGGTACGAACGCCTGCGGCGGAACAGCCGCGGCGTTCGGCGGCTTCGCGGTGGCTGAGGTTGTCGAAATAGATGTCCTCCACGAGGGAGCGCTCGTCCTCGTCGAGTTCATTGAGTGCGCCGTGAATCTGTTCTTTCAGTTCCCGCATATCAGTGATTTGGCGGTAGGAGTCGCGGGAGGGGTCAACGAGGGCCTGGTCGAAGGAGAAGTAGTTATTCTCATCGGTTTCAATCAGTATGTTTTCCATTTCCGTTTTCCTTTCCCGCCAATAATCGCAGGAGCATCGGCAGGCGATTCTGAGGAGCCAGTGATCAAAAGGCTGTTGTTCGCGAAAGCTTTCCAAGGCGCGAAAGGCTTTGATAAAGGCCTCCTGAGCCACGAAATCCACTTCATCGGGTGGGAGACGGTGGGCGAGATAGCTGAATACACGCCCACCATGCCGCCGAATGAGCAGTTCAAAGGCATCCACGTCACCATCCAAAACACGGCGAATCGCCTGGCGATCATCGTCCATTCATTTTTTTCCATCACTCCAGGCCGTTTTTTTCGTTTCCCGGTTCATTCCATGGCGTGTCCGGGGAGTGTCACAGCCGGTTTCCGTATAGTTAGACGTTGATTGAACGTAAAATGTTACAAAAAAAATAAAAAAAGGATCGAGATTGGGTCGGGTGAGGGGAAAAACGCCGGAAAACAGCCAGAATCGGCCTCAAAAGGGAAAAAATCGGCCTCAAAGGGGAAAACCACTAATCCACACTAATTTTCACTCATTAGGGAGCGGCTTGGTCTTCATGCCAGGCAGAGAGCAAGTGGGAGGGCCCGCGGCTCGCGGGCACCTGCATATAAAGGAATTGTCCCAACGAATGAATATAGCAACGAAGAAGTTCTCCGACAAAATCCCACCGATTGAGACAAACAAGGCGCACTTAACCGGCTATTCCTGGAGGGCGGCAGGCCTCTGCCGCCTAAGGCGCGTGCTTGCGATCCATCGTGCCGATCAGGCGCTCGGCGCTCCCGGGCAAGAAAATCTGCGTAACCCGCCTTCGTTAAAACTACGGCGCGACACGTCGGTGGATAACAAAAAGCTCACGCCGAGTCTCCGCCGAAGGGAAAGGACATGCTTTCTGTTTGGTATCTTTTGTATAGATCTGCCGCTCCGTCTGCATTCGGTGCGTGTTTTGTTTTTGATGGGAGGGGTGCTCGGTGCGGAAAAGTGTCTTGACGGATAGAAACGCTTTCCCTTACTGTTTCGATTAATAGAAACAGTGTTCGGCGGGTTTGAGCCGATTAAACGAGGAGGAGCGCTATGTGGGGCATCGAGGATCCGGGGATTGTGGCGTGTTATGCGCTGTGCATCGCGGCGAGTGTATTGTGCGTGGTGTATGGGTTTATCAATTGGAACCGGGGCGACGTTCTCGTGAAGAAAGAGGATGTGGACTGGGCGAAAGAGGAAAAAGAGGAAATTGAAGACGCGCTGTAAGGTTTTTTGACACCTTTCCGAAGGAGACGAATTTATGGATTTGCTTACGATTATTGTCGTGATTATTTATCTGATGCTGGTGGGTTATCTGGGGTATCAGGGGTATCGTCGGACGAAAACGGCGTCGGACTATCTGGTGGCCGGGCGGAGTGTGCATCCCGTGGTGATGGCGCTTTCGTACGGTGCGACGTTTATCAGCACCTCGGCCATCGTGGGTTTCGGAGGGGTGGCGGCCAATTTTGGTTTGGGCCTGCTCTGGCTCACGTTTTTCAACATTTTTGTAGGGGTGTTCATTGCGTTTGTTTTTCTGGGTGAGCCGATTCGGCGGATGGGGCATCATCTGGATGCGCACACGTTTCCCGAGCTGATGGCCAAGCGGTTCGACAGCAAATTCATTCAGATTTTCTGTGCGTTGGTCATTTTTCTTTTCATGCCGCTCTATGCGATGGCGGTGATTGTGGGCGGGGCGGAATTCATCGTGTCGATTTTTCACATTCCGTATGATGCGGGGCTGTATATTTTTGCATTGATTGTGGCGGCGTATGTGATTGCCGGAGGACTCAAGGGGGTGATGTTCACGGATGCGCTTCAGGGTGCGATCATGCTGGTTGGGATGCTGATTCTGGTGGCCTGTACGTATTATACGCTTGGGGGCTTTACAGCGGCTCATCAGGCGCTGACGGATATGAGCGATCTGGTTCCGAAGGGGCTGACGGCGATCGGGCATCAGGGCTGGACCTCGATGCCGAAGTTCGGCTGGGCCTCGCCGGGGGATGCGCCTGCGGCTGCCGCGCAATATAATCTGTGGTGGATCATGGTTTCCACGATTGTACTGGGGGTGGGCATTGGTGTGTTGGCGCAGCCGCAATTGGTGGTGCGTTTTATGACGGTGAAGTCGCGCAAATCCTTGAATCGGGCGGTGGTGGTCGGCGGGGTTTTCATTCTGGCGATGACGGGCGTGGCGTTTGTGGTGGGGTCGCTCTCGAATGCGTATTTTCACCGGAATGAGGTGATCCCCTGTCAGCTTGTGAATGAGCAGGCGCTGCTGGATCCGGGGGCGGATGGCGCCGGACGGTTAACTCCGGTGGCGTTGGAAGCGTCGGCAGAGACAAAGGCCCGTGCGAAGGCGTTTGTCAGTTACCGTCTTCCGGGTGAGACGGAGGAAAATGCGTTGCGGTATGTGTTGAAAACGCCGGGGATGGTCATTCGGCGGGGTGAAAACGGCGGGTTGGACCAGATCGAGCCTCATTTGATTTCCATTGCCCGATCCATCACGGTGGGCACGACGATGAAGGGAAATACGGATACCATTGTTCCGATTTTTGTTGGCAGCGCGATGCCCAAGTGGTTTGGCATCATCTTTCTGATGTCGCTTCTTTCTGCGGCGATGAGTACGCTTTCCAGCCAGTTTCACACCATGGGTACGGCGGTGGGCCGGGATATTTTCGAGCAGATCACGCATCGGCATTCGCGCCATTCGGTGTTGATCACCCGGCTGGGGATTCTGGTGGGTCTTATTGCGGCGATCACCATGGGCAAGTTGGTGCGGGGCAATATTATTGCTCTGGCCACGGCGCTTTTCTTCGGTTTGTGCGCTTCTTCCTTTTTACCCATGCTGCTGGGAGGGCTTTTCTGGAAACGCATGACGCGGGTCGGGGCGATCAGTTCGATTCTGGTCGGTTTTCTGGGCAGTACGTTCTGGTCGGTTTTCATCAACGCCAAAACGGCGGGCGGGCTGGGCTTTTGCATGGCGCTGACGGGGAAGGCTACGCTGATTCCGTCGTGGGCGAGTCCGACGTGGGCGGTGGTAGACCCGTTGATTGTTTCGCTGCCCATTTCTCTGCTGGTGGCGGTGATTGTTTCGTTGTGTACCAAGCCGCTGACCGCCTCGCATGTGAAATACTGTTATGGCGGGATCAAATCAGAATGACCGGTCAGCGGGGATGACCTGCCGCTTGGCGGCTTCGGTCTTTTTGAGTTGTGCCGCCGATGCACCCACAGCCGGGGAACCACACCCCGTCCGCTGACCGCTCCGTCCTGCAATAATGCAGGGCGAGCGTCCACATGAAGCGTTGCCGGGATGATGCCACGGACATAGCCTGGCGGTTCGCGCCCTGTGGGAGTCTCTGCGATTTGTTGTGGCAGGCCGTGACTCGACCGTATCTATGTGTCGTTGTTCGGTTGGAACAAAGCCGTGTTGCGTGCTGTTATGCCGGACTCTAATGAAGGCGTCTCCTGCCTGTTTTTCTTCGCGCGTCAGAAGGTGCATATAACTATGGACAATGGGCCCATCGCTTTTTAAGCTGAGAAGGCTCTGAAGCACAACGAGCGAACGAGCAAACATGAGTATATGATAATCCTATAAGATACGGGGGCCCATGAAAGCAAAGCAGCGAGTCGGTAGGAATATTGGGGGTTCAACATTATTTTCCAATGATTGGAAAAACGGCTGGTCCATTTTCCAATCATTGGAAAATAGAATGAAAGTTTTTCCAGTCATTGGAAAAAGGATGCTGGTCATGGGAATCCTGTTAATGGGTTTGGCTTGCGGGGCATCGGCGGCTACGTGGTATGTGGATGGGGTTAATGGGAACAATCTGAATGCGGGCACGAACTGGGCGACGGCATTTAAATACATCTATTACCCGGTGGAGTTCAAGGCTGCGTCGGGCGATACGGTTTTGGTGACGAACGGGATTTACAATGTAGGTGCGCCGCGTCCGATTCCGGGCGGGGCCCCTTCGGGTGGTGGTTATGGTGCGCGAGTGGTAGCGACCCGTCCGATTACGATTCAATCGCTGAACGGTCCCGAGGTCACCATTATTTCAGGAGAACCCAATGCCGGCTGGGGTGCGTGCGGCGGGGTGTTTCTGACGAATGGTGCGCAGTTGATTGGTTTTACGGTGACCAACGGGGTGACCATGTCGAACGCATGGGAGATGGTGGCCCCGCTTCTGGATGCGTGCGGTGGCGGTGTCTGGATGTCGGACAACTGCGTGGTGTCGAACTGTATTGTGAGTGGTAACTGGGCGTATGGGGCCGGCGGCGGTATTTATTACCATGAATCGGGTTCGGCTTCAACGGGCTCTGTCTCGTATTGCGAGATAAGCGGGAATGAAGCGGAGGAGGATGGCGGCGGGGGGATGTATGCGGCGGGGAATTCCTTTTTTTGGGCTGAGATTAATCATTGTCTATTCCGCGAGAACATGGCGGATAGCGGGGCGGGGCTGGAAATCAACGGCGAGGGCTTTGTGCATAATTCGCTGGCGATTGGGAATACGGCTTCTTCGTATGGTGGCGGATTCTATCTGAGGAATAACGCGGTGGGTGCCAATCTGACCGCAGTGGGCAATCAGGCGCAATATGGAGGCGGCGTGGCGATGCAGAACGTCGCTGAACTGAATAACAGTATTTGCTGGAGCAATTCGGCGAGTACTGCGGGGAATGATTTGCATGCGTCGTCGGCTTCGTCGCTGATCCGATATTCCAGCGCTTCGGCGGCGTCGCCCTCGCAATGGACGGGCACGGTGGGGTGTGTAACCAATGAAGATCCTCTGTTCGTGGACTATGCCGGCGGGACGTATGTGTTGCGTACGACATCGCCTTGTTACAACACGGGGAACAACACGTATGCGCCGACGAATTTTGTGCCGGATGATCTGGCGGGACATCCGCGCATCATGAATACGACGGTGGATATGGGGGCGTATGAAACGGCTACGGTGACGGTAAATCCTTCGAGTGGGGTGTATGCGGGCGGCAATCTTGTGGTGTTAACGAACTGTACGGCGAATTTTGGCGCCGAGGATGTTACCAATGTAATCGTCGGCGGTTCTTCGACTACGAATATTATCGTGCAGGGCACCAATTGGCTGGCGATGAGGATGCCGGCGGCATCAGGGATGGGGGCACAGGATATTACGGTGCAGTCTGCTTCGTTGGGGGACACTGTTTTCGATGGTGTATATTCTTATAATCAACCGTTAACTGTTTATGTGGACGCCAACCACGGAAGCGATTCGTATAGTGGGGCGAGCTGGGCCCTGGCGCTGCGTACGTTGCAAGCGTCGGTTGACCTGGTGGCGACGGGGGGCACGGTGGTGGTAACGAATGGTACGTATGACGCGGGTAGTTCGGTTACGCCGGGTTTTTCGGCCACCAATCGAGTGACCATTTCTAAGGCGCTCACGCTTCGTTCGGTGAATGGTCCGTCGGTGACAAAAATTGTAGGTGCGCCGGGGTCGAATGGATCGAATGATACGGATTCGATTCGCGGGGTTTATGCGAAGATCAGCAGTGGATCGGTACTGATTTCGGGGTTCACGGTGACGAATGGGTATACGGTTTTCTCTGGCAATTCGCATTATGATGTGAACGGTGCAGGTCTTTGGCTTGGAGCCAATTGTACGGTTTCGAACTGTGTCATTTCGGGGAATACCGCGCGTAATCAGGCGGGGGGGCTTTATCTGTATATCGGAGGTACTGTCGAGGACTGCATGATTGTGGGTAACACGTCCGTTGCCAGTTATGGTGGTGGTGCGGGCCTTTACGATTCCGGCGTAATGAATAACTGTTTGATTCGCAATAATGCGGCATTGCACTCGTCGTCCGGTCTAGGCGGCGGTGTTTATATGAATAGCGGCGGCACGCTGAACAACTGTTTGGTGGTGGATAATGAGTCGCAGGCTGGTGGCGGCGGCGTGTATTGTTACAAGGGTGGAGAAGTGAACAATACGACTATTTCAGGAAATTCTGTTTCTTATTGGGGCGGTGGTGTGTTGATGAGTGAGGGCGGCACCCTGAATAATTGTATTGTGTGGACGAATATCACAGGCTATGGCGAACAGGATATTTATATGTCCGGTACGGGTTGTGTGGTGCGGTATACCTGTGCGTCTCAGGAGAGCACGAATGGCTGGACGGGCGGGGAGGCGTGTTTGACCAATGTGAATCCGCTCTTCATCGGTCCTTCGATTGGAAATTATCGGTTGCAGGATCTTTCGCCGTGCGTGAATCAGGGAAACAATGCCTATGCGCCGACCAATACGGTGAGCACGGATCTCGCGGGAAATACGCGTATTTACGATAGTGTGGTGGATATGGGTGCCTATGAACTGCAGAAAAAGTTGCAGACCATCACGTTTGCCGCGCCTGCTTCACAGGTGTATGGCGGGATCTTGAATCCGGGGGCCACGGCCAGTTCCGGATTGACGGTGCATTATCAAAGCAGTGAGGAATCGGTGTGTACCAATGCGGGTTCAATTCTCTATTTTGTGGGCACAGGGGTTTGTGACATTGTGGCGTCGCAGCCGGGCGCTTCTTCCTGGGCTGAGGCCCCGGATGTTACGCATTCGCTCACGGTGACACCGGTCAGTTTGGTGGTGACGGGTGCGGTGGCACAGAACAAGAGTTATGATGGGTCGATGGCCGCAACAGTACTGGGAGCGGGTTTGTCGGGCGTGGTGAGTGGCGATGCGGTATCGTTGGATAACGCATCGACCGGCACATTCGCGCAGGCGACGATTGGTAATTCTATCGGGGTAACGACCGCTATGAGTATCAGCGGTGCTGATGTGGCGAATTACACCTTGAGCGGTCAGCCTTCTTTGTCGGCGGATATTACGGCGAAAGGATTAGAGGTTATCGGTGCCACTGCGGCGGATAAGGTCTATGACAGTACGGTGTCGGCAACAATATCGGGGGCCTCGCTCTCGGGTATTATCGATGGCGATACGGTAACGCTGGACAATGCGTCGACCGGCACCTTTTCTCAGGTAGAGGTTGGGACAAATCTTACGGTGGAATCCTACATGAGTCTTGGTGGCGCGGATGGGGCGAATTACACCTTGAGCGGTCAGCCTTCGCTGGCGGCGGATATTACGTCCATGGGGCTGGTGGTGACAGGCGCGGTGGCGCAGAACAAGATCTATAATGGCACGAGGGGGGCCATTATTTCGGGTGCGGGACTTTCCGGCGTGATCGGTAGTGACGAGGTGAGCCTTCACAATGCAACAACCGGCACCTTTGCCAGTGCTGATGCGGCTACCGGGATTGTCGTTGCCACGCATATGACCCTGGGTGGTGCTGATGCCGCGAATTATGCGCTGTCTCAACCGAGTTTGTCGGCGGACATCCTGAAGGCCAATCAGACCGTCATCTTTGCTCCTGTCGGAAACACCTACTGGTCGAATACGGTGGGTCTTTTGGCCTCGGCGGACAGTGGTCTTTCTGTATCGCTGGCCGTGCAGAGCGGCCCGGCCAATCTGGACGGCACCAACGTGACATTCGACGGGGTTGGTCCGGTGATTATCACGGCCTCTCAAGCGGGTAATGACAATTACAACGCGGCGGCTACGAAGACCAATTCGTTTAATGTGCTCGGTCCGATGATGGGACTGTTCGGAACGAATAGTCTGGCCATAACCAACGGGGCGAGTCCGGATGCGGCGTTGGGAACAGATTTTGGCGCGATGACGGCCGGCAGCGGCGCGGTGACGAATACCTTCAGCATCACCAATAGCGGCACAAGCCTCATGACGATTTCCGGCGTGACCACCTCGGGTGCATCCGCCGGCTTGTTCGAGGTTGAAGGCGTACCGGCTACGGTGGCGGCCGGCGCAGTGGAGACGTTCACAATCGCATTCGAAGCCGACAGCGGCGGGGTGAAAAATGCGACGGTGCGTTTTGCGAACGACGGGCCCGGTTCCCCGTTTGTCGTGAACCTGACGGGCGCGGGTACCGGCGGCGGTATCGGCATGAACACGAATGCGCTTTCGTTCTCCGGAACGTATAACAGCAGCAATCCGGTCGCCCAAACATTAACGCTCACCAATGTGGGGATAAGCGTATTTACCTATACCAATGCGTATACGTACAGCGGGGGAGCAAGCGGGTGGTTGAATGTACAACCGACCACCACGGTGGTCGCGGTTGATTCTGCACAGGTGGTAACCAATTATATTAACCTGTCCGGCGTGGGTGCCGGAACGCATACCTGCACCGTGGATGTTTATGCGGCGGATGCCACGAACAGTCCACAGAACTATGTGGTGACGCTGAATGTGGCAAAGGCAGACCAAACCATTACCTTTGTTAATCCAGGAGATCAATGGACGACCAATCATGTCGGCCTCGCCGCAACGTCCGATTCCGGCTTGCCGGTGAGCTTCGCGGTGGTTTCCGGTGATGCAGACATCGCCGGGGATACCAATCTCACCTTTAGCGGTGCAGGCAATGTCTCGGTGACGGCCAGTCGAAACAGCAATGACAACTACAATGCGGCGGTTCCGGTGACTCGTATGTTCACGGTCTCCAAAGCCGTGGCTTCGGTAACCCTGACGAATCTTGCTCAGACCTACAACGGGACGGCCCGGTCCGTGGGTTATGTGACGGCTCCCGCCGGTTTAGCCGTGAACATCACCTATGATACCAGCGCCGCAGCTCCGACGAATGCCGGGAGTTATCAGGTGGTCGGCTTGGTGGATGATACGATGTACCAGGGTGGCAAAACGAGTACGTTGAATGTGGCTCAGGCCGGACAGACGATATCGTTTACGGAGATTCCTGCGCAGGTCACGACCGCGTCCGTGGGTCTGCAGGCTTCTGCAACCTCGGGCGGAACGGTTAGTTTCAGCGTGTCCGGGCCCGGTTCAGTGGTTGGGACGAATCTAACCTTTACGGGTGCAGGGACAGTGCTGGTGTCGGCGAACCAGGCCGGGGATGGAAACTATGCCGCCGCGCCCACGGTGACCAATTCGGTGTCCGTCAGCAAAGCGGGACAGAGCGCGCTGGTTTTCAGCCCAACGGGTTCACAGGGGTATTTGACCACGAATGTCTTGACGACCAGCGGTGGCTCGGGGGCCGGCGTTGTCTCGTACGGCGTAAGCAGCGGCCCGGGCGCGATCACCGGCGGAAACGGACTGGTGGTGAATGCCGGCACGGGGGTGGTCACGGTGGTGGCGACCAAAGCTGCCGATGCGATGTATAATGGCACGGCAGCGACAGCCGTGGTCTATTGTGTGCGTGCGAATCAGACGATCACCTTCCCGGAAATCGGTGTTCAGATGGTTGATAATGTGGTGGGACTTTCCGCAACGGCAAACAGCGGGTTGGCGATTCAGTTTGACGTGGCCAGTGGCCCGGGCAGTGTGTCGGGGACGAATCTGACCTTGCTGGCGACGGGTACGGTATATGTCACGGCGGGGCAGGCCGGGGATACGAACTGGAATGAAGCCTGCACTACGCAGACGGTACGGGTGGTGAAAAATGCGGTTTATCTCGATTTCGACGGGGACGCCAAAGCGGATGTGGCGGTCTACTGGCCGGAGACGGGAAACTGGTATGTGCTTCAGTCTTCTGATGCATCGCAGCGTATTCAATCGTGGGGCTGGCTGAGTTGTGTGCCTGCGCCGGGCGATTATGATGGCGACGGGCTTTGCGATGTGGCCGTGTATGATCCGGTGGGCGGCAGCTGGTATATTTGGCAGAGCGCGACGCAGGCGTCTCGTGTTCAGGTGTGGGGTTGGGCGGGTGCGGAAGCGGTGGCTGCGGATTACGACGGTGATGGGCTTTGCGATGTGGCCGTCTATGATGCCGCGACCGGCCTCTGGTACATTTGGCAGAGCGCGACGCAAACGGGGCGTACGCAGGCGTGGGGTTGGAGCGGCGCCACGCCGGTTTCGGGTGATTACGACGGCGATGGGATTTGCGACTTGGCCGTCTATGATGCCGCGACCGGCCTTTGGTACATCTGGCAGAGCGCGACGCAAACGGGACGTACGCAGGCGTGGGGTTGGAGTGGTGCCGAACCGATCCCGGGCGATTACGACGGGGACGGTCTGACCGATGTGGCCGTCTTCTGGCCGGAGGAAGCTATGTGGTATGCCTGGCTCTCGGGCACGCAGGCCGGAAGCACGCATCTTTGGGGTTGGAGTGCGGTCTGGCCCGTGCCTGCGGATTACGATGGCGATGGAATTTTTGATCGCACCGTCTACTCACCCGAGCTTGGCCTCTGGTACATCTGGCAGAGTGGTTCGAGTACCACGCGCACGCAGGCGTGGGGTTTTGAAGCAGCAGAACCGGTGAATTAACCGTATTGGCTGAATAACGTTGAATGGTGTTCGAACGCAGGAAGGTGTTCTGTGTCTGTTCTGCTTGAAAATGGGGCTGGACCGTAACAGCCTTCGGCAGTGTGTTTGCTTTTGAAGGATTGTCGACAAGGTGGGGGCTGATCATGAAATGCAGAAAAGTTACCCTTCTTGCGGTGATCCTTTGTTGATTAACGTGTGAGTGAAATGTGTGCAGAGAAATGGGGCGGACTATGAATAAAGGGGCGCGTCGAAACGGGGCGAAACGGGGTCATTCTCATTTTTCCAATGATTGGAAAACGGCCTTTTCGTTGGGGTTGCTTTGCTGTGTCGTGGCATGGGGTGTTTCGGGGTATGCCGCTGAGTTCTATATTGCTGAAGGATACGATGAGGATGGTTCTTCATGGGGTCAAGCAGCCGGGTCATGGGAAGGGTTGATTGAAAACTCTTATCAATCGCTGGCGGATGGCGATACGGTTTGGGTATCGAACGGGGTGTATGATGTGGGTGGCCTAATGGCGCCGGGCGGGACTCTGACCAATCGCTTCTGCATTACCAATGCGATTACCGTGCGTTCGTTGAATGGGCCGGACGTGACGATTATTGAAGGGGCTGAGGCGTCGGGCGGCGGAACGGGCCCGGATGCGATTCGTTGTGTCTATATGACCAATGGGGCGCAGTTGGTCGGGTTTACGTTGACCAATGGATACACGGCTTCCAGCGGGGATGATTTTCATGATAAGAGCGGTGGCGGCGTTTGGATGGGTACGAACTGTGTGGTGGATCAGTGTGTTGTCAGGAACTGTGAAGCTTCGTTTGCCGGCGGCGGAGTGATGTGTGCGTTGGGTGGTCAGCTGTATAACAGCCTTGTCGAGGAGAATTCGGCCCCTGGTGCCGGTGGCGGAGTGATGCTGCATATGGGGGGAACCATAGCAAACTGCACGGTGGTCGATAATGTGAATGCGGGTATTTACCAGAATGGCTTCGCCCCCCAAGTTGGTTCTATCTATAACTGTATTGTCTGGAGCAATTCATCGGCGGATGTGAAGGGCGCCGATATTCCTAACACAACGGTTTATAACCTTTGCTGCCGGAATGATCTGAGTAAACCCGGATCGATTACCAATGATCCATTGTTTACGGATGCGGCGGGCTATGATTTTACGCTGCAATCCGGTTCACCCTGCATCAATACGGGGGACAACACCTATGCGCCGACGAACGCTACCCCTGTGGATCTGGCGGGGAATCCGCGTATTGCGTTCAGCGATGTGGATATGGGTGCATATGAAGTACAGTTTATCTTGAGTCCAGATAATGGGCCGTATGCGGGCGGGAACACATTAACAATTACCAATGCGGTGGCACTGGGCAATGGTACGGATATCACGAATGTGACGGTGGGTGGTATGCTGGCGACGAGGGTTGATCAGGGAGCAACTTGGGTAACGATTACGCTTCCGAGTGCGGGCAGCGCGGGAGCGAAGGACATTGTCGTGCAGTCTACTTCTCAGGGTGACACGACTTTTGTGAATGCCTACACCTACAACAGCAAGGGGTTCATTGGCAATGCGGCGGGATGGATGGATACCGTCGGCTTGCCGGTGGTGTTGGATTCGGGCGGCGCGGTGACCTACGATGGAATGCTCTATGCCGTGGGGGGAACCGTGGATGGTTCGGCTTCGACCAATGTCTATCGTTTTGATGGAGCGATCTGGACGGCCGTGGCCGGCATTCCCGGAGCGCGGCGGGCGATGGGCTGTGTGGTGTATGATGGGTTGCTGTATGTGGTTGGCGGGATTGATGCTTCGTCGGTTCAGCACACCAATGTGTGGTCTTTTGATGGTTCCGCGTGGACGGAGACGGTGGGTCTTCCGGTAGCAGTCTATGAAATGGGTTGCGCGGTATATGATGGGAAGATGTACAGCATCGCCGGTGGCGGAGGCGGAGAGGAAATCACCAACGTGTGGTCGTTTGACGGCAGTACCTGGACCGAGGAGTCAGGTTTGCCCGGTGCCCGCACGGCTCTGACGGCTCAAACATTGAACGGCACGCTCTATGCCATGGGCGGTTATGATAATCCAAGCTCCTACACGAATGTATGGGCCTTTGATGGGACTGCCTGGACGGAAGTAACGGGCTATCCGTCGGTGTGCAGCGCGATGGGATCGACCGTGCACGACGGGTTGATTTATTCAATCGGTGGCAATGGCGCTGGTGGACATCTCACGAATTGCTGGACGTTTAACGGGACGGATTGGATTGCTATTGAAGGGCTGCCCCAGACGCTGTATGCCCCGGCGGGAGCCATGTTCAATGATCAGGTTTATTGTGTCGGCGGGTATGATAACGTCGGCGGAAGCGGCGTAACCAACGTGCTGACGTATCCTTCCTATACAGGGGGAGTGAGTCCGCTTAACGGAACCGCCGCCGGCGGATTCCAGATTACGATCGTGGGTGTGAATCTGGGCTACGGAAACGATATCACGAACGTGTCGCTGTGTGGCGTGAATGTGACGAATATTGCAAGCCAGTCCGCCACGCAGATTGTGGCGTGGGCCGGACAGGCCGGTTCGGCAGGCCTTGGTGATGTGGTGGTCTATTCGACCAGCTACGGCACGACCCTCAAGAGCAATGCGTTCACGTACAATGCGCCGGAACTGGTTATCCTGGGAACCAATGGCGCGGTTATTGCCAATGACGAAGCGGCCAGCGATGCAAAAGGCACGGATTTCGGCAGTATGAGTTGGGCGCTGAGTGTGACGAATACGCTAAGCATCACCAATGCAGGCGCGGAAGATTTGATCATCAGCGGCGTGACGACCGGCGGTGCCGATCCCGCCGTATTTCAAGCGTTAAATATACCCGCTGAAGTTGCCGCAGGTACGGTCAGTAATTTCACGGTGGTGTTTGCCCCGACCAATGCGGCGAGTTATGCAGCGGTGTTGACCCTTATCAATAACAGCACGAATACCCCGTATGTGATTAATCTGAGTGGCGAGGGCACTTCAAGGGATCAAACCATCGACTTCACGGTCACCAGCGCACAGGAAACGACGAATAAGGTGGGTCTGACTGCCACCGCAGATTCGGGTTTGGCGGTGACCTTTTCCGTGCTGAGTGGTCCGGGTGTAATCGGCGGGGGAACGAATCTAACCTTTACCAATTCCGGGCCGGTGCTGGTGAAGGCGGACCAGGCCGGTGACAGCAACTGGAATGCCGCGCCGACCGTGACCAACACGTTGGACGTGACCAAAGCCGTGGCCGCGGTGACGCTGTCGGATTTGATGAAGACCTACAGCGGTAGTGCGCAGACGGCGGCGGCTTCGACCGTTCCGCCGGAACTCACGGTGAATCTTACGTATGACGATCTGACGGCCGGTCCGACGAATGCGGGAACGTATGAAGTGATTAGTCTGATCGATGAGGCGATGTATCAGGGCGGGAGTACCGATACGATGATGATTGCGCGTGCTCTCGATACCATTACCTTCAGTGACACGAATCAAACCTATGATGGCACGGCCATCTATGTGACCAGCAACAGTGCGAATGCACAGCCGATCACCATGACCTATGACGGAAGCGCCACGGCGCCGACCAACGCCGGTTCCTATGCGGTGACCGGGGTGGTGGATACGGCGAACTGGGCCGGAACCAACACCACCGAACTGACTATCGCACAGGCTTCACAGACGATTGATTTTGACACTCCGGGGGCGCAGTTGACGACCAATGAAACACCCCTCAGTGCGACGGCAACGAGTGGCTTGACGGTGAGCTTCGAGAAAATGTCGGGTCCGGTCGTTTTGTCGGGCACGAACAGTCCCATTACGCTGACCTATACCAATTCCGGTGAAGTGGTTCTTCGTGCGTTGCAGGCCGGTAATGGAAACTATGCGGCGGCCGCAGCCGTTACACAGAGCTTCTCGGTGGCAAAAACTCCGCAGGCATCCCTGATCTTTACGCCCGCCACGCCGCAAACCTATGCGACCACGAATGCGCTGACCTCTTCCGGGGGATCGGGCACCGGGCTCGTTAGTTATGCCGTATTGTCGGGCGGCGGCGCGATCGTTGATGATACCATGCTAACGATTACAACGGGCACCGGCACCGTGGTTGTGGCGGCCACAAAATCCGGCGACGATCTGTTTCTGTCCACGGCATCGACGTCCGATGTGGTGTGCGCCAAGGCAAATCAGACCATCACGTTTCCGGTTGTCAGTGATGTGTTCTGGACCAACACGGTGACTTTGTTGGCGACTTCTGACAGCGAGTTGGCCGTGAGTTACACGGTGCTGTCAGGTCCTGCAAATGTCACGGGGGATGAATTGACCATGGACGGTTACGGCGCCGTGAGTGTGCAGGCCGTTCAGACAGGAAACGATGATTTCAACGCAGCGTCGCCGGTGACTAACGACTTCTCGGCATTGGGTCCTGAATTCATCCTGCTGGGGACGAATGGTGCGGCGATTGAAAGTGGCGGGGATGTTTCCGTGACGAACGGGACTAAATTCAATCCGGTGCTTTCGGGTTATTCTTTCACGAACACTTTTAGCCTAACGAACAGCGGGAACGCCCTGTTGACGATCCTTGGTTGTGAGACGAATGGAGCGGATGCGGCGATGTTTACGGTGTCCGGGGTGCCGGAGACACTGGCGGTGGATGGGGTGGCTGAAATTACGGTGGAATATTCGCCGGTTGATGCAGGGGATCATACGGCCTTTGTGGTGTTTACGTGTGATGATACCAATACCACCTTCACACTGAATCTGGCCGGGTCCTGTTTTCAGGTTTCCACCAATGCGGGTCCGTATGCCGGGGGTAATTCACTGGCCGTGACCAATGGCGATTTCGGGGCCATTACGAATGTACTGGTGGACGGGGTGCAGGCCACGCTCGGAGCACATGAGGTGAATTGGTTTATCATTACCGTGCCTCCTGCGACGGGTGCAGGTCTGGTAGATATGCTGGTGCAAACGTCCGATCATGGTGAGATTCCTCTCGCTAATGCTTATACCTATAATCCCGCAGGGGAAATCAGTGTTCCGACAATCCTCATGGATTATCGCATTTCCTTTTATGGGAACAATTGGCCGTTTGATGTCTACCGTGATGTGGCCTATCCCACCAATCACTGTCCTGACGGGGAAGCGGTATATACGCATGTGAACCGAACCAATGACTGGATGGAACTGGCTTCCACGAATGTGGGTGTGCCGTTCAAAAACGGGGTTTGGATTAAGCCGTTCGGTTTTAACAATGATGGTCGTGGTGGCTGGAATGACGCGGCAGAAGGTAGCGGATGGATTGCCACCAATGCCGCACAGTGGCTCATCCTGTCGACTTCGTTATCTTCCACCAATTGGGTAACGGTGACCAATCTGCCCGGAACCAATTATCAGGTGGATGTGGTCAATTCGTATGGCGGATCGATGACCTTTAATGAGACTCTGCATGCCGGCCCGTGGGTCGGCGGAGATGCTTCGGGAACGAATTGGGGGTGCAATGCGGGCGCGTGGCAAAATGCGGGCGGTGGCGGCAATGGACTGGATGTGACGAATGCCTATGGATGGGGAGATCGTTATATCACATGGTCCAATGTGACACCGACAGATAAAGCCATGACCCTGTCGCTTTGGAGCACGAATGAGTTCCCCTGCAATGTGCTGAATTGCATGCGCATCCGGGGTAGCGAACCGCTGGGTATCCCGGTCGATCCTCCACAGGGATCGTGGACGGGCGGTTACGAGGTGGTCATCAGCGGTTTGAATCTGGGGAACGGAAACGACATTACGAATGTGACGCTGTTTGATGTTGCCGCGACGATCAAGACTCAAACCGCCACGCGGGTTTGGGTGACCGCCGGTTCAATTGCTTCCGGCGGGGTTGGAAATGTGGTGATTCATTCCGTGGAATACGGGATGACGGTCCGTTCGAATGCGTATACGTACATTGCGGCGGGCATGAATATCATTGGCACGAACGGGGCGTTGATAGGCTCGACAGCTCCCGCTGAAATATCGAACGGAACCACGTTTAAACCCACCCGGATAAGCATGGATTTTACCCATACCTTCAGCATAACGAATACGGGGAATGATGCGTTGGTGATTTCAGGATGCACAACCAACGGAACCGGGGCCTCGGCGTTTGTTGTGAGCGGCGTGCCTGAGACGGTGCCGGGTGAAGGGGTGGCTGATTTTACGGTGACCTATCATCCGGAGATGGCTGGGAATCATTCCGCCTATCTGCTGTTTACCGGAGATGATCCCAATCTTCCGTTTACAATGAACCTCTACGGGTCATGTTATGCGATGAGCACCAATACGGGCCCCTTGGCGGGTGGCAACAAGGTGACGATTTCCAATGGGACGCTGGGCAGCAATGATATTAACAGCGTGACCGTGGGCGGCGTGGAGGCAACCATCGAAGATCAGGGAGAAAGCTGGGTGCGCATTCAGATGCCGCAACAGACCGGTGCGGGAACCAGGGATATTGTTATTTATTCTCCACTGGTCGGGACCACCGTGCTGGAGGGTGCCTATGCCGTGAATCCGGCAGGCTATATCGGAAATCCGATTATATCCGGATGGAATGAGGTGCCGGGGTTGCCGGCGCCGCGCTGCGCAGGCGGGTTTGCCTCTCTCAATTCATATGCTTACTGGGTGGGTGGAAGTCCCGGAAATGTGAATGGCGCCACAACCAGCACCAATGTATATCAGTTCGATGGTGCACACTGGACGGAAGTTGCCGGTCTGCCGGTGAGCCGCAGTCAGCAGGCGCTGTGCACCTACGGCAACGCTATCTATTCGCTGGGAGGGCGCAACAGCGGAGGACAGTGGAGCACCAATGTGTACCGTTTTGACGGGACGTCTTGGAGCGAGGTGCGGGGCTTGCCCTCCGCGCGTTTGGCAGGTGCTGCGACGGTCTACAGCAATGATCTCTACTTCGTGGGCGGTGGAAGTCAACCCGGTGATGCATGCAGTAATGCGTACCGATATAACGGGAGTGTATGGGTGGAGGTTGAGGCGATGCCGGTTGGCATGAAGGATCTTGCCGTGGCGGTGCTTAATGGACGCATGATGGCCTTTGGCGGAAGCGGTCTTACGAATGTGTATGCCTTTGACGGGACGCATTGGGATGCCGCGGAAGGACTGCCAGAGGCTCGTCAGGGAGTCCGTGGGATTGTTTCGGGTCATTCTCTTTATGCCCTTGGTGGTTCAAATGGGGTGGCGCAGCAGACGGTCTGGTCGTATAACGGAACAAACTGGCATGCTTCGGAAGCATTAACCTACGCCAGTTATGATGGGGGAGCCGCCTCCATCAACGATTCGGTATATGCGGTGCAGGGAACAGACCTCCTTGAAGTGCGAACCAATGTGCTGGAGGCTACCTATGTCGGCGATGGCATGGTCTCGCCCAATAGTGGTTCGTATACCGGGGGAACACAGATCCTGATCTATGGAAACGATCTGGGGGCACGCGACGTGACCAATGTCACGATCTGCGGCATTCAGGCCTCGCTGCTGGTCGATCATTCTCCGACGGAAATTGCTGTTCAAGTGCAGGCGGTCCCCGATGGCATGACGGGTGATATAGTGGTGTATTCAACAAGCTACGGGATGACCGTGGCCAGTAATGCGTTCACCTATACAGCCTCCTCGTTAGTGCTGCTTGGCACCAATGGAGAGATCATGGCCAATGGGGATGCGGCCGATTCTGAAAAGGGTTCTGATTTCGGCAGCATGAGCTGGGCTCAGTGTGTCACCAATGTGTTCCGTATCACCAATGCCGGAACGGAAGAACTGGTTATCAGCGGGGTTGCAACGGGCGGTAGCGGTGCGGCCGTTTTTCAGGTGTTGAATATGCCGACCGCTGTCGCGGTTGGCACGGCCAGCAATTTCAGCGTGGTATTTGATCCAACGAACGTCGCGTTTTATGCGGCCACGCTGACTCTCGGCAATAACGGAACCAATACCCCGTATGTGCTGCATCTGCAAGGTACCGGGGAGCGTCGTGATCAATCCATTACCTTCCCGAATCCGGGTCCCCAGGAAACGACGAATCAGGTTGTGTTAACCTATTCGGCCGAGTCCGGGATGATGGTGACCTGTGTTGTGGTTTCGGGCAATGCGGTGCTTTCGGGCTATACCAACCTGACCTTTACGGGCGAGGGCCCGGTGGTGCTTACGGCGGACCAGGCAGGCGATGCCAACTGGAATTCCGCCTCCACCGTGACCAACACTTTCAGCGTGACCAAGGCGGTGGCCTCCGTGTCATTCAACCATTTAAGCCAAACCTATACCGGCACCGCGCGAACGGTAACCGCGACAACTGTGCCCGCCGGGAAGACCGTGAATATTACCTATGATGGAAATAGCTGGGCCCCGACCAATGCGGGAACCTATGCCATCACAGGGACGATTAATGAGGTAATGTATCAGGGCGTGAATAATGCGACATTAACGGTGGCTCAAGCGGCTCAGACGATTACATTCACGCCCCCCGGGGCGCAGGAAACGACCAATGTCGTAGGGTTAAGTGTGTCGGCGAGTTCCGGGTTGACGGTGACCTGCCGCGTGGTTTCGGGAAGTGCGGTAATCACGGGATATACGAATCTGACCTTCACCGGTGACGGGACGGTGTTTGTGGCTGCCGATCAGTCGGGGAGTCTCAATTACTATGCCGCCGAATCAATCACCAATTCATTCCCGGTGACCAAGGCGGTTGCTTCCGTGATTTTCAGCAATCTGAATCAGGCGTATGACGGCACCGCGCGAACGGTGACTGCGGCAACCCTTCCCGCCGGGAAGACCGTGAACGTTACCTACGATGGAAATAGCTGGGCTCCGACCAATGCGGGAACCTATGCCATCACAGGAACCATTGACGAGGTAATGTATCAGGGCGTGAATAATGTCACATTGACTGTGGCCCGAGCGGTTCAGGTGATTACGTTTACATCTCCCGGCGCGCAGGATGTGACCAATACGATCGGCCTTACGGCCGCCGGAGGTGCATCGGGGAATTCGGTGACGTATCATGTGTCGGATGGACCGGGTATTATTACCTCTCTGACCAATCTGAGTTTTTCAGGTTCAGGACTCGTGAAGGTCACCGCCGATCAGCTTGGAAATGCCAACTATGATGCGGCGTCGACCGTCACGAATGAAATCCTTGTGAATGCCGTGATCCCGGCGATCAGCGATTCTTCGGTCACGAATGTGGAAAGTGTGACGGCGTTGTTCGGAGCCACGGTAACGGCCACAAACGGTGCGTCTATTACCGAGCGCGGGGTGTTCCTGGGCACCAGCAACACATTTGATATGGCTACGGCAAGGCGTGACTCGGAGACGGGAACCTGGGGAACGGGTCGTTTCACCGTCACGGCCTCGAATCTATGGACCGGCGTGACCAACTATTACCGTGGATTCGCCGTGAACAGTGCCGGAACAAATGTGACGGCGGTCGATTACTTCCTGACCAAACCAGCCGCACCGGAACCCACCGGGGCCACCAATCAGATGTACGACCGGTTATATGCAAACTGGCAAGAGTCCACCGGGGCCACGAATTATTATTTCGATGTCACGAACAGTGCGGGGTATCTGGGCGCCTACAGCAATCTGCTGCTGGGGGATGTCACCACGATGCTGGTTACGGGTCTTGAGCCCGGCGTGGTTTATGCCTATCGCCTGCGTGCGGAGAACTCCGTGGGTATCAGTACGAATTGCGGTTGGCTTAATGTGATGTCGGCGGCGGGTTCCATTGAGCTGAGTCCAACGGCCATGACGTTCCATGCCGTATACGCCGGGACCAATCCACCGCCTCAAAACTGGACCGTTAAAAACACCGGGATATTCGCATTTGATTATACCAACAGTCTGTCGTATGGCGCCGGGGCCTCCGGATGGCTGAGTGACAGCGCCGGCGGCACCATTGTGACAGGGGCGATGACTACCTGGACCACCGTCGTCCATACGGCCGGCATCAACGCAGGAACCTGGTATGCAACCAACAGCGTAAGCTCGCAGGTCGCCACCAACTCACCACAGATGATTTTGGTGACCTTAGAGGTCGAACAGGGGGTGCAGACGATCACCTTTGATAATCCCGGCACCCAGGAGACCACGAACCAGGTGGGCCTGCCGGTGAGCGCCTCATCCGGTTTGGCGGTGACGTGCGAAGTGGTAAGCGGAAGCGCCTCGATTACGGGCTGCACGAACCTGGTCTTCAGTGGAGCGGGGAGTGTGACCATCGCGGCGCATCAGGCGGGCGACAGCAACTGGTACGGGGCCGCGAGCATGACACAGACCTTTGCCGTAACCAAGGCTGTGGCGTCCGTGATGCTGACTAATCTTACCCAGACCTACAACGGATCAGCCAGATCGGTCGGATATGTCACATCTCCGACCGGCCTGACCGTGGACATCACCTACAACAGCAGCGCGACCGCTCCGACGAATGCGGGTAGTTACACGGTGATTGGTACGGTCAGTAACGTGATGTACCAAGGCGGTGCCACCGGCACGCTGGTGGTCGCCAGGGCCAACCAGACCATCGACTTCCCGGAGATCGATCCGCAGGACAGCACGAACACCACAGGGCTTTCGGCCACGTCTGCCAGCGGTCTGCCGGTGAGCTTTTCCGTGGTGAGCGGAAATGCGACGCTGAGCGATCAAACCAATCTGAGCTATCAGTCCGACGGGACAGTATGGATTGCCGCCTTGCAGCCGGGTGACACCAACTGGAATGCCGCCCCGATGGCGACCAATTCGATCACAGTGAACAAATCAGCGCAGGGCGCGCTGGTCTTCACGCCGCCCAGTCCACAGGTGTATCGGACGACGAATCTGCTGGGCACTTCGGGTGGTTCGGGTACCGGCGCGGTGAGTTATGCCGTGGGGAGCGGTCCGGGTGCGATCGTTGGTGTGGATGGCCTGATCATCAACTCCGGCTCCGGGGTGGTGACCGTGGTGGCCACCAAGGCACTGGACGATATGTACGGCGCAAGAGCGGTGACGGCGCAGGTTTATTGTGCGCGGGCCTATCAGACCATTGATTTTCCAACCATTGGAAAACAGCGCGTGACGAATACCGTGGGATTGAGTGCCACCGCATCCAGCGGATTGGGCATGATGTTCAGCGTAGCTTCCGGTCCAGGCGCGATCAACGGCGGAACCAATCTGACCTTTACGGAGAAAGGACGGGTTGTTATTCAAGCCTATCAAGGTGGAGACACCAACTGGAATGAAGCCTGGGCCACTCAGGATGTGGTGGTAGCCAAGGCCGCCATCTATCTGGACTTCGATGGGGATGGCAAAGCCGATGCGACGGTGTTTTGGCCGGAAGCCGGGCAGTGGAACATCTTGAAGAGTTCGGACAATACGCTCTATCAGCAGGTCTGGGGCTGGGCGAACAGTACGCCGGTTGCCGGAGATTATGATGGGGACGGTAAATATGATGTGGCCGTTTATAATGCAACCTATGGCATGTGGTACATTCTTCAGAGTGAAACCATGACCGGGCGTGAACAGGCATGGGGGTGGGAGAATGCATGGGCCGTTCCGGGTGACTATGATGGTGACGGGCTCTCCGATGTCGCGGTTTATGATTCGGCCGCGGGTGCATGGCATATCCTGCAATCATCAACCGGTATCGGACGAACAGAGGCTTGGGGATGGCCGGACGCCGTTCCTGCTCCGGGTGATTACGATGGGGATGGGTTGACTGATTGCGCGGTCTACTGGCCGGAAGGCGGCGAATGGTATATCCTGCAATCATCCACAGATGCCGGTCGCATCCAGCCATGGGGCTGGCCTGATGCCCAAGCCTGTCAGGGTGACTTTGATGGGGACGGCAAAACGGACATCGCCGTCTACTGGGAGGAACCCGGTTGGTGGAATATTCTGCAAAGTTCGGACGGACAGCAATGTACCCAGAGCTGGGGGTGGAGCCGGGCTGTTCCGGTGCCGGCAGATTACGATGGCGATGAAAAATTCGACGTCACAGTCTACTGGCCGAACGAAGGCATGTGGTACATCTGGCAGAGCGCCACCCAAACCATGCGTACCCAACCCTGGGGGTTCGAAGAAGCTTACCCGGTGCGATAAATAATCGAGCCGATAATCAACTGAAAAGAGCAAAATAATCGTGACGAAAAGGTGTGAAAGTCACGTAAATTCAAATTGGAATTGATTTTTTGGCAGCCAGGGAATACATATCCAGACTGTTGTAGATCGTTTCAACATCGGGGGATCATGTATGCTTAAGAAGAAACCGCTGGCGTATGATGGCATGGATGGCCGTGCGTCATTCCAATGCGGCGGTGTTTTCAAGGGCTTCTGTCTTTTTTCCAATGATTGGAAACTTCTTCTGAAAAAGTTCCAATCATTGGAAACTTTTTTAACGATTTTTCTGAGAGAGACAATACAAGATGAGAACGTGGGAACAAGCCGGAAGTTGCGGGAATAGGCGGGAATCGTGGATATTTGCAGCGTCGGCGGCGGGCTGTTACTTGAGAACAAAAAGGCGGGATTCCGCAAATATCTCAATAAAATGAGAATCTGGAAACCCGCCTGCAACAGCCTTGCAAGGGCGTTTAAAAGTTGCTTATCAGCACCTCTTTTCGGACCACGGACCGGCTGGTTTCCGACCTGGAAGCTGAGTAGCGGAGGGTCAGGCTTTTGAAGCGGAATCCGGAGAAGATATCCCTCACGTCGGGATGGTCGTTCAGCGAGAGCATGAACAGGCCTTTGATTCCGGCCAGCGTGTCGCGCAGGTTGGTGTAATCCTCGCCCTTGAAAGGCACCGCATACCCCGCCGTCGCATAGTACGGAGGATCGCAGTAAAAGAGGGTTTCAGGGCGGTCATAGCGCCGGATGCAGTCGAGGGCCGGGAGATGCTCAATAACCACCGATTTAAGCCGCCAATGGATCTCCAGAAGCGAGTCCTCCAGTGTCAGCAGGTTAAGCCTGGAAGGCCCGCTTGCCGCCGTGCCAGTTGTCACGGGGCAATAATTTAACGATTGAATCAGCCAGGCGACTTTTGCCGCCCAGGTATGGTAATGCACTTTTCATCTTATCCTTCTTATAGCTCCTGCCGATTATGTTGATTCGAGTCGGCGGGTAGCATTTATATGTGGCGATGAGTGCATCGTCGGTTGTGCGGGTGGAACCGCATGACCTACCCACGGCCAATATGCCGGAGGAAGATTAAAAGGGTAAAAGCTGTTGCACCTGACCGGGAAGCTCGAACGCGGTTATGTTGGCTTCCAGAGACCGCCCGGAGCGGCGGAGTTCAGGGACTTCGCGGCGGCGGATGCCGTAGCCCCTGCAGATGCGCTGGATATATTCTTCCAGAAATTGATTGAGCTTATACAAGACGTAAGGGGGGCAATCTTCTAGGCGCTCCGGTACTGCTGCAAGATTGGTGCGTTTGGATTGGGCGTGGATGGCACGGACGTAATCCCAGGTGAACTCCTGTTTATGCAGCCAGGACAGGTCGGCAAGCGCCTCTTTAAGGACGTGATCCAGGCGTCGTTCTCCACCGCGTGTGAATCGCTCAATAAGGGCGTCATCGTTGACAAGAACGGCGAAGTGAAGCATCAACTTGTCAAAGTCGGAAGTCTTGTTGCATTCCGTTGTTGAATTGACGTGGATTTCGGAGGAAAGAAGCTCGGCGCGGTACCAGTCTTCGTGGGCGGCCTTGTCGTTTGGCGAAATGCCGGAGCGCTCACATTCAGCGAGCCATGCGCGGGCGACAAGTGGACGGTAACGCTTGTAGTGTTGTGCGGCTGAGAAGCTCATAATCAACCTCCGGTATTCGGGCTCAAAAGTGACTCCATGAGTGTTTTTTTAACTGTGTTCTTTTGGATACTTGTAATCATTGCCTTCCTCTGCTCATTGTTGTCCTCAGACAAATACTTCGGTTTCAGAATCTGCAGGGCCTTTTGTGATCGATTTATTAGGTGGACCGCCAATACGATAGCCTGGTCATTTGTCAACACGACTGCGCCGGTAGTGACCAAATTGCCATTCGGTTGCCGGAGGTGAATGCTGAGATCAATATTTTCGTTAAAATCAGTGACAGCCATCTTCACTTGATCAGAAATTTCAAAAGTGGTCTTCATTTCGTACTCCCAACCGAGCCAGAGCATTCAGGCGACGCGCTACCCACGCTCGCCTGATGCGGTGCGTTGGGTGCATCAACTATGGCCTCAATATCCTGCAACGTGTGTCCGCGCTCGATGTGCCGCACAAGCAACCTGCGCGCCAAG
>JAQVYB010000100.1 GCA_028708815.1 Kiritimatiellia bacterium | reverse complement strand
CCTGATCCGGAACTGATACATCAGGCAACCGGGCTGTCAAAATCTCTGGTAGCAGAATATATCAAACTCATTAAGGAGTATGCTGATGATGAAAAATGATGGATCTCTCTGCCAAATGGCATTATCTGCGAGGTGGCAACGCGTGGGAGTCAAAATGCCGAATATCTCCGAAAAATGGGCGAAAAACAGCCGCAAAAGGACGGAAAAAGAGAGATATTTGTTGACCATGCCGGGCAAGCCCCAGGTAGGGCGAACCGTCACGGTGAGCCGAAGAAATTACGCGGCTCAGCCTGAGGCTTCGCCCTACCGCGCGCGCTGCGCTCCGTAGCTTGCCAAGGCGAAGCCTCGGGCGATATCAGACGGTCATCGACCGAACTCACTACTCATGGATCGGGTAATCCTAACCATTTTTGTTCATGATCAGTGGTTAAGTTCATTTCAAACGATGAACGAACACGGTCTCCCCCGACTACTCCAAAGATCCCCCATTCCACGTTTTTCTACGAAGAACCGTTTTTTTTCATTCTGTGCGAAAAAACAACACGAGGAGAGATCGTCGTATGGAGAAATTTGTATGATTCGGTGCTCCGTTCTTCTTCGTACCACCATGTAAAAATCTCTTTTTTCCTCCTGAAATGGCTTATTCTTGACAACTATTCATAAAACGGCTACGGAAAGCAGGGAACTGAAACGCACGGGCGCACGCCCAATCACAGGAATACAGCATGACTAAAAACAAAAATCTCGATGACTTTATCAGTTCCTTCCCTCATACGGCTCTGACCTACGACGACGTATCGCTGGTCACCCAGTTCGCCGACTTCCTGCCCGGCGAAACGGACATCTCCGCGCGCCTGACCAGCCGCATTCGTGTCAACATTCCCTTTGTCAGCGCCGCCATGGACACCGTGACCGAGGCACGCATGGCCATTCACATGGCGCTGCTCGGAGGCATCGGCATCATCCACAAGAATCTGGCCCCGGAAGATCAGGCCCGCCTCGTACGTTCGGTCAAACACCATCTGAACGGGCTGATTGCGAATCCCGTCACCTTCCGCACCACGGATACCCTCATGCAGGTGAGGGCCATACGCGCGGAAAAGGGATACGGCTTCAGCGGCTTTCCCATCCTGGACCCGGAGGGATGCCTTGCCGGCATCCTGACGGAAACCGACCTCAAATTCGCCCGCAACGACAGCGACCTGATTCGGGATGTCATGAATCCCCATGTCATCACGGCGGAAGAAGGCACCTCGCTCGAACAGGCCTATCAACTCATGCTCAAAAACCGCATCGGAAAGCTCCCGCTCGTCAAGGACGGCAAATTGATCGGTCTCTACAGTTTCACGGATGTGCGTACGCTGATCAAACACGATAAACCCATGTATAACCGCGATGAAAAACACCGTCTGCGCGTAGGCGCAGCCGTCGGGCCGAATGATCAGGCCCGCATCGAGCGCCTGGCCGAGCAGGAAGTGGATGTGCTGGTGGTGGATACCGCGCATGGACATTCCAAAGGCGTGGTGGATATGACCGCCTGGATCAAGCGCACCTATCCGCACATCGACGTGATCGCGGGCAACATTGCCACCGGCGAGGCTGCGCTCGACCTGATGCGTGCCGGCGCCGACGCCGTGAAGGTGGGCATTGGTCCCGGCTCCATCTGCACCACCCGCGTGGTGGCCGGAGTCGGCATCCCGCAAATTGCCGCGATTTACGACTGCGCCCGTGCACTGGGCCAACGCATTCCCATTATTGCCGATGGCGGCATACGCCACTCGGGCGACGTACCCAAGGCCCTGGTGGCCGGCGCCGACACGGTCATGATGGGCTCCATTCTGGCGGGAACCGAGGAAAGCCCCGGCGAAAAAGTGCTCTTTAAAGGCAGGCAGTACGTGGTCTATCGGGGTATGGGCAGTCTCGACGCCATGAAAACACGGGCCGGCAGCCGGGAACGCTACGGTCTGAGCGATGTGGCCGAGGAGGATCTCGTTCCGCAGGGCATCGAAGGCATGGTCCCCTATGCGGGCGCCCTCTCCAAGGTGCTGACCCAATACACCGGCGGACTCCAGGCCTCCATGGGCTACTGCGGCTGCCGCACCATTCCGGAACTGCAGGAGCGCGGACGCTTCGTGCGCATCACGTCGGCCGGCGTCTCCGAAGCACACCCGCACGACATCATGATCACCAAGGAAGCCCCGAATTACCGATCCTGATCACGCGCCACACGGCGCCCCCCGGCGGGGTGCCTGAACAAACTCCTTCGACAAACCAACTCTCCGCACGGCTCGCGGGGAATGCCCTTCTCCCTTCAGGGAGCCGGCGGAGTTCCGAGCACCTCAATCCGAGAAGTGATACTTCACGATACACCACAGGGCGCGAAAACCGTCTTTATAGGTGATCTTCTTGCCCTCGGAGTAGGTGCGCCCATAATAGGAAATAGGCACTTCGTAAATGCGCCAGTTTTTGGCCTTGGCCACTTTGGCGGTGATTTCGACCTCAAAGCCGAAGCGGTTTTCCTTGATGGCGATGCTGTCGAGCACTTCCTTGCGGAAGACTTTGTAGCAGACCTCCATATCCGTCAGATTGAGGTCCGTCATCATATTGGAAAAAGTAGTCAGAAGGCGGTTACCCATATAATGCCAGTAATACACCACCCGGTGCGCGCCACCGCCCAGAAAGCGCGATCCATACACCACGTCGGCCCGTCCGCGCAGAATGGGTTCGAGCAACTGCGGATACTCGGCCGGATCGTATTCGAGGTCCGCATCCTGAATGATGACTATGTCACCGGTCGCCTGCCTGAATCCCGTGCGCAGGGCCGCGCCCTTTCCCTGATTCACCTCATGAAGCGCCACATTTAAATCCGTACTTTCCTTTTGCAGGCGGAGCAGCAAATCGCGCGTCCCATCCTTCGAGCAGTCATCCACCAGCACAATTTCCTTTTCCAAATCCAGCGGAACGGCTCGAACGGTTTTGATCACCTCTTCCAGCGTTTTGATTTCGTTGTAAACGGGTATGACAATGGACAGTTTCACAGATCACCTCAACGTTAGTCGTATGTTATCCAGCACAAGATATTCATTTGCTTCCGCGCGCTGAAAGAAAAGACCAAAGCAACGCACTTTGTCAAACCGCAAACGTCGACCAGAGGGCGTAACTTCCATATCGGCCAGGGACAGGCGGAGTTCATTCCAGCCCGGAACAAGCGAAAGGGAGGCCTGAAAACGTTCGGCATACGGAGGATTTCCCGGAAGGTCATCCAGACGAAACTCCAGATTCGTCCCGACAGAGCCGGGCCAGTATACCTCCAAAATCAGGGCCTCCGCATTCGTCCAGTTTCCCGTAATCTCCGTCATAAACAGGCCGGGATACTCGATGGAGTCATTCGTGAAAGAAACACGGCCGGCAAAACATCCCGGCCCGCGAACTGGAATCTCCACGCGCGTCAACTCCACCCCATTCAAGGCCCAACGCCCCAACTCCGCCTCCGTCTCAAACGAGGCCAGCTCCGGAAACGCCTTTTCACGCGCAAACGAGTCATTCAGCGCATACAGCAAAGGAACCAACGAGACCGAACAGACCAGCAACCACGCCAAAGCAATCACGCCGCGCGGATTCGACGCCGTACGCCGCATCAGGAAGGCCAGACCAGCCAAACCCACGCCGGCCAATCCTAAAAACCAATCCCCCCACGAACACTCCCGCCCGAAGAAGGGCTGCAGAAGTTCCGCCGCAGCAAGGAAAACAGAGGATGCCGCCAACGCCAAAACCAAACGCTTCCACGAAGCGGCGCGCACCAGCAGCATGAAAAAAAACGCCAGGAAAAACCCCATCGGCACATGCAGGAGATTCACCAGCGCGCGGGCCACGCGCGAATGCGAGGGCGCATCACCGGGGCACGCCAGTGCCACGACACCGACCAGAAAAACCGCCACACCAAACACCGTAAGGCGCCGTTGGTTATTCCACACCGTCATCACCCGAACCCTCATTCCAACGATTCGCGGTCAGGCCTGAGCGGCCGGCGGACACATTAAACCCGCTTGAAGCAGAGGGTGGCGTTGTGTCCACCAAAACCAAGCGAATTGTTCAGGCAAGCGCTGATTTCGGCCTCGCGGGCCGTATTCGGCACATAATCCAAATCACAGTCAGGATCCGGATTCTCCAGATTGATGGTCGGGGGAATGACCCCGTTTTGCAAGGCCAGGGCACAGGCTATGGATTCCACCGCGCCCGCCGCGCCCAAGAGATGGCCGGTCATGGACTTCGTGGAACTGACGGCCACCTTGCGGGCCAACTCCTCTCCCAAAGCACCCTTAACCGCTTTGGTTTCTGTTTTATCGTTCAACGGCGTACTGGTGCCGTGCGCGTTGACATAATCAATGTGTTCAGGATTCAGCCCGGCATCCTGAGTAGCCAGTCTCATGGCGCGTGCGGCCTGAATGCCGTCCTCATGCGGGGCCGTAATATGATAGGCATCACAGGTACGCCCGTATCCGGCCAACTCGGCATAAATATGTGCGCCGCGGGCCTTGGCGTGTTCCCATTCCTCCAGCACCAATACTCCGGCGCCTTCCGAAGGCACAAATCCATCCCGCTGCGCATCAAACGGACGGCTCGCCCGCGCGGGCTCGTCGTTGCGCGTACTCAGCGCCCGCAAGGCGTTGAAGCCTCCCACACCCAGTTCACACAGGGTTCCTTCCGCACCGCCGGCCAGCATGATGTCGGCCTCCCCATGCTGCATGATCCGCAACGCTTCTCCGATGGAATGCGTGCCCGATGCACAGGCGGTAGTCACACAGAAATTCGGTCCGCTCAGGCCATACTCGATCGCGATGTGACCGGAAAGGATGTTGGTAATCATCTGCGGGATCATAAAGGGAGAAAAACGCTTGGGGCCGCGATCGATCAGAACGCGCATTTGGTTCTGCAGGATAATCAGCCCGCCGATACCGGTCGAAACAATCACGCCGGCACGTTCGGTGTTTTCCCTGGAAAAATCGAGACCGGAATCCTTCACCGCCATTTTTGCGGCGGACACTCCATAGAGGCTGAACGGATCGAGATGGCGCTGCTCCTTTTTGGAAACAAAATCTTCGGGGGAGAATTCCCTGACCTCGCCGCCGATCTGCGTGTCGTAACCGGTCGCATCAAACTTGGTCAACCGCACCACACCGGACTCGCCCGACGTGAGCCGAGACCAGAACGAATCCAGCGTACAACCCAAGGGAGAAACCACTCCCATACCCGTAATGGCGACACGTTTTCGATCCTGCATAATTCAATCCTCAATACTCAAAACTCAAACAAACCGGTCCGAAAGCCCGACCAGACAAACCACATTCAAAAAAACCGGCATTTCATCCACCGGAATGCGCCATCAAAAACTCTATGGCGTCGAATGACGCCATAGAGTTTTCGAAAAGCGATGCATCAGGATATCACTCAAACCCTTTTTCGCGCAGGTATTCAACCACTGCGCCCACGGTATTGAGCTTCTCAGCGTCCTCATCGGGAATTTCCGCGCCGAACTCTTCTTCAAACGCCATAACCAATTCCACGGTATCCAGAGAATCCGCACCCAAATCCTCGATAAACGAAGCTTCCGGCGTAACCTGTTCCGCGTTCACGCCAAGCTGTTCCACGATGATATCTTTGACTTTATCTTCCAATGCCATTGTATTTCCTCCTGCTTATTGATTTCCCATTCTGGTTTTCCAACCAAAATGAGGCCATATCCAGTATCTTTTTTTTTTATTTATGCAATAAAAAAATCGTTTTGCATCCCTTGCACCGATCAGGCCGTGACCATGCCGCCGCAAATGGAGAGCACCTGCCCGGTCACATACGCCGCCTCATCACTGGCCAGAAAAGCCACCACGTTGGCCACGTCCTCCGGTTTCCCAAAGCGGGCCATCGGGATATTTTTCATCATTTCCTGCTGAATGTTCTCCGGCAGCGCATCCGTCATCTTGGTTTGGATGAAGCCGGGCGCCACGGCATTCGCCCGCACATTGCGCTTCGCCAGTTCCTTCGCCACCGACTTGGTCAGCGCAATCACCCCGGCCTTTGAGGCGGCATAATTACACTGCCCGGCATTACCCATCAAACCAATCACCGAGGCAATATTCACCATGGCTCCACTACGTTGTTTGGCCATGATTCTGGAAACCGCCTTGGTGAACAGAAAAGTCCCCTTCAGGTTCACATTCAACACGGCATCCCAATCCTCTTCCGACATACGCAACAGCAGACCATCTTTGGTGATGCCGGCGTTGTTCACCAGAATGTCGATCGACCCGGCATCCGCCTGAATCTGATCCACCACTCGGCTGACGTCCGCCGCCTGGCTCACATCCACCGAATAGCAGAACGCCTTGCGTCCGAGCGCCTCCACCTTCTGCCTGGTCTCGTCCAGCCATTCGGCCTTGAGATCGCACAGCGCCAAATCCGCGCCATCCGAGGCCAATTTCAATGCAATGGCCTGCCCGATACCTCGAGCCGCCCCGGTTACCAATGCCGTTTTTCCTTCAAATCTACTCATTTTTCACTCCCATTCTGAATATCCAATGCGTTTTGTATGTTATGCAACGCGGCCGTATTGTCAATCCGCTTCACCAGCCCTGTAAGCACCTTGCCCGGGCCGCATTCCGTGTAGGATGCAACGCCCTGCGCCTTGAAATAATCAATCGTCTCCACCCAGCGAACCGAACCGGTTACCTGTCGCACCATCGTTCGGCGGATTTCATCCGGGTTGTTTTCATGCGGTCTGGCCGTCACATTCGAGACCACCGGTACACGCGGAGCTGCAAAAGAAATCTCCGCCAGGAAAGGACCCAGTTGTTCGGCGGCAGGCGCCATCAGCGAGGAATGAAACGCACCGGCCACATTCAGAGGAATCGCCCGCTTCGCGCCCCGTTCTTTCGCGACGGCCTCGGCATCCGCAATCCGGTCCACAGGCCCCGAAAGCACAATCTGCCCCGGAGAATTGATATTCGCCACTTCCAATCCCGATTCTTCGGCCACGGCCTGCGCCTGTTCCAGCGTCAACCCGAGCAGACTCAACATCCCGCCCCGCGTTTTCTCGCAGGCCGTCTGCATGAACTGCCCACGGGCCCGCAGAATGCGCAGGGTATCGTCAAACGAAAGCACGCCCGCCGCGTAGAGGGCCGTCCACTCGCCCAGACTCAGTCCCGCCAGACCATACACCTTCGGTTCGCCCTGCTCTTTCAGCGCCTCGAAACACATCGCGCTGACCAGAAAAATGGCCGGCTGGGCAACATCCGACCGGGTAAGCTGCTCCTCCGGTCCATTGAACGCCACCTCGGTAAGGCGGAAGCCAAGCACCTCATCTGCGCGTTCGGCCAGGGCCCGACAGGCCGGAAACGTCTCCACCAGATCCCGACCCATACCCACGGCCTGCGCTCCCTGTCCTGAAAACAACATTGCGCTTTTTGTCATCCCGTCACCTTTCCGAAAAAATATCCAATGAAAAACAATTGCGACTACTCCGGCAGTCAGAATTCAGGAGCCAGAATTCCGAACACGGCAAGAATATGCCGGACTTCGTTTCCCGGCCTCCAGTCGGCAGCATAGGCGTTTCAGGTACATCAGATCAACACTTCAACGGTTCTCATAGCTTGGCTCATCCTGAATCCTGACTTCCGACTTCCGACTTCTAATCTCCTACCACTCGAGCAGCATGCTGCCCCAGGTCAGGCCGCCGCCGAAGGCCACGAATAATATCTTGTCGCCCGACTTGATGCGCCCCTCGCGCACCGCTTCATCCAGGGCCAATCCAATGGTGGCGCTCGAGGTGTTGGCGTATTTTTCAATATTGATGATGAACTTTTCCACGGGCACGCCCATGCGCTGTCCCACCGCGGTAATAATACGCATATTCGCCTGATGGGGGATGAACCAGTCCACATCATCGAAGGTCAACCCACAGCTTTGAAGCAGTTTTCTCGCGGAGTCCGTCATGCGGGTCACGGCATGTTTATACGTTTCCCTGCCGGCCATTTTCAAATAATTCATGCCGTTCCGGAGAGTCTCTTCGGTGGTCGGCATCCGGCTGCCGCCCGCAGGCTGAATCAGCAAATTGGAAAGGGAACCATCCGAACCCATGTGGCCACCAATGATGCCGCGCGTCGGATGATCCGTGGCCTGCACAATCACAGCCCCCGCCCCATCACCAAAAAGCACACAGGTGGCGCGGTCCGTCCAGTCCACAATCGACGAAATTTTTTCGCAGGCCGCCACGAGCACGGCATCGGCGGCACCGGTGGCAATCATGTTGCGCGCCATCCAGATGCCGTAAATAAATCCCGAGCAGGCCGCTTCGATGCCCACGCACCAGGCATTTTTTGCGCCGATTTTCTGCTGGATGTAGCAGCCCGTGTTGGGCCAGGGGGTATCCGGCGTAATGGTGGGCGCAATAATTAAATCAATGTCCTCCGGCGTAATCCCGGCGGCGGCAATGGCCCGGCGGGCCGCCTCGGCGCCCATGTCCGACGAGGCCTCGTCGTCGCGGGCAATACGGCGTTCCTTCATACCTGTTCGCGTGGTGATCCATTCATCGGTGGTATCCACCATCGCTTCCAGATCTTTATTCGTCAGGACGCGCTCCGGCGCATAGGCCCCGGTACCCGTAATGCAGGCTCGCCTCATGATCGTATGGTTTGGATGCACTGTTTCCATGCCCACTCGTTACACCCCTTCCGGCACACGCTGAACCAACTCCACAATCCGATGATTGATGTCATGTTTGATCCATTCGCAGGCCACCTTGATTGCGTTGGTCACCGCCACATGCGAACTCGACCCATGACCGATAATGCACACCCCGTTCACTCCCAGCAACGGCGCACCACCGTACTGATTCGGATCGGCACGCTTTTTCATCCGCCGAATCACACCCATACTCAACAGGGCGCCCAACATCGCCACAGGATTGCCCTTCACTTCATCCTTAACCCAATGACCCAGCGCCCGGGCCACGCTCTCGCTCGTCTTCAGCACCACGTTGCCCACAAAACCATCGCAGACCACCACGTCCACCTTGCCCGCGAACATGTCCCGACTCTCCACGTTCCCCAAAAAATTCAATGGCGACTGCTCGAGCAGACGGAACGCCTCTTTCGTGGTCTCGTTTCCCTTGGCCACTTCCTCGCCAATGCTCAACAGCCCGACTCTCGGCGACTCCACGCCCATGATTTCTTTGGAATAGACACTGCCCATCACCCCGAATTGATACAGCATCTCTGAGGTACAATCCGGCGTCGCCCCCGCATCCAATAAAATAAAAGGATGAATCGGGGTCGGGATCACCGTGGCAATGGCCGGGCGCCAGACGCCCTCGAGCGTACGCAGTTTGAGCGTGGACGCCGCCACCGCTGCGCCCGTATTGCCCGCAGAAAACATTGCGTCGGCCTCGCCCTTCTTCACCATCTCCACCGAGCGTGAAATGGACGAGTCCTTTTTTTTGCGCAGCGCAGCCACCGGCGAATCGCCCATCTCGACCACATCGGCGGCATGGACCACTTCGATCACGGAGGGCACATCCGGGTACGCGGCCAGCTCCTTGCGGACCGCATCCTCCTGTCCCACCAGAAAGAGCTTTTCCACGCCACGAATAGTGCGGGCGGCTTCCACCGTCCCCGCCACAATTTCACGGGGCGCGAAATCGCCGCCCATCGCATCAATGGATATGCGCATGTTATTCGCCTGCGTCTATGGTAACCACCTGGCGTCCCTTGTACATCCCGCACGAAGGACAAACCCTGTGCGTCAGTCGGGGCGCGCCGCATTCCGGACACGGAACGGCAATCGGCAGCTCGCCATGTTTCGACATCTTGCGGCTGCGTGTTTTACTTTTCGATTTCTTGCTTTTTGGCTGAGCCATTGTATACCTCTCTTCGCCTCGCGCCTGGAATCATCCCGGCGTGTTATTCGTTCAATTTCAACTGCTCCAGAGCGCCCCAGGCGCCACCGGGTTCCTGCTCCTCACACGAACAGACCCCGAAATTCAAATTTACGCCGCAATGAACACACACCCCTTTGCAATCCCTGCTGCAAAGCGGAAAACGCGTGAGGTGCAGCATGACCGCTTCACGAATATCCTCCGTAATATCCACCTGCAACTGGTCCGGGGAAATGGCGTAGTCGCGTAGAAAAGACGAATCTTGCACCGTTGTCGAGAAAAATTCGCCGCACCGCGAACATTCCCGTTCCACCTCCACCTGCACACGACCCTGAACAATCAGACTTCCCGAAACAAGTTGCGCCAGCACAGCACAACCGATCGGCCCCCGAAAACGGATGGAGTGATCCTGCTCCAACTCCAGAATTTCCGGCGACTCTTCTCCCTCGAAGGGCTGCCCCTCTTCCCCGATCTGTGTCAAATCAATGATCATGGCTTCTCCGTTGCCCTCACCTTTTCCTCCAGTGCCGACGCCACAGACGGCGGAACAAACAGCCCCGCGTTACCGCCCATCGCCGCAATCTCCCGCACCGAACTCGAACTGATGTAGCTGTACTCCTCCTTCGGCATCAAAAAAATCGTCTCCACATCCGGCGCCATCCGACGATTCGTCAGCGTCATTTGAAACTCAAACTCAAAATCCGAAAAGGCCCGCAGCCCCCGAATGATCACCCGCGCCCCCCGCTCGCGCACATGATCCACCAGCAACCCATCAAAAGAATCCACCTCCACATTCGGAAATACCGAAACCACCTCACGCACCAGCGCCACCCGCTCTTCGGTCGTGAACAACGTGCCCTTCCCCCGGCTGGCAGCCACCGAGAGAATGAGCCGGTCAAACGTCTTCGCCGCACGCCCCACCAAATCCAGATGACCAAACGTAATCGGATCAAACGTACCCGCATAAATGGCCAAGCTGTTCATCATTCACCCATCCTTCCGATACATCAACACCCGCGACTTCCCATACGCCCGATCCCGCAGCAATCCCCATCCGGCCCGGTCCGTCAACACCTTTTCTTTTGCGTCCTGCTCATACACCAGCACCCCGCCCAACGCAAGAATTTCTCTCTGCTCCAACGCCGTCAGCAACCGCTCCAATTGACCCGCCTCCCCCGAACGATCATACGGCGGATCCGAAAAGATCAGCGTATAGACTCCCCCTTTCCGCTCCCCTTGCTCATTGGACATTCCGTGTTGAATACGGGATATTTCCCCGCCTTCCCTCTCTCCTTCAGCTTTCAGCTTTCCCCCCGCATCCTTCCCAAAGTCTTCGGTCTTTAGCCTACGGTCTCCTGTCTGTGGTCTCCGGTCTTCGGCCTTTCGTCTATAGTCTACGGTCTCTCGCCCCCCCTCCTGCAAAAACATCCAGACATCACGTCCAACCACCCTGGCCGACCGCCCCTCCCCCCCGCACAAAACCGACACATTACGCCGCAGCACCCTCAACGCCTCCCGGCCCGACTCCACCCAACACACCCGTTCCGCCCCCCGGCTCAGCGCCTCGATCCCATACCCCCCGCTCCCCGCAAACAAATCCAGCACCACCGCACCCATCACATATTCCCCGAGCGACGAAAAAACCGCCTCGCGCACACGATCCTGCGTAGGGCGAATCCCCTCCTTCGGCGCCTCCAACCGACGCCCTCCCAACTCTCCTCCCGTTATTCTCATAAACACATCCCAACGTTTAGACTGTAGATTTTAGACCAAAGACCGGAGACCGAAGACCAGAGACCGGAAACCGGAAACCGGAGACCGGAGACCGAAGGCGAAAAGACCAAAGACCGAAGACGATAGACGGGAGTGGCCCTCTTTTGTGTTCCCTGCGTTCCTTTGCGGCCATTTTCTCGTTCTTCGTACCTTCGTGGCTTGGTGTGAGCATCTCTCTTGTGTTCCCTGCGTTCTTTCGCGGCTGTTTTGCAAACCCTGTTTTGGCCGTTTTCCCGTCCTTTTTGTCGTTTTTTTCGTCGGACTTATTCGTTGCTTTCTTCATTCGTTGGAATAATTCCTTTATAGGCTAGGTGCCCGCGGGCCGCGGGCGCTCCCACTTGCCTCAAGCTCCGTGTCCTCTGTGATCTCCAGTGACTGAAAGGAACGGGTGGTTAACCTCTTTTTCTACCATCTTCACCTTCCACCTTCTCTCACTTCGTGGCTTCGTGTGAGCATCTCTCTTGCGTTCCCTGCGTTCCTTTCGCGGCTGTTTTTCACACCCTTTCCTAGCATGGTGGCCAAAGACTATACCCTCCCATATAGCCCTTCAAATTCTTTCAGCACAAAATCCATCGAAAACTCCTTTTCCACCCGTTTTCGACCATTTTTACCCATTTTTTCCCGCTTTTCAGCACTTTCAAGCTCTTTTAAGGCAAAAAACACCCCTTTTTCATCCGAAATCGCCACAACAAACCCATTTTCACCCTGTTTCACCAATTCCGCATTCCCCCCGCAATCTGAACACACCACCGGCAAACCCGCCGCCATATACTCCAAAATACTGTTCGAAAGCCCCTCATTGCTCTTCGGTATCAATACTCCCACATCCATTTGGTTCAAAATCGCCGAAATATCGCTTCTTTCGCCTAAAAAGTGGACATTTTCCCCGATTTTCAGCTCAAAAACCATTTTTTCCAGCCTTTTTCGCTCCATTCCATCCCCGACGAGGAATAGTTTGAGCCCCAAGACCGAAGACCGCAGATCTAAGACCTTATTTGTATCGTGTTCTGAATTCTCTACCAACCTTTTAAACGCCTTCAGCAAGCACTCATGATCCTTCTCCGGATCCATCCGCGACACACAAACCACCTTAAGAACATTCCACATCGAACATTCTTCATTCTCTTCTTCCCCCTCTTTGCGCTCTATGCGTTCTTTCGCGGACAATGCTCCGCTCTCGCCACGCTCTGCGTGAGTCAACCGATCAAACTCCACCAAATCGATCACATTCGGGATAAAGCAAACCTTCTCTTCAGGTAGGGCGAGGCGTCCTCGCCGAGCCGTGAAATGCCTCCCGATCGCCCGCGCATTCACCACCACCCGCACCGCCCGACGATCCATCCACCTCAGCAGCCCCCGCTTCCAGCACGGATAAATCGCCCCCAAATCACGTCGACTCGTAATCAACGGTACCCCCGCCAAAACCGCCGCCGCACCCCCAAAAATCGCCGATTCCGCATCCCACGTATGCACCACGTCGAATTTTTCCTCCAAAATCCACTTTTTCAGGTCAAAAAGCGCCTTTAAGGTCCCCAAACGCACCAAATGGCGTATGTTGATCTCATAAACCGGTCCACACACTGCCTCCACCCGCTCCAGAAAGAACCCCTGACGCCGAAAAACGGCCACGCGATGCTCATCTTCTCTCCCATCGACGACATCGCTCCCCTTTTTGCGCTCCAGGCGTTCTTTCGCGGCCATTCCCGCCAGGCCCATCGCCACCCGGGCACACTGCCCCTCCGTGCCGCCCCGAATCAAATCATTCACTATGTGCAGAATTTTCATTGAATCATGATCTCACACAAAGCCACGAAGACACAAAGCTAATTCAAATAGCCGTTCATAATCCTGGATATCCCATCTTTCATCAGTGCTTCACCAAAATTCAGCAAAAAGCCCAGACGGTAATCAGTTAATTTTAAATAAGTTAAAACCTGTTTCTTGTGAGCTTTATTCACCTCTTCCACAGATTTAAGTTCAATCAGAACCTTCCCCTCCACAATCAAATCTGCTCGAAATCCCTCTTCAAACACAATGTCGTGATAACGTATCCGTATGGGAACCTGGCGTTCAACACGCAATCCTCGTTGCGACAATTCATAGGCCATAACCACCTCATAAACTGACTCCAACAACCCAGGCCCAAGCTCCTTGTGTATTTTTACCGCACAATCAACAACGATAGATCCAATTTCATCCTCTGTTTTCATCAAGTCTGCTCCCCTTTGTGTCTTCGTGGCTTTGTGTGAGATTTTCACTCTTTGCGTTCTTAGCGTTCTCTGCGAGAAACGCCATCCCTACTCCCCCCCATACGCCTTATCCCAAACCACCCGATACCTTCCACGCACCCCATCCAACACACCCAGAAACGTCACGCCATTCAATACAAAAAACATCCAGCACAGCGAAAAAAACCGATTTTTTATCCCTTTTTTCTCAAAAAACGACCCAAAAACACAAAAAAGCACAAAAAAAGCACAAAAAATCAGAAAAAATCCAAAAAAAGCCCTGAATATTGCATTTTTTTCGAGAAAAACGCCTAAAAAGGCTGTTATAACCGACAAAATCGCCAAAAACGGCACCGCAAGCCGCAACATTTTGTGTGAAACAAATTGAAACCAGATTGGATTACGCCACGGCAACACAAATGCAGGGAAAAGGCGCATCAACTGCACATTTCCGGCCAGCGTCCGCCGTTTTCTGACCCGCTCCTGCCTCGAGTGCTCCGAGGGCCGATCAAACACCACCGCCTTCTCTTCAAACACACACCGATACCCCTGTAATACAGCCTGCATCGGAACCGCCACATCATCCAGTATCGTCGCATCCGGGATGGGCCGAAACAGACTCTTCCGGATCGCATAACACGCCCCGGTCGCCCCCGGAACCGACGCCATACACGCCTCGTTTTTTCTAATCCACTTTTCATACCT
>JAQVYB010000249.1 GCA_028708815.1 Kiritimatiellia bacterium | reverse complement strand
CCTTGCGCACAAACAATCCGTCAAACTTGGCCTTCGGCTCCACTTTGATGCTCTCGATTTTTTCCCCATCCACGGTTTTCACCGTTTCATATTTCAAGGGACGCACCAGGATATCGTAAATATCCTCATCGGCCACCACGCGCTGCTGAAATTCAACCCCGGGCTCCATATCAAATTTGCGCATGTAATACATAAAACTGACCAGGTCGCGCGAGTCCGATTCGATGTCGTAGGTTTTCTCTTTGCCACTCGTCAGCGAGGTCATGCAGGCCTTTCCGGCGGCATGATCAAAGCGGGTTACTTCGTGCGCACGGTAGCGTCCTTCGCTCAGGTTCTTGATAAACTGAAGGGGTAGAAACGTCTCGGGGTCGATGATGCTCTCCATCACATCCTCCACCGGATAGATCGTCTGAAGCACCTTGTTGCTTCGGCTCGTGAAACGGATCACCAGGAGCGTACGCCCATCGCGTTCAATCCAACGCGTGGTCACATGCGATTCACCCACCGGAATAATGCCCCAGTAGAGACGATAGACCATGGCCTCACCCACCGGAAACCAAAGCTCGGGTCGAACCGGTTCTTCCACCGGCGCGGCACATACCGCACCCGAAAGACCGAATATCAGGCAACAAACAGGAAGCCAATATCTCATCCACTCATTCACCCGCCACCTCGTTTCATTAAAAAACCGACGCCGACAAAAACAAAATCAGTTGCCCGACTCGAGCATCTCTTTGATGTAGCGTATCAACGCCTCCGACTCGTCATCGCTCAGCCCCTCCGGCGCTGCTTCCGCACCGGGGGCATTCGTCAGTCGCTGCGCGGCGGCGAACGCCTCCATCGCCTGCTCCATCGGATCCGGAATCACGGTGGGGGTCGGGCGTATTTCCTGCTGCGGGATTCGGCGAGACACGGCCGTCGGCACGGGCGGCACCGTGGGCCAGGACCGAACAACCGGTTTTGGAACAGGCGTGGCCGTAGGCATTGGAGGAGGCGTCGCGGTGGGCCGAAGTGTTGCGGTGGGCCAAGGCGTCGCCGTGGGCACTTCCATCACCGGCGCCGGCGGGCGCGACGGAACAGCCGCGCCTTCGGGCTCACGGCTGCGTTCGATGGCGGACTGTGCATGGGCCAGCAATTCCGACTCCTGAAGAGAGAGAGCCTCCTCCGTCCGGGGCGGCGGCTGCGCCTCCGTCTCGACCGCGTGCAGCGATGCCTTCGGCCCCAGGACAATATTCCGGCCCGCCGTGGACAGCATCTCAAAGGAGATATTCTGCATTCGGCGTCCACCTGCCACACCGGCCTCATTCGCCTTCACCTGATAATACTGTACGCGCCGTCCCGGGAACTCCACTTGCCTGCTGAGAAAGTCCAGCCCCTCGATGGAGGCCACCTCTCGATCTCCGCTCCACCACGACACCTCCGCATTGCGTATGATCACATTCAGCCCGCCCAGCGCAGCGCGTCCGGATTCCCCTTCCGCGCTCTCCGCCTCCCCGTCTGCTTCCGAATCTTCCTCCACGGCATCCGCCATACCCCGATTCAAAAATCCATTCAACATTCCCAACTGACCCAGACGGCTCACCTTATCGGCCAGCGGCGCCAGACAGGCCGGCGCCCACGAGCCATCACCATCCTGCACCAGCCGGACCAAACCGCCATCCACCGTCAGAAAACGAATCAGGCCCAACTCCGGTTCGCGACCCCAGTTCCAGCGAATTTCCACCCGTTCCGCAGCAACCTCGGGGGCCACAACGCCCTGTTCCAGTTCTGTCATGATATCTTCCAGCGTCAGATTCAGGCGTACATCCATCCGGGAGCCGCCAATCGTCAATGGAATGCCCAGCCGATCCGAGAGCCGATCCGCCAGGAGCGACCGGAATCCGGCCGTACGCGAAAGCGCCTGCGCTGCGGCGTAGAGGATGACCGCTATACAGCACGTCCACCCGATGGCCCCGAGCAGCCGCCTGCCGAACGAACGTCTGGGCCTCGGCGGCGGCTTTACGCCCGACGCCTTATCAGCCGATGCCTTCCCGACCCGTTTTTTCCCCGCAATAGCCATAAGCACCCAATCCTTTTTTTCACACCTTCAGCCCTTCGGGCCCGAAAGTTCATTCGACCGATCACGCGCCGCCCGCATTGCTTCCACGAGGTGTTCCTTAACGCCCCATTCCTTCATCACCGCGAGTGCCGCCGCCGTGGTACCGCCCTTCGAAGTCACCCGTTCCCGCAGCAGCGCCGCCGGTTCACCGCTTGATTCGCACAGCTCCGCCGCACCACGCACCGTCATCAGAATCAGCCTGCGGGCCGTATTCTCATTCAGTCCCAACTCCTTTGCGGCCTCCTGCATCGCCTCAATCAAATAAAACACATAGGCCGGGCCGCTTCCGCTTATCGCCGTCACCGCATCCATCTGCGATTCCTCCACGCGGGCCGCCACACCCACCGCGCCCAAAATATCCTCCGCGCGGGCCAGATCATCACCGTTGGCCCAACGTCCGGCGCAAACACCCGCCGCGCCGACACCCGCCAGTGCCGCAATATTCGGCATCACCCGCACCACACGCGTACCCTCCCCCAGTGCCGATTCAATGCGTGACGTGGAAACACCCGCCGCAATACTGATGACCAGCGTCTTCTCCCGATTCAGATGCTCCGCAATCTCCGGAAGCACCTCGCCGAACGACTGCGGCTTCACCGCCAGAAAAAGCACATCCGCCAACGCCACGCCCGCCGCATTGTGCTCGAAGGTTTCCACCCCGTACGCCGAACGGATATACTCCAGGCGCACCCCGTTCACATCCGTCGCCGCCACATCCTCCGGAGACGCCAGACTCTTATGCAGCACCCCCTTGATCAGCGCCTCCGCCATATTACCTGCCCCGATAAACACCAGTTTGTGTGCGTCATGTTTCATAATGCCGATCTCCAAATAAATCCGAACCCACCCGAATCATCGTGGCGCCTTCTTCAATCGCCACCTCAAAATCATGCGACATACCCATGGAGAGTTCCGTCAGAGGAAACCCCCATGCCTCATCACACTGCGCCCGCAGCGCCCGCAAGGCCGAAAAAACCGGACGCGCCTTCTCCGGGTCCTCCGACCACGGCGGCATCGTCATCAATCCGACAATCTCCACACTGAATAATTTGGTGGCTCCCTCCAGGAGCGGCTGCAAGTCGCCCGGCGGCAGACCATACTTGCTGACCTCCCCGGACACATTCACCTCAATGCATACCGGCGTCACCCGACCCGCCTCATGCGCCGCCGCATTCACCGACTCAAGCAACCGCAACGAATCCACCGAATGAATCATCCGAAACAATTCCACCGCACGCCGCGCCTTGTTGGTTTGCAGATGCCCGATGAAATGCCACTCGAGCCCCGAGGGACACATCGAAATCTTCGGCGCCGCCTCCTGCACCTTGCTTTCGCCGAACAGCGTCAATCCGCACGCCGACGCCTCGCGTATTTTCTCCGGCGGATGCGTCTTGGAAACCGCCACCAGACGCACCTCGTCGCGTGCACGCCCCGCCTT
>JAQVYB010000248.1 GCA_028708815.1 Kiritimatiellia bacterium | reverse complement strand
GAGTCGATGGGCCAGCAGATTCTCTCGGAAAATCATATTCCCGTGGTGGATCAGGATATGGTGCGTGCGGATCAGGCACGCCAGAAAAAATTGTTGAAGATGGCGAATGATGATCGCGGGGCGGCAGCGGTGGGGTTGCAGTTCGGCGCCGATATCACGGTGGTGGGCGAGGCCGTGGTCAAGCCTTCGGCACGGCGCATCGCGGAGAGCAATCTGCGCAATTATCAGGCGGTGGTGACGCTGCGCTCCATTCGCACGGATAACGCCGCCGTCCTGGCTTCGGCCTCCGAAACGATTTCCATCATTGCCCTCGAAGATGTCACGGGCAGTTCGAAAGCGCTCAAAAAAGCGGCCGCTAAAGTCATGGAAACCCTGCTGCCGAAAAGTGTTCGTGAGTGGCAGAAGGCCGGAGGACAACCCGCGAAGTTTGAGTACCGCATCATGCTGACGGTGGGCGGAACGGACCAGATATGGAAAGTGAAGGCGCTGCGGGATCGTTTGCGGTCGGATGAGCGCAAACTGAACAATGTGGTGCAGCGCAGTTATACGGCGGGGGTGGTGGTGTTCGAAATGGATTCGGCCATCCCGGCGGAGGAACTGGCGGAGGATCTCGTCATCAATGCGCCGGAAGGACTCAAAATGCAGGTGCTTTCCATTGAGGCGGGGAATGTGGATATGAAAGCCCTGGGCGGGTAACGCCCCGAGGCAACCGGGAGAAAAACTCATGCGGAAATCAGAATTTGCTTCGGGTCGTCGGGTATTGTTTTTGAGGCATTGTGCGGGATTGCTCGGTGTGGTTGGGCTGCTCTCGGTTTTTGCGCCGGAAGCGCGGGCCGATACCACGGAAACCGCCGCTCTGCTGAACGCCTATTACACGTATGGCCTTTTTGAAAATACGGTGACCAGCGCCATGGAACTCACGCCGGATTTATCCGCCGATGAAAAGGAGCAGATCAGCGGGAGCAACGCGCAATGGATGTCGTTTTCGATGAAAAAACTGCGCACCCGTCTGAGCGGAAAAATCAGTCAGAACCCCAAAGAAACCTTCCGCACTTTCGTGGCGGATTACACCGAGGCCGAGAAATCCGGCGACGGGCTTTATCTGAAGGAACTCGCCGAGGCCTCCGGCCTGGACCCCGAACCGGAAACCTACGGCGCGCTGCGTGAACGCTATTCCTCGGAGCAGCTTGACCCGCAGATTCGTTATTGCGCGCGCTACATCAGCGAGGTGCAGACCTGGCTCGACGTCAAACGCCGTCATGCCGATGCGCCGTCGCTCCAGCAATGGCTCGCCAAAGAACCACCCGCCCCTGCGTCGGCACGCAAAAAACCTGCGAAAAGTTCCGCGCTGAGCGCCTTGGCCGCGGCGGAAGCCCCGCTGCCCGAATTTGTTTCCTTTGGTGATGACGATCTGAACCCGATGGACGCCTTCACCAGCAAGCGCAGCGAGCGGCGTGAGCGGGTGATGGAGCAGGCGCAGGCGGGTATGGCCCAGGTCGCCGCTGAACGCGATGCCGAAGAACAAGCGTATGCCGAGAAAAAATCCGTTGCCGCACAGGCGGAGGCCGATGCCGTGAGCGCTCAGGCACGCAAACTCGCCGCCGCCGAAGCCGATGCCCTCTCGCAACGCCAGAACAGTTGGTCGTCCCGGTTCAAAAAAATCCTAAGCGGAACCATCAGCGGCGCGGTGGGTGCGTTCACGGGCGGCGTGGGCGCCGAAGCAGGTGTCCGTGCCGCAGATGCCGTATTCAATAACTAAAATAAAAGCGGGCGCTCGCGCCCGCTTTTGTGAACATCGCTGTCGCGATGCCGGAATCGTAAAAAAGGATTCAACATGTCGAAAAATGCGTTCTTTTCGCTCTTTTTACCCGGCATGTTGCTTTATTTGTGCCTCCGACCGGTCGAAGCCCACGAAAATTCATTTCGCGGGCCCTGGAGTGTTTCCGCGCAAAATCCGGTGATTTTCGAGCGTTTTTTGCCAAAAAATGACCAAAATGCGCCAAAAAATGACCAAAATGCGCAAAAAAACACCGGTTTTTCGAAAAAATACGGGGGTTTGGCCCTGAATTTCTATCAGAACACCCTTTCGGTGGTTGTCCGCTCGGCGTGTCCCATGGAACCTTCCTGCTCGAATTATGCGCGTGACGCCGTGAAAAAACATGGTCTCGGACGGGGCCTTTTGCTGATCATGGATCGGCTTTTGCGCGAAAACAGCGAGGGATATTACGCCCCGCTGGTGAAGACCGAAACGCGCGGCTATAAGTACTACGATCCCGTGGAAAACAGCGATTTCTGGTGGAAAAAATCAAAAAAATGAGCAAAAAATCAAAAAAACGGTCAACAAATGGGTCTTTTTCGAAAAAAACGGCAAAAAACGGGTGTTTTTTTGTATTTTTCGTCCTTTTTACACTGATTTTTAGCGTTTCGGGGTTGGCGGTTGGAACGGGTGAGGCGGACGAGGTGTTGGGGTTTGCCGATCATCTTTTTGAACAGACGGATTATTACCGGGCGATTACAGAGTATGAGCGGTATCTCTTTTTCATGCCCGAGTCCCCGCGTGCGCCATGGGTGCGCTATCGGATTGCAGAAAGTTATCTGCGCGGGGAACAGTACGAAGAAGCCATGCTGCGCTTCGGCAAACTGGCGGCCTAATACGCGGGCACGCCGGTGGGCACCGCCTCCGAATTCGCCCTCGCGCGCGGCTATGCCGATCAGCACCGCTACGCCGACGCCGTGCGTCAACTCGACGCCCTCGAACGGAAGGATATGCCCCCGCAGGATGCCGCCGATGCGACGCTCTTCAAGGGCATCTGCCAGTTGCGCCTGCATCAGCCGGACGATGCGCGCGCCACCTTTCAGGGGCTACCCGAAACATCGCCCGGAGCCCCCGATGCCCACTGGCTCCTCGAAGAGGTGAGCCGGTTTGACGAATTGCCCTTCAAAAAACCCTGGATCGCCGGAACGTTGTCCGGCCTTCTCCCCGGAGCAGGGCAGGTCTATGCGGGACGTCCCCGCGATGGCGCCGTGGCCTTCACCCTCAACGCCCTGCTCATTTGGGGCGCGTGGGAATCCTTCGATAACAATCAGAACGTCACCGGCGCACTTCTCTGCTTTCTGGAAACCGGCTGGTACGTGGGCAACATCTACAACGCCGTCAACTCCACCCACCAATACAACCGACGACTCGAAAGCGCCTTCTTCGACCGCATCCAACTGCGCATCGCGCCGCCTTTCCGCGATGAACAAACACAACGCGAACCCTGTCTGTCTCTGCACTACGCCTTCTCGTTCTGAACGAAAGCGGGTGCCCCGCTTTCGTGAAAATCGCTGCGCGATTTAAGAACACAACGACCCCGTAGGGGTCACGGAAAAGGTTGGAGACCCGGCGCCCTCGCCGGGGAAAGAGCGTCGCGAGGGCGCGACGTCCCGCAACCGGGGTTTGAAAGGGTTTTTCAATGATGCGTGTCGAGTTGGCGCCCGATTCTGTTCATCCCAAAGCTTTTTTCAGATTGAAGAGGTGTTTGATGTTATAGCTCAGGGTGACCAGATCCCA
>JAQVYB010000099.1 GCA_028708815.1 Kiritimatiellia bacterium | reverse complement strand
TCGAAGAAGTGGGCATCACCCCACTCAACGTCTCGCCCTCCGGCGAATTACTCTTCCAATTCTGTGACGGCTACTCCCTCCACGGCTATGTCTTCACCGCCACCGACTTCCAAGGCGAACTCATCGAAACCGACGAAGCACGCCCCGAATGGTTTGAGCTCGACCAAATTCCCTACGACCGCATGTGGCCGGACGACCGCTTCTGGATGCCCCTGATGCTGGACGGAAAAGCCTTTCACGGACGTTTCATCTTTGATGGTGATCGGATGCTGGATCACGACATCGCCCTCTCCGACCCCTGACAGATTAGGCCCTTCAGGGCCGCAGAAAAAACAACGAACGGTTCGTTTTCACGATGTTGTCCAAACGGGGTTCCGCATGGGAGTTGTTTCTCACCCATCGACACGAATGGGAGAAGCAGGTGAAATCCTGTTTCGATGCTCCCCAAATCGCGAACGCGATTTTTCCTAAAACGGGCGGGAAACAAACGATCTACAGCGAGTCAGACGAAAGCAGAATCAAGGAACGTCAGTTGGGTTGCGGGGCGCCCGCTTTAGTGGCATAGGCATTGCTTCGTCACCCCAAGCGACTATTCACATGGATTCGGGCTTAATTTAACCGCGCAATCGGGGTAAATTGAACCCGTTTAAGTGAACGTGTTTTTCGGACAACAAAGTAGCGCATCGCATCGCCCGGCGAGAACCAGAATGAAAAAGAGACTATTTATAATTATCGCTGCTGCAATCAGTTGCGTCTCACCTACGCTCTACGCGCGCGAATGGGTGCAACTCACCCAGCCCTCCGCTCTCCGTGCGGCGGCGAGCGCGGGAAAACCCGTGGACGCCATCCCAACGGATGGTGTCGCCATCACCACCAATGCCCCGGGGCAGTTCGGCGTCCGGCTACAGGTGAATGGGTTTTGGAAAAGGCCCCGCAACGCACAAGCCGCCGCCCAGGGAAAAGTCAAAAAAACCGGAACGGCGGATGCCTCCACCTATGATGCCGTCCAAATTCCCGGCTGGACAACCCTTCAACGCGTGGGCGAACCGGCCATTCCCATCCGACGCCTGCTCTTCCCGCTGCCTGCCGGATGCACCGAAGCAAGCGTTACCGTTCGCTCGAAATCCGATGTTTCCGTGGGCACCCTCAATATCATTCCCGCCCAGCCACCGTATCTCGACGTCTATCCCGAACCGCCCCGTCCCGCCTTTCAGGCGGATGCCGCCACCTACCGGTCATCAACCTTCTTTCCGCCGGATAACATCGTCGCCACCGAAGTCATTTACATCCGCGATCAGGCGATTTGCGTCGTGGATGTGGCCTCCATACGCTTTGTCCCCGATTCCGGCGAGGCCGTCGCCGCCACCGAACTGGATCTGGACGTAACCGCCATTAACGCCATTAACCCCGGATTGGACCCCGAACCCGCCGCGTCCGCGCTGCCCATTTATATGATACTCATGGATGACCAATTCGCCACCAACAGCACGCTCCTCTCGCTGATCGATTGGAAAAAGCGCAAGGGATACGATGTGCGCACCGTCGAAACGTCCGAAATCGATCCCTCCGGAGCACCCACCAACGGCCAGATCGTCGCCTACATGCGCGGCCTCGCCGCCTCGAATTATCCAACCTATCTGCTCATTCTGGGCGACCACACCGCCTCCAACGGCGTACAGGGAGAATATTTCTCCACCTACGAGGGCGGTTATACCGACCTCAGCATCGCCTGCCAAACCACCAATGACTGGATTCCCGATCTGTATTACGGACGACTCCCCGCCACCAACGAAACCAGCGCCACCCGTATGCTCGAAAAAGTCCTCGCCATGGACCGTTCGCCCCCCACTTCCGATATGTTCACCAAAACCACCATCGCCGGACAGATTCAGGACAGCGACGACTACAACAACCGCGCCGACCGCCTCTTCTGCGAAACCGGCGATGCCCTCGCCACCTATTTTGAACAGGACCCCTCCGGCATCGGCACCGTCTGCACCCGCGCCGTGGTGAATCCCGATGGCATGACCGCCGAAGGTAACTGGGCCTGGGACGGTTATTACAACAGCATTCTCTGGGGAGAAACCAACCAGATCGGCGACCGCATATTCACCAATTTCGTATCCGTCGCCACCGCCCAGGCACGCATCAACGCCACCGTCAATGCCGGTGTCGCGCTGCTCTTTCATCGTGATCACGGCTACTCCAACGGGGTCGGCTGGGCCGATCCGCAATATATTTACACCCATGTCCGCGCACTGACCAACGGCGTGAACCGTCCGGTGGTGTTCTCCATCAATTGCAACAGCGGCGCGTACCATGTGAACAACAATTTCGCACGCGCCTGGATCGAACACACCAACGGCGGAGCCTGCGCCGTATTCGCCCCCGTCGACACCAGTTACTCCTGGCTCAACGACTGGCTCACCCACGGCCTGATGGTTGCTTTTCTCACCAACTACCTCACCTTCCAGAACAACTCCACCGATCCCGAATGGTCCAACCAGCTCCCCGCACCCAACGGCGCCTATGGCGCCGCCGGCAGTGCTCAGAGCCTCGGCGCCATCCTGAACTTCGCCAAATTGTACATGTATGAAAAATTCTATCCGGATAAGACCACCTTCCGGCTCTTCCACGTCTTCGGCGATCCAGAAGCCGCCCTGCTTATCGGAACCCCCGCCCCCCTGAGCGTTAACCACACGCCCGTGATCACCCTGGGAAGCAATACGGTGGCCGTGTCGGTCAGCGAAACCGGGGCCGTGGTATGTCTCTACTCATCCGCCCTGGGCATTCACGAACGCCAAACCGCCGCCACCACCAACCTATCCTTCAGCGTATCACCCTCCGCCTCCGGAATCATTTATGTCACCGCCACCAAGCCCGGACGCCGTCCCTCCGAAAGCACCATCACCGCAACCACCGGGGAATCGTTCTCCAGCCAAGCCACGGCCCTGACCAATAACATCATCCTGCGCTGGACCGATCCGCTCCTCTGCGGCGGCGCGAGCCGCCTCGTCAACATCACCATGTCCACCAACGACTACCCCGACACCTCATCCGATGGCGTTTCCGTCTATTCCGGCACCAATACCGTTTATGACCACACCGGGCTGACCCCCGGACAAACCTATTACTACACCATCTGGATTACACAGGATGGATCCACCTGGACCAATCCGCCATAACAGGGAACACGCCGAAGAGGAGAGGGAGCGATGCGAATAAAATACTGTTGGGGATGGTTGTCGGCCCTGCTGGTCGGCGCGGGAACTATTCAGGCCGAACGGGTGACCCCGCAACAGGCACAATCGGCGGCTCTTCGCTGGGTTCAAACGGCAGGCGAACGCCTCGGAACCACCCTCCCGTCCACCATCGACGCAATCACCGACTATACGAATTTCTATGCCGTCCAACTCGCTCCCGAAGGCTATGTCATTCTCTCCGCCGACACCTGGATCGAACCGGTCATCGCCTTCAGCGGAAACGGCTCCTTTCTGCCCGACGAAAACAACCCCCTCTCCACCCTCCTTCAATCAGACATGCCGGACCGAATGGCACTGGCCGACTATATCGAGGCGCATCCCTTTCCCCCCGACGCCGACACGGAACTCTATGAACAGGCCCATCGCTCTGCCGACTCCTGGAGCATCCTGACGAGCGACACCCCGCCGGACGATGGCACCTCCAGCGTCTCGGATGTACGGATCGCCCCCCTCGTGGCCAGCCAATGGAGCCAGAGCTCCGCGCAGGGACACAATTGCTACAACTACTATACCCCCAGCAATTACGTCGCCGGATGCGTCGCCACCGCCATGGCCCAGATCATGCGCTACTTTCAATATCCCCAGGCCGGGATCGGGCTGCTCACCAATACCATCTACATCAGGAGTCAGGCCCAAACCGCCGTCACACGCGGTGGCGACGGCTCGGGCGGCGCCTATACCTGGACCAACATGCCCCTCGCACCCGCCACCGCCTCCTACTCCGACGCTCAGTGGCGTATGATCGGCGCACTCTGTTACGATTGCGGCGTCGGGGCCAAAATGAACTACTCCTCCTCCGGATCCAGCGCCTATTATTCCTATGCCCAGGATTCCATGATGAGCTTCTTCCAATTCGGAAACGCCGATTACACCTACGGGGTCAGCGGAGTCACCGCCGCCAACCGCCAACTCGCCATCAAGCCCAATCTCGCCGCAGGCCTGCCCGTCATGCTGGGCATCCGCCGCTCCGGAGGCGGACATGCCGTCGTGTGCGACGGCTTCGGCTACACCGGCGGCACCGAGTATCACCATGTCAACCTCGGTTGGGGCGGCTCCTACGACGCCTGGTACAACCTGCCCCTCATTGATGCCGGAAGCTACGTCTACACCAACCTCGACGCCGTCATGTTCAACCTCTTCACCAACGGAACCGGCGAACTCATCGGCGGGCGCCTGCTCGACAACTCCGGGCGAACCGTCAGCGGCGCCCTCGTCACCGCCACCGGCGGATACACCGCCACCTCCGGATCCAACGGATACTTCGCCGTCCGAGTCCCCTCCGCAGCCTCCTACAACCTCACCGCCGTCAAACCCGGCTATGCCAACGGCACCCGAAACAGCCTATCCGTCGGAACCTCCTCCGGATCCACCGTCGGAAACTACTGGGGGGCCGATATGACCATGACCCAATACACCTTCTCCTTCAGAGCCATCGCCCTCACCAACAACATCATCCTCCGCTGGACCGATCCCGCCAAAGTCGCCATGCCCTCCTCCTCCTCCATGGTGCGACGCTCCACCACCACCTACCCCGAAACCAGCTCCGACGGAACTTCCGTTTACATCGGAACCGAACAGGTGTATGAAGACACCGGCTTAACGCCCGGACAGACCAATTATTATACGGTTTTTGTAAATAACGGCACAGGATGGACCAATCCACCGGACGATTGACTCCCCCCGCCAAATCGAAAGGAAAAAAACGATTTTCAGCCGTGTTTTCAGTTGCATAAAAGCTCGATGCGGCGTACATTGTCGCCAGTCAAATGACCCTAGGGAGAATTTAATGATGAAAAAAGCAATGTGGTTTTCACTGTTCTTCGGATTGATCGCCGGCCTGACCTATGCACAGGATACGCAGGTCACCAGTAAAAATGCCGTGGGATATGTGAAGGTCGAGTTCGTACCTGGCTATAATTTCATTGGCGTTAATTTCAATGCAATGACCGATGAAGGAGTTGTTAATATTCAGGATCTTTTTGATACGACCACGTTGTTTGGAGGAACTGACCGAACAATATCGGATAACATTTTGTTCTGGGATTCGATTTCGCAGGGATACGAAAAAGCATGGCTTTTCAACTCCGGAACGGGCCATGAATGGGATGGAAAATGGATCGAATGGGATGCCCCGAAACTGGCTTCGAACGAAGTGCTTTTGGGACAGGGCTTCTGGTATAGAAACCTATCTCAATCGAATGAAACACAACACATCATGGGGGAAGTCCCGACAGACGGCGCCGCCACAAACCTGATCGCCGAAGGGTATGTCATGTGCTGTTACTCGTATCCGGTGAATGCGCAAATCAACGAGTTGGATTGGACAGGCGCATTTGGTGCTACCGATCGTACGCTGGCTGATAACATAATGTTCTGGGACAGCGCGAGTCAGGAGTATATCAAATCCTGGCTCTTCGACTCCGGGACGGGCCATGAATGGGATGGAAAATGGATCGATTGGAATGCCCCAACATTGGCTTCTAATGAGTTAGTGGTCGGACAGGGCTTTTGGTATCGAAGCCGACAAACAAACACTTGGGATTGGGTTCAAGCAAGACCTTTTAATTGGCCCTAACATAAAAAAATCATCATTTTTCGAGAGGAGTAATGATTATGAGAGCACTGGTTGTTATAATTGCGGGTTTGTGTTTGGCTGTGAATAGCTTTGCAGCTCCGTCCTTTGATTGGGGCACATCAGGTGGACAATGGTTGCAGGACTCCTCCGGGGTTGCATTGACGGGAGATCAGAATAATCCCATAACAGGATTTATCCAAATGCTGTACCTTGGAGCTGATAAAACATATAATGGTTTTATTGCCAGTGGAAGTGGAGTGCTTGGAGATGATGTCGTTGTAGCAACTTCCTGGGTTGGTCAAAATGTGTTTTTTAACACCGATGGAAGTTTCTCTCCTATCACAGAGATATATGATACCTCCAGTACGAACTCTTTATTCTTAGTCCGACTGTTTGATACGGTGTCTCCGAATTATGCAGCAGGGGAAGTCCCGACATCCGGAAATTATCAATACAGCTCCACCTTCATGGGTTCGGCAACAACGGGCCCGACGCAGGACGCAGATGCATTCTACCTAACATCGGCATTACAAACCACCATCGCCATCCCCGAACCGGCGACGCTGGCCTTGGCCTTCACCGCCATTGGCTTCTTCGTCATCAAGCGTCTGCGCAGGAAAAAAGACGACTGATCCGAATCCAAATCACCCTCTGAAAAGCCCGGACACCGTCCGGGCTTTTTTTATCCCCCCCATGGTAGGGCGAACCGTCCCGGGGAGCCGCTCGCAGGTTCGTCCTATAAGAGCCGACAACGGCCTGATAACAGCAACCTGTTGCAGCGTTGGCTCTGCGAGCCAATCCCAAACGAAAATCCATTCGCCGCATGGATCTGCCCCTCCCCTATGCAGAAGCTGTTTCACCCATGATAATCCCGGAAGGCCCTGCTTCCAGCCCGAAATACTCAAGCACACCAACTGCGCAAAGAAATGAATCCATTCAGACAGGATCGGGCAGGATGACCAGGATTTGCCTGGAGGGAGAGCAACTCGGCCCCACCACTCTTGAAATCTGACGCTCAACTAGACTCATCGTCCATGGACTTATAGTCCATGAAGCGGGCATCATGCACGACATGAAAAAGAATCCCGTTCTTCTCGCTCTCGGTAAAAACGTAAGTGAACTCCGCCGTGAAAAAGCGCTCACCCAGGAACAGCTCGCAGAGCGCTCTGGCCTTGATCCTTCTTATATCAGCGGCATCGAACGCGGAGTCCGAAATCCAAGTTTTTTAAGCTTAACGCGCCTGGCAAGCGGCTTTCGCATAACCGTTTCTGCACTGTGTAACGGGATCGAAAAATGAAAAGGCCGAAAAAAACAAAGCATAAATTCACCATGGTGGATATCTTCGCGGGTGCCGGGGGGCTGTCGGAAGGGTTTATTCGCGCCGGTTTCGAAGCTGTGGCGCATGTGGAAATGGATAAGGCGGCCTGTAACACCCTAAAAACGCGAATGGTATATCATTGGCTAAAGAGCAGAAATAAGTTTCCCGTTTACTACAGCTATCTGGAACAGAAGATTTCCCGACAGCAGCTTTATGAACAGGTCCCAAAGGCTGTTTTAAATTCTGTCATCAATACAAAAATAAACCCGGAATTGTTGGAAGGAATCTTCAGTCATATTGATGATTTACTGAACGGACGGAGACTCGATTTGCTTATCGGGGGACCTCCCTGCCAGGCATATTCGCTGGTGGGACGCTCAAGAGACAAAAACCGAATGAAAGGCGATGAGCGAAATTACCTTTTTACGCAGTATGCAGAATTCCTGAAACGGTACATGCCAACGTATTTTGTATTTGAAAATGTGGAGGGGCTACTTTCGGCAAAGGATGAAGTCGGAGTCTTGTATTTTGATAAAATGAAACAACGGTTTAGCGATCTTGGCTATTCCATTGAGTATAGGGTTTTAAAGGCCAGTGATTATGGAATTCCCCAGGACCGAAAACGCATTGTTTTGGTTGGCCATAAGGGGGGGGAGGCGGGATTTTATCCGTTCCCGGAGAAATCTGTTTCGGATGATTTCTGCATCAATGATCTGTTTGCCGATTTACCGAGTTTAAGGGCTGGTCAAGGAAAGGTATTTTGGGGTGGATCTCACGCCTATCCAAACCGATCATGTCTGATGAAGAAGGGAATTCTTTCTCCCGATCTTACTCCGCCACTAACTTTTCATGTAGCAAGGCCCCATATAGCGCAGGATTTGGAAATTTACCGCAAGGTGGTTGCGGCATGGGACAAGGATGCATGTCGGCCAAACTATAATGACTTTCCAGATTCTTTAAAAACGCACCGAAATAGAACTGCATTCATTGATCGCTTTAAGGTTGTTGCTGGGAATAGAACGGCCTCACATACCGTTGTGGCGCACATTGCAAAGGATGGACACTATTATATCCACCCGGACATCGAGCAAAATCGGTCCCTGACACCCCGCGAAGCAGCACGACTTCAGACATTTCCCGACGATTATTTTTTTGAAGGCGTTTCGGAAACTCCCGGAAGAACAGCTTCGTATAAACAAATTGGCAATGCAGTACCGGTGCTGCTGGCACAGCAAATCGCTGAAAAACTGCTGGAGAATTGGTGATGACGAAAAATGAAACCTATACCATTAGGCCTGCAGGTCGGCATGTGCTTACGATCGGAAAAGAACTAATTCAAGATAGATACGCGGCCATCATCGAGTTGGTAAAAAATGCATACGATGCAGACTCACCAGATGTAAATATCGAGTTTTGTGCAAAGACCGATAAAAGCGAGTATACCATTATTATATCAGATCATGGCCATGGCATGTCTCGGGATACAGTGATCAATAAATGGATGGTCCCCTCAACAGATGACAAACAGCAAAGGCGAACAAGTCGCTCGGGGAAAAGGCTTATGCAGGGGCGAAAGGGTATAGGCCGGTATGCCGCTGCGATTCTTGGCTCGGATCTGTTGCTCGAAACTATTACCCCGGAGGGCGAGAAAACTACGGTGTTCCTTATATGGAAAAATTTCGAATCCGCGCAGTATCTCGACGATGTAGAAATTCTTATTGAAACAGCGCCGGTTAAAATACCGGCCGGAACCAAGCTCACAATCGTCGGAGATAAAGACGCCTTGTCAGATTGGGATGATAAGCAGTTCGCCAAGCTGCGATTTGAGCTAAAAAAATTGATGCCCCCGGTTCGTGTTATTAGCAACACAAAAAACACTGAGGATTGTTTTGAAATCAATCTTTCTATAACCCAGTTTCCCGAAGTCGAAGAGACGAAAGAGACGGTAGAGCCATACCCGATTTTCGACCTGTTTGATTACAAAATAGCAGGAAGTATTGGCGCGAACGGGAAAGGGTTTTTAACATATTCCCTACAAAAAGCCCGAAATACGACCGAAGAGAAAATCAAATTTGATCTCCCTGCGCCGACAGGATGTGGCGACTTGATTTTCGATATCCGTGTGTATGACCGCGAAGCGGATGCAATTGAATCATTGATCGGGCGCGGCTTGAAAGACGAATCCGGGAAATACGTTGGCAAAAACCAAGCCAGAACTCTTCTAAACGAATATAACGGTATTGGGGTTTATCGAAACGGCTTTAGAATAAGGCCACTTGGAGATGCGGATTTCGATTGGCTCAGGCTCAATGAACAACGCGTTCAAAATCCGTCTCTTAGGATAGGTAGCAATCAAGTAATCGGATACGTAGAAATTCAATCCGAAGAGAAGTCGAATCTAGTTGAGAAAAGCGCCCGTGACGGGCTTCGCGAAAACAGCGCTTTGGAGCAGTTAAAAGAAATCGCTACAAAAGTAATTAATGAACTGGAGCAAAGACGCTTTACATACAGGCAAAAAGCCGGACTAAGTAGACGCGCCCTTAAAGTAGAAAAAGAACTGGAGCGGCTTTTCTCCTTTGATGAGCTGAAAAAGGGAATTAGAGCAAAGCTCACCAAAGGCGGTTTGGATGCAAAAGCGGCTGATGAAATTATTAGCATAATCAGTAAGGATGAAGAGGAGAAGAATAAAATAGCCGAGGGTATTCGCCAAGAAGTAGCAGTCTACCAAGGACAGGCTACCTTGGGGAAGATAATCAATGTGATACTCCACGAAGGGCGCCAACCGCTTAATTACTTTAAAAACCAGATCCCAAACCTGCACTATTGGCATGATGCCTTCTTTAAAACGGGCGATGCAACGAAACTAGATCGGTTTATGCCTATTGCTGATGGAGTCGGGCAAAACGCGGAGATATTCGTAAAACTTTTCAGCCGACTTGATCCTTTAGCTGCTGGCAAGCGTTCCAGCAGGAAGTCTGTAATGTTAAAAAGGGCCATCGAAGATACGTTTGCTGTTTTCGAAGAGGAAATGAAGCAACACAAAGTCTCTGTAACGATTGCTGGGCCGGACGATTTTAAGTTTATTTGCTGGCCACAAGACATCTATGCCATTTTCACAAATCTTATCGATAACAGTATGTATTGGATGAAAGAAAAAGCGTCCTCCCGTCGGGAAATCAGCATTGATTTGTCCACGCAAGGAGGGTCTCTTTTATATGTCGATTACCGTGATACCGGCCCAGGCATTGAGCCAAGCCTTATTGCTAGTGAAGTAATTTTTGAACCTCAGTTTTCTACTAAGCCGCGCGGAACAGGATTGGGTCTGGCTATCGCAGGAGAAGCTGCAACGCGCAACGATCTCGAACTGAAAGCCTTCGAATCGCAAACTGGCGTATACTTTAGACTTCAGCCAAAAGCAGAGGTTTTATAATGAGTATATTACGGCTACTGTTGGTTGAGGATAGCGATGAAGATATCCGCACTTATCGGGACTCTATTGCCAGGTATAAGGATGAAAAATCGCGGGACATAGATTTGGTTGAATGCAGAACTCTCGAACAGGCTCTGCAAAAACTGGACAACTCCTTTGACGGAGCCATTATCGATTTGAAACTTGCAGACCAAGGGGGTGAAGGGGTCCAAGTCATCAGCAAGATCAAAGAATCTCGATTTCGCATACCAACCGCTGTTGTTACAGCAACGCCGGATGATGTAGATAACAGCGATTTTGATTTCAGCTTTTATAAAAAAGGAGAAATTCAATACATAGATTTACTTGATGATTTTTACGGAATTTATGACACGGGACTGACCCGCATAATGGGGGGGCGAGGACAAATTGAGGATGGGCTGTATAACGTGTTTCATAAAAACCTTCTTCCTCAAAAAGAAAAATGGGTAACCCGCGGCCAGATCGATACTGGCAAAACAGAAAGGGCGCTGCTTCGTCATACCTTAAACCACCTTTTACAATTACTGGATGACGATGACGAACAATACTATCCGGAAGAAGTTTATATTCATCCTCCTCTGGCTCCGGCCTTGAGAACTGGAGGCATTGTAAAACATAAAACAGGGGGGACATATTTTGTGATTTTGACCCCGGCTTGTGATTTGATTATTAGGGCTAAAGGGAAGTGCAAAACAGATCGCATTTTGCTCCTAGAGGTTGAGGTAAAGGGAGCAGGCTATAAACCAATAAAGTCGGGGTATTACCACTATTTGCCTCCAACATCATTTTTTATTGGCGGGGAGCTTAATTTTAGGAAACTTACAACCTTGGGGGAAGAAGATTTTCATAAAGAATATGATTCCCCTGTGGTACAGATATCTCCCCCTTTTGTGAAGGATATCGTTGCGCGCTTTTCATCGTATTATGCTCGACAAGGGCAACCTGAGTTGGCCGAAGATTGAGTTTCGACACGTTCATTCACGTCATTACGCGCTCAACATCTTCTCCAGACTCCGAAACACACGATCCGTATTTTTGAGCTGACATTCCCACACAGTGATGACCTTCCAGCCGAGTTTGCGGAGGTCGCGGGCATGTTTTTTGTCGTTGGCGACGTTGGCGGCGAACTTTTTCTGCCAGAATTCGACGTTGGTGGAAGGGGTGGCAGCCCGTTTGCAACCTTTATGCCGGTGCCAGAAGCAGCCATGTACAAAAATCACGGTCCGGTATTTGGGCAGGACGATGTCCGGTTTTCCGGGAAGCGTTTTGACGTTTTTCCGGAAGCGGTACCCCGCGCGATGCAGCATGGAGCGGACGAGTATCTCGGGCTTGGTGTCGGTGCCCCGGATGCGCGACATATTCCAGCTTCTCTGTTTGGCGGTGAGATGATCCATGTCGGTAGTTTATAGTCGATTCCGAAGAGTGACAAAGGATAATTTCTGTAGTCATGCCATGGATACCCGACCTACGCGGGAGCGCGTTTCCAAAACCTGCTGAATCCGGTCTATCCTGTCAATGGATGTGTTTCTCTTCGCAAATCGCGAAATGCCGCGAAAAAGCAATTCGGGAGGGATACCGTGCTCATTCTGATTCGGATTTCCGGTCAGCGCCAGGATTTCACCAGCGCAAAGCACTCATTGAGCGTGTTTTTCAGGACGGACACGCGTACGGAATTACCGGCACCGGCCGCCTTCTCCAGGTCTTCAGCCAGCACGGAAAGCTCGGGCATGGCCGCTGTACCGCCCATCCCCTTGATCGAATGCGCGTGGGCGGAAACTTTCGCCAAATCCCCGCATTCCACGGCTTCATTCAGGGCATCGATATCCATCTGCATCTGCAATATGAACACGGCCATCAACTCCTCATCCACTTCGCTTGTATCCACCGTATAGCGCTCCAGGCGATCCGCCAAGTCGACAACATTCACGACAATCCGCGAACACAACACTTCATTGTTTATCATCGCTCATCCTCCTGAAATAAAGCATTCAGGCGGGAAAACGGTTGCAGCGGAAACCCGGTGCCGCCATAATGCCGCCCTATATGACCCGTGCGAACCAACACAGCAGTTGCACGGCATGTGATAATAGAGGAATGCTTCATGGTTGGAAACGCCTATTACGGGATAAAATACGCCGCCTTCGCCGTCCTGATCGCGGTTCTTCTTCCCGCATGCACCCCCCCACGCCACCAGGGCGGTCTGGCCGATTATGTGGAATCCATCCAACCATCCCAATCCGAAGCGGGCTCCGGGGACCCACTCCTGCTGCTCGATGGTCAACTCGACCGCGCCCTGACCCTCACCGCCGCCACACCACCCCCCTCCCTCGAATTCACTTTTCTCTGTCCGGTGCAGATTGACCGCATCAACCTCATCCGGGCCGGAACGAACGCGCCGAACAGCATCTGGAGCATCCCCGATCCCGCCCAGGGCTGGAAGGAAATCGCCCGAATCCCAGGCGGGCGCGACATCATCTCACGCGCCACCTTTTCCCCGCCCATCGAAACGGACCGCCTGCGCCTGGCCCTCGAAGCGCCTCCCGGAACACCCATCCTGCTGCAGGAAGTCCAATTCATGGGTTCCGCACCATACAAGAGGGCCATCCGCATGAAACAACATCCCTCCGCCAAAGCGACGGGCGAATCCACCGCCGAAGACCAGCCCCCGGTCGCAACGCCCACCATGCAAGCCCCGCTTCTTTCCGAACCAACCCCGGTGCCCCAGGCACTCGAAGCCGTTCTCTCCGACGCCTCTCTTTCATTAACCGATGAAGAACTCAACACCCGGCTCATGCAGCGCGCCCAACAGGACCCGCCCAATTCCTCCGCCCTCTCCGACGATGAATTTCTCGATCTGGTGGCCCGACGCGTCTTCGATTTCTTCTGGTTCGAAACCAATCCTGAAACCGGCCTCACCCGCGACCGCGCGCACAATAAAAAACCAAGCACCAACGTCAGACACAGCTCGATCGCCGCTACAGGATTCGCGCTCGCCGCCTATCCCATCGGCGTCGAACGCGGATGGATCACCCGCGAACAGGGCCTCGAACGAACACGAAACACGCTGCGCACCTTCGACGAGAATAAAGTCAAAAGCATCCATGGCATCTTCCCCCACTTCGTCCACATGGATACCGGCGAAATCAGCCCCGGCTCCGAATACTCCACCATCGACACCTCCCTCCTGCACGCCGGTATGATCAACGCCATGGAATACTTTGACGACCCCGAAATCACCGAACGCACCACCCGCCTTTTCAATCGAGCCGATTGGCCCGCCATGCGCTTTGACGATCCAAACTTCGTCTCCCACGGCTACTCTTTTGAAAAGAAACCCTTTGATGCCCGCTGGGGTTCCTTCAGTGAAGGCATTCTCATCTACCTCATGGCTATCGGCGCAGCAGACCACCCCCTTCCCCCTCAATCATGGTATGCCATCGATCGCCATACCGATTCATTCGACGGCTATCCCTTCATCGCCGAATACGGCTTCCAATCCATCTTCCGTTTCCAGTATCCCGCCCTCTTCTTTGACTTCCGGGGCATCACCGATAAAACCGGAAACGACTACTTCAACAATGTCCGCATTGCCATCCTGGCCATGCGCGCCTACTGCATCCAGCAGGCAGGCTTCTTCCCCAAATCCTACGGACCGAACTCCTGGGGCCTCGGCGCCGCCGACGGCCCCGGCGACCACTACTACATCTACGGCTTCCCCCCCGGAAATCCCTATTCCCCCACCGACGGAAGCATCATCCCCTATGCCATCGGCGGCTCCACCCCCTTCCTCCCTCAATTCGCCCTGCCCGCCCTGCGGGCGCTCTACGATACCCACCGCGACGCCTGGGGCAAGTACGGCTTCGCCGACTGCATCAACCCCGATAAAAAAGAAAAATTCATCGCCCGCGATGTCCTCGGTCTCGACCAGGGCACCATCCTCCTCGGCATTGAAAACCACCGTTCCGGACTCCCTTGGCGCCTCTTCATGAAAAACCGATGGGTCCGCCGCTCCATCCGCCTCCTGAACATGAAAAAGACCTACGCCCCCGTTCATGGAACCACCATCGACCTCGCCCTCGATGCCCAATGGCGCTTTCATCCCGGCGATGGCAACTTCGCCGCACCCGCCTTCAATGATGCCGACTGGATGCCGGCCATTCTCCCGGACCGATGGGAAAATAGGGACCCCTCCCTCAATGAATACGACGGCATCGGCTGGTATCGCGCGCACTTCGACGTGGATGCCGTCACGCAACTCCGATGGATGCACTCCGGACGAGCCATCGCCCTCACTCTCGGAGGTGTAGA
>JAQVYB010000247.1 GCA_028708815.1 Kiritimatiellia bacterium | reverse complement strand
GGAGGAGAGAAGGAGTGGCAGGTCCATCTTCGCGGGGATCGCCAACGTCTCCACCAACCCACGAGCGAGATTATAGAAGGAACGCGCCGTGAAATAGTTGATCTCCGGACAGTGTTCTTCGATCCAGGAACGTTTGTTCTGATCGCACAGCGAGCGGAAAAACTCAATGGTTTCTTCGGACAGGCCCTTCTTATCCCGCTTGATGTCTTTCCGCAACCGCTTATCAATGAGTTCGCGGAAATCTCCACTCTTTATATAGGTATAATAAAGGCGCTTAATAGAGCCTGCAGTGAATGGCTTCTTATTGCCCATCACATGGGCTTCATGTTTGCAGGCTTCCTTTATAATAAAATGTGACTTGTATACCCGTTTGAAGCAATCAAGCAGCATGTGCACTCGCTGCTGAATTTCTTCGTCGTACAGGTTCAGTTCAGCCTGTTCTTCGATCGAGAGTTCAAACGTTACCTGCATGACGCCTCCTTGGATTATGCTTTAAGACTGCTCCGAAGCTCTTCACACACCTTTTCAAGCGAGCCCAGGAGGGCTTCTTTTTCTGGTTTCGGGAGCGGTGCGAAGTGGTACGGATTGTCAGGTGTCGTGTAGAGGCGGATATTCTCGCGGAAGGTTTGCCAATATTTCCGCGCGTTATCGACCCGCATGTTCCATGCCTGTTCTGGTGTTGGCGTGATGGATTCAAGGTACGCCTCATATTCCGCCTGAATGGACTTCGGAAGCTCCTTGACCTGCTCAATACCTTTGAGTTCCGGATGATTCTCGCGCAGCCATTTAACCAGTTGCACGTTGCCGCCGGGATGATGCGGCTTCGGAGCGCGGATGCCGAAGTCAAACTCCAACTGGCGCTTGGATTTGCCTGAGAGGAACTCATCCACTTTGGCGCGGATATTCGCGTCGTGCTTGGAGAGCTGATCCACCGGGGAGGAGAGAAGGAGTGGCAGGTCCATCTTCGCGGGGATCGCCAACGTCTCCACCAACCCACGAGCGAGATTATAGAAGGAACGCGCCGTGAAATAGTTGATCTCCGGACAGTGTTCTTCGATCCAGCCTTTGAGGCCGAGGCCTTTGGCGCCGGGTCCGGTGGCGACGGCATCGCGATTGGGTCCTCGCTGATTGAGCATCCCGCCGAGTTGCAGCATCATGGCCCCGAAGAGGAGGATTTCATGGGTGCCTGAGATGGCCTTGCGGTATTGGTCGGTTAGTTGCGTGGCGAGTTGCTGGGACTCGGACTCCGCTGTTTTCTTGTCCACAGATTGCACAGATTTGCACAGATTAGGACGCTTGGATTTTGGTTTCGCGTACGTAAGGACCATTCGGGTGACGTGTGGTTTTCCGCTCATGAGTTCACCACCTTTCCGAAAACCTGCTCGCCATCGGTTAGGTCGTCATCTGCATAGGCGCGGTCCTCTGCTTCGCGGCGGATATGGGCCGTAATTTTCCGGCTGGATTCTTCCAGCATGAGGCGCAGGGGGATGCCTTCAAGCATCAGGCAGGGGCGGGTTTCTGTGGTCATTCTTAATGCATTCATTCTCTTTTGTTCCTTTCCTTTTTTTATTCGGCCCGGTTGCGGGCGAAATGCAGTATTGAGGCGCGAAATATCATGGGCCGGCGGCGGTCCCTGGCCCCTTTGTTGAATCCGCGCAAAGAGCCGTCTTCGATCCACGCATGCACCTGGTTGCTGCACACATCGAACGCCGTGGCGACATCGGGAACGCCCAGCCAGTCGCCCTCGGGCAGGCGACCATCAATGTAGGCAACGAAATCCTCCGTGAATCGGTCGGTGTCGAAGAGTTCGAGTTGGCGTTTCGGGGTCGACATGAGTTAGCTCCGGAGATCAAAGAACCAGTAAGACAAACTGAACAGAGACGCCCCGAGTAAGGCGGCTGAGGCCATCGCGGCAAAGAGCATGATGGCGTCGGTGCGGTGCGGGTTGAGCCAGGCGACGTATAGGAGCGCCAGGAGCCACACCACGCCTGCGGCTTGAAAGCCGCCAACGGCTCCGGCGCAGAACACGGAGAGCCTGCGCATGAGGCGTTCACGGCGGATGATAGCCGATCCGACGATCGGCGCTCCCAGGGGAAGAGATTCGTTCATCATGGCTTGGCCTCCGAAAGCTTCTTGTAAGGTTTCCGTCTGATCGGCTGAAGGATGACTCCACCAAGTTCCCATTCGGGCAATTTAGCGGCGACGGCAGCCCGCACTAAATCTGCTTTTGATATCCCGTATACGCTGGCTATTTCGGATAACGCTGCCACTTGTTCAGCGTCGAATCGAATGTTTGTCGGATTTCTCATACAGCTCCCTTTTGCATCTATGCGGCTACGTTGTAGCACAAACGGCTACACTGTCAACACCATTGCTACATATTTTTTGTTTTTTTATTCGCAGTGCGGAATACATTGCGCTACAAGGCGCATATGAGCAGATCGGGTACCTCAATAAGATTTGATGAAGAGACTATGGAAAGAATGAAATCCATAGCAGATGCTGCTGGCGTAAATGTCGGTATATTGGTCCGGCTTGCGGTTACAGATTACTGCAAAAAGGTCGAAAAAGAGGGAGAAATCAAACTACCTCTTGAATTAAAACCCGCAAAGAAAACCGCAGGCAAATAGTTGTTGTGTCGTGACACAACAACTATTCGGAGGGAGATAAGATCATGAAAAGAATGCTGATTGGACTTATTTTTCTGGGGATATTCAACAGCGTTTCTTTTGGTCAGTTGGGCCAGCCGAGGGCCGTGATTGATCATGACTTTGGGCCGGCGGTAGATCGGGTATCGAGTGGCGATAAATTATTAGATCTGCACATGACGGATGACGGGTGGATACACTTGGCTGCGTACGATGACCACGGGTGTTGTCAGTTGGCGTCTCAGCCCGTGGATAATAGAGAGATCACCGCCCAAGAAATTGAAGCGATGCTTGATTATGGGAGCGACTCAAAGCGGTGGTCGCTTATCAAGGAAGGCTGCTGGCTCAGATCAGATGGGGCAAGCGCCATGATTCAATCCAATGGCTGCTTTGCCATGCTATCAGCAAAAGAAAGTAATATACCTGCCGAAACGTTAAGGCTCTTTTTCCCGGAACCGAAAACCCCGCCCGCGATTGAAACCATACAGGAGAAAAACCTCCCTCGCATTGACCTGCTGGATATAAAAGTTTCAATCGGCCGTCCAATAATTCGCGCCTATGTCCATGCCGATCGCAATGTGCCCGAGAAAACGTTGCGCGACTGCGCTAACATTGTCTGGGCCCACAAAGCGTCCGCAGCGGATGAATCCACCGTCTTCCTTATCCACGGCCCTATCCTAAACTTTGACAACGGTGCGACAGTCATCGCTGAATTCACGTCCGAAGGCCCGGCAACATTTAAGCTCAATAACACCCCCTTGAAGATGCTGGATCTTCGTTAGATTCCAACGTATGGAAAAAAGAGAAGGCCACGGAAAACCGTGGCCTGTTTTGCTTTGGGGTTGCTCACTATTCCCCTTACCCCTACATTCTGGAGTGACGGAGCGATCAGTAACGAAAGGGGTTTTGAATATGAGTCAGGGAATAATACGGGAAGCCCTTCATTGGAT
>JAQVYB010000098.1 GCA_028708815.1 Kiritimatiellia bacterium | reverse complement strand
CTGGAAAAGGCCGCAGAGCAGGATCCCGCCAATGTCGCCGTGCTGAACGATCTCGGCGTCGCTCATATGCAGCGGGGTGACCTGACTCACGCAGAGGAATACTTCAATGCCGCCGTGGAAATCAGCGTCGACTTTCCCGAACCGTATTACAATCTGGCGCTCTGCCAGCTCTCACGCCAAAGCAACGATCTCGCACGCGCCTATCTGAACCTTTTCCTGCGTAAATCACCCGACGATGTACGCGCCCTGAAGGAACTCGCCTATCTGGACGCACTCTCCGGCGACTACGAGGGTGCCCGAACCAAATTGGATATGGCCATGCAGACAAATCCGGACTGGCCGGCCCTTTATTTTGACGCCGCCGCCGCAGCCGCCGTTCAGGGGAACGTGGATGCCACGTTTCTATACTTGGAAAAGGCCCTGCGCAAAACCTCCCCACGCATCACCTATCAGGTATATCAGCAACCCGCCTTCAAGAACATGCGCAACACCGAACTGGGGAAAGAGTTTGAAAAACTGCTGGCCGGAGAAGCCCGAAACCTGTTAAATGAGACTGGCGGCGCGCAGGAGGAACCAACCCGTGAAGAGGAACCAACCCGTGAGGAGGATGAATCCGTATCCGGCACTCCTGAAACTCCAGATGCGAGAGCCGGCACCAAGGCAACCAAACAGGAATCCTGACCCGTTATGAAACAGCGACCACAGCATATATACGATCACATTGAAGATCCCTTTACCGATGAGCCGGACCACGAGGGCGTGGATTACTGGAATACAGAGCGACGACGCAACCGCCTGCGTAATTTTCTCTGGTTGCTGATCTTCACCGGTGTCGCCGCCGCCATTATCTACGTGATTATCATGAACAATCAGAAATCGCGGATCGAGGAGGAAAACGTCCTCTTCGGCTCCCGTTTCACCCCGGATGAGCAGATTATTTCTTTCCGACAAACATCGCGTCAGAACACCGATATTCCCGCCGTGGAGATTGTGCTCAATGAGCTGCAGGAGATCAACCCCCTTGAACTGCCTGAAAAAGGAGGCGCCCCGCTGACACCCGCCTGGATCAAACAGGTCACCCATTACCTGATCGTGGCCCAGCAATCCGAGAATGCCGGGCAGTATCAAAAGGCGCTCGAACAATACAACAAGGCCTTGGCCATCTTCCCCAACCTGGAACAAGTCAACGCCCGCCGCGGCATGCTGTATCTGCAACTGGAGCAATACGGCGAAGCCATACACAGTTTCAAAGAGGCCCTGACGGAAAGCGAAGTGGATCCGGAGGTCATCAACAATCTGGGCAGTTGTTATATGGCCCTTGAACAATACAGTCGGGCGGAAAAGTGCTTCCGCAAAGCGTTGAACATGAATCCGAATCTTTCCTCCGCACGCCTGAATCTGGCCACGACCTATATGAAATCGGAACGCAATGCGCAGGCAACGGAAGCGTTTGAGGCCTATATCTCCAACAATCCGAATGATCTCAAGGCCATTCAGGCCTTTGCCTCCCTGCTGCTGGACGATGGCGACTGGCGCAAAGCCGCCGAATTGCTCATGCAGGTTCAGCGCAAGGCCCCGGAAATCGGACCGGTCTATTTCAAACTCGGAGAGGCGCTCGCCCACTCCGAAGATAAACAGGCCGCCGTGGAAACTCTGCGCAAGGGCGTTTTACTGGTGGATCCGAAGCAGGCGCTCGGCTGGCTTGCGGGCGAACGGTACAATCTCCTGCGCAATGAACCAACCTTTCAAAAACTGGTGAACGATCTCAGCTCATCGAACAAGTAATCTCAATCCGGGATTTCCGTTTTCTGCCGACCACTCCGCGCCACCATGACGGACGAGGCGTCTTCGAGCGACCAGAAAGGATTGCGGTTCATTTCAGCCAGCGCGAACCAGGCCGTGGCGCCCACGTGCAGCCGCCGGTAATATAACCATTCATCGCCGCCCAGGGTATAGAACCCGGTCGTCACCTCTTCGCGATCCGTGGCATAGAGTCCGCCGGAGTGATGCTGAGCCTTCCGCATCCTGTGTAAAATCTCAGAGGCCTTTTCCACCTGCCCCATAGCCGCATAGACCGTGGCCATTTGGGCTGTTCCCTCATACCACACGCCATCGCCGTCCTGATTGAAATCATAGCCGCCCGAAACGGCCATGCATTTCTCCGCATAGTCGAGCCCCTTCACAAAGGCAACGCCCTCTTCCCGAAGGGAAAGCAGCGCCCACGCCTGCGTATCCAGCGGAATGACATCGCAAAAAATCGTTTCGCCATCAGCTTGCGTACCAGTCCAGAACTTACCTTCCTTTCCATCCCACATCGCCTTCACAAAACACAGCGCATGATCCGCATTTTCCTTCCAGATCGGGCGCTGAGTGATGGCATACAGCCGAGTGAATACGGCGAAAAGATCAATGTTGTGTTCCGTGGATTTATACATCAGCTTTTCCTGTTCAGGTTCCCACCCCTCGAATCCCGCTGAAAACCCGCCCGCACCGCGCTCATCCCGACAGTTCTCCACAATCCATTTACCCATCTTCATCGCGGAAAGAATGTACTGAGGTTCTCCGGTAGCCTCATAGGTACTGATCAGGGCCAACATGCTCCAGGCCAAATTACCGACGGAGGTACCCGCTGAATTGGCGTCCTCACACCACGTACCGCTCTTCGCATCACTCCATCCAGGGAGTCGTGCCGCGCGGGCATTTCCCGTGGGCATCCAACCGGCCGGAAGGCGCAGATCGCCGCCCTGATAGGCGTTGCGGATGCGCCCATCGTGGTAATGCCTGTCATGCTCCTGAGCATACACCAAGGCATTGGCCACGAGCCTGGCGCGGCTCACATTCCCCGCCGAAAGAAAGGCCAGCACGGCCAATGCATTGTCATACACATAGGCCGTATTCGCCAGCACGCGATCCGCCTCCGTCGCACCGTGACGCACCTGATAGCTGGTCAACAGGCGCGGATGCCCGAGACGCGACTGATCATAGCGGATATCATCCAGATAAAAAGTGATGTCCCGATGGCGGTTGATGCTCGACTTGCTGTTCCACCCAAAACCGCAAATCACATAACTCAGATCGCATCCGCTCAGCTCGATGCTGTATTCCCGCCATTCCTTTGTCAGGGTAATCCAGGGCGTGGTTATTTTCATCGAGGATTCCGGGTGATCCACCTTCGCCTTGCCCGAGAAATCATCGCGCCCGATGCCCAAACAATGAAACTGCACCCGTTCCCCACCTTCCAGGCCACGCGCATGAAACGTCAACCGCCGGGCCCCGCGCAGATTTTCACCTGCGTCGGAAAGTTCACCCCAGTTCAGCGTTGGCGCTTCGGCGCCCGGCAAAAACGCACCGTGCATAAAACTCCAGCCGCCCCAATTGGATTTCCCCCCCTTGAATTCGCAGCGGATGCACGTGTTCCCCGAAAACGGCTGCTCGCGGCAATCCTCCTGCATCACCGGCAGGTGCGCACCATCCGGACCGCCGATACGTGCACGCTCAATGAAATGATTGCCCGCCGATCCCGCATCCTCATACACATACAAAGCCCGATGATAGACGTCCATCTGCTCTTCCAGAAAACGAAGAGCTCCCGCCTGCGCCCCATCGCCCCTTTCTTCGGGTACGGCGGCCAAAAGCCAACGTGAAAAACTCAGCAACATTATCAGAAACAGAATGGTGATCTTTTGCATGACGGTTCATCTCCTGATCACCTCTTCAGCAGCAAATGTTCCAGTATCCTCCTAGTACGGTATTTATGTCCCTAAAAACCGCTCTTAGGCCTCGAAAAAGCGAAATATATCCTTCTTTATCCTGTTGTATCCCGTTTTTGCTCATTGTGTTACGTGTTATTTGCGTTTTTTGACGTTTTTTTATAAAAAAAGGACCATTTTTTTCATTTTTGACAAAAAATGCCCGTTTTCTCATTTTTAAAGGTGCTTCCGGATATGACTTAAGCTCTCGGTGTCACCGGTCACTCAAAATGTACCACCTAGCAATCCGTCGGACTTCAGGTACTCTTATACCCGACCACGCTGCTCAACAGTAGTGATTTCGATACCATCCGGGACATCATGACGGATTGCTTAATGCAAACAATAGTTTGCGCATGGAAGCATTGAACAAAAGACACGCCCAAAACTGAGATACGCCGCATGTGCGGGTGAGAGTTGTCAAATTCCTGCGAATTTCAGGTTGAACAGTCGTTCGCGAACATGAATTGACTTAAGGCGGTTTTGCATGACCTCTTTAGCTGTTGCATTCGGGCTAAGCAAAGGCGGTTCTTTCAATGCAGCCGCTATAGGTGGCTTCTTCAATACGCCGGGACGAAAACCGACCGGTGACATAGCTGTAAATCGATCTACTGTTTTTAATCGCAAAGCCATTCTCAAATCCTTTGTTAAAAAGCTATGCGTTTACACTATCGACTGAACTCGTTCGTGCCATGCCACAACAGCGTATCCGCTGTTGTTAACCAGCAGCCTGTCTCCTTGAAGATCGTTCGCACCTTGAAAGACTCAAAGTGATAGATAGATTATTGCAGCACCGAAAGACCGACAGGCTGCTAGGGTCACTTCAAAATGTACACCTGCGAGGGCTTATCCGTTGCTTTCTTCGTTCGTTGGGACAATTCCTTTATATGCCAGGTTCCCGCGGGCCGCGGGCGCTCCCACTTGCTCTCTGCGTGGCATGGAGCCCATGCCGCTCCCGTATTCCACCCTCTCTTCCTTCGTGCCTTGGGGCCTCCGTGTGAGACAATTCCCCTTTTCGCGGATGCCGATCAGGCGATCGGCGCTCCCGGGCAGGCCAATCTCCGTAATCCACCTTCGTTAAAATTACGGCGCGACACGTCTGTGGAAAATAAAAGAATCATTTTAAAGCAAAGAATCAAGGGGTTGGGATGGCTGGGCGCACCTTGAGCGTCCGCTCTTTCTTTATGCACACGGAACCGGGTTTGGCCCCTTTGGGCTTGCTCACATGCCTGGCCTGAGTGCAATGCACCGCCACCACGCCTGCTCCCCGACTTTTGCTGTGCCAAGCGGCGATGGCAGCGGCCTCTTCGAGCAGCTTTCTCCCCGGCTCGCCCTCTTTACCCTCTTCGTGATACAAAATCACATGGCTTCCCGGCAACCCGTTAACGTGAAACCACCAATCCTCCTGCCCGGCATAACGCAGACTAAGCAGATCGTTGTCGCGGTCCGTCTTTCCCGCTGCCGCACGCCATCCGCCTTCCAACTCATAGATTGTTGCGTTTACCTCACCAGCCAGATGCCTCATTTTACTTCCCATAACATATTGAAATGATTTCTTCCCGCGTTAAAATGCCGCTTATCTCGTCGCATGGTACATCGCTTGCGCCGCTGAACACACACTTGAAAGGAGCCGGATATGAAGTCGGAACTTGTCGCTATCTTTTCCCGCATACAAGACCAAAAAGTAATGAAAAAATTCTTCCAGGAGATTTTCACCGATGCCGAACGCAGTGATCTGGAACTCCGCTGGGAACTGATGAAGCGCCTGCACGACGGCATCCCGCAACGCGAAATCGCCTCCAAACTCGGCATCAGCCTCTGCAAAATCACCCGCGGCTCAAAAATCGTCAAAAGCAAAACCAGCACCACCAATAAAATTTTGAACGGGAAAATCTAACTGGCGGCCAAAGCCCGAGAGGCTGTTAGAGGCGTGTACCCGGCGGGATAACGGCATTTTTGGGGATAACAATCACGCCATCACGGACGGTATACATGTCGGTCACGGTTTCATCTGCCTTGCCGTCGGGCGTAATATAGGCTCCATCACCGATGCGTGCATTTTTATCCACAATAGCCTTTCGAATGTAGCAGTCGCGCCCGATCCCGATACTCGGCAACCCATCCGGCGGATGGCCTTCGTAGTAATCCGAACCCATAATCACGGAATGCTCCACCACACTGCCCTCGCCCACAATCGCACGAATTCCTACCACGGAATTCAGGATGCGATGGCCGGAAATGATGCACCCTTCCGACAGCATGCAGCGGTTGAGATCGCAGCAGTTGATTTTCGAGGGGGGCAGGTAGCGCATATGCGTGTAGATCGGAGCATGCAAATCATAGAACGTGAATTCGGGCAGAATTTCGGTCAGCGAAACATTGGTTTCCCAGAATGCGCCAATGGTTCCGATATCCCGCCAGTACCCATCGAAGACATAGCTGTAGACATCGCACTCCTTGATGGCTGCCGGGATAATATCGTGTCCGAAATCCTTCTTTTTGTTGTTTTCGAGCAGATCCACCAGGACCTTGGTGCTGAAGACGTAAATACCCATGCTGGCCAGATAGCGCTCTTCCTCAACCATGGGTGCACGCAGGGAGTCGAGCTCCGGCGTATCGCCCGGCTTTTCCACAAAATTCACAATACGGCTTGAATCATCCACCTGCATGATACCCAGCGAACCCGCCTCGTGGCGCGGAACCGGCTTGGTGGTGATGGTCAGGTCGGCACCCGACTCCTGATGACGCCGAATGACATCGCGAAAATCCATTCGGTACAACTGATCGCCGGAGAGAATGACCACATAGTCCGGTTTTTCATCGCGCAGATAGAACAGGGTTTGGCGCACGGCATCGGCGGTACCCTGAAACCAGGCATTGCTTTCGGGTGTCTGCTGAGCGGCGAGCAAGCGCACAAAGCCGCGATGAAACTGATCGAAAATATAGGTGGATTGTACGTGCTGATGCAGAGAAACACTGTTGAACTGCGTCAGGATATAGATGCGCCGGATGTGGCTATTGAGGCAATTGCTGATGGGAATATCCACCAAACGATACTTTCCGGCAATAGGCACAGCCGGTTTTGCACGCTCTTTGGTCAGGGGTTGCAGACGTGACCCCTGGCCGCCTCCGAGAATCACTGCCACGGCATTCAGAAACTCCATCATATACCTCCGCGTGTTTGTGGACAAACACTGTTTACCTTTATGAAAATCATACTATACTGCTCCCCATCCAAGCAGAAAGTAGAATCTCATTTTTTCTTTATTTTCACGAAATACGACAGGGACAACAGCATGAAAACAGGCATTATAGGCGGTTCGGGACTTTATCGCATTTCCTCGGCGGAAGACGGACGGGAAATTACTCTTCAGACTCCATTCGGCGAACCCTCAGCCCCTTACTACGCCGTGGAAAACCAGGGCCATACCTTTTATTTTCTTCCCCGTCACGGGGCGGCCCATCACATTCTCCCGTCAGAGATCAACCACCGGGCCAATATCCACGGATTCAAACAACTCGGGATCGAGCAGTTGATCTCGATCAGCGCCGTGGGCAGCCTCCAGCCACAGTACCGCCCCCGCGACATGGTGTTGGTTGATCAATATGTGGACCGCACCAAGGCCTCGGATCGGCACACCTTTTTCGGACGCGGCGCGGTGGCGCACGTCGCCTTCGCGGAGCCGGTCTGCCGGCGTCTGCATCAAAGCATGAGTGCCCTGCTTGCTCAGGTGGTGGAGGCACATTCCGCGCACCAATCCGTTCAGATTCACCGCAGCGGAACCTATGTCAACATGGAAGGCCCCGCCTTCTCGACACGCGCCGAATCCCAGTGGTACCACCGGATGGGATTCGACGTGATCGGCATGACCACGCTCGCCGAAGCCAAACTGGCCCGCGAAGCCGAAATCTGTTTCGCCTGCCTTTCCATGGTGACGGACTACGACAGTTGGCACGAGGAGGAGGAAGCCGTCAATGCTGGCATGGTGCTGCAAACCATGCGCGATAATGTCAGCCTGGCGCATGATTTCATCACAGCCCTGCTCGCCAATCCCCCGGTGGACGATCCGGCCTGCTCCTGCCACCATGCCCTGGATCACGCCCTGATGACGCAACCCGCCCGCATGCCCCCGGAAACCCGTGACGCCCTGCAAATCATCTTGCAGCGCACCTGCACACCCGTTTGATCAGGCGCCTTTCTGCGAAGATTCAGCGGCCTCCTTCGGCCACCTTCGTACGATAGGCCGCGGAATCGAGCCGCTGCAGTTCGGCAACCTGCGCATCGGTCAGAAACTGCGGGCGCCCCACCAGCGTTGCCGCCAGAAACGATTTGGCCGCATCCTCGGCCACACAACAGCGATAGAACGCCTGTTTCATGGTTATTCCCAGCGCAACCACGCCGTGATTGCTCATGAAGATCGTGCCGTGCTGCTGCGCTGCCGCCGCCACGGCCTCGGCCAGTTCACATGAACCGGGTGTGATGTAGGGCACGTGAGCAATGTCCCCCAGATCATTCACCACCTCCGCAAACATCGGGCGTATATCCGCACCACTGGAAATCACGCCACCCGCCCAGGGGGAATGCGTGTGAAAGACCGCCTGCACATCCGGACGCAGCCGGTAAATCGCCAGATGAAGCGGCAGCTCCGAGGTCGGGCGGGCCGGGCCTTCCAGCATCTCTCCGCTCTGCAAATCAATGCAACACATGGCCCGCCCCGTCAGTTCGCCCATCGAGTAGCCGCTGGGCTTCACCCAAATCAACCGGCCCTCGCGTGCGCTGATGTTTCCTCCTGCTCCCGCAGTAAGCCCGCGCGCCTCAATCTTCCGCCCATACCATGCCAATTCCTGACGGGTAATCATAAAGAAGTCCCTGCATTCTCCGTTGATTGGACCGGTGGACGGTAGTCCGGCACGGCCTCCATGCGCCGCATCACACTTTCATGCACCGACTCCGTGCCTGCGCCAAGGGCGCAAACCGGACGCTGATATGCAGGATAAAGACGAAAGAAGAATCGGCGCGAATCATGAATCGCCCCCAGGCAATCCCCCTGCACCCGTTCCACCTCCGCCCCATTCAGCGCGAGCCCTGCCGCCTGCGAACGTTCCAACATCCAGCGCAGCGTAAAATCGGAAAGCCGGCGGTCTTTCTCCGATCCGCCCACATCGCCATGCGATCCGGCGAACCAGACCTGCTCGATCGTCTGCCCCGGACCAGGCGCACTCCTCCACAGCGTGGGCATAAAATGACGACGGTGCTCATCCAGCGCCAGCGCCTGATAGCCGTATCTGATCCGGCGGCTGAGCGACTGATCATGAAAGGCGTAGCGCCGGGCGTAATGCCGGTTCAGAATCGTCAACGGAATGCCCAACGTACCGACCGTATCCCAAACGCCCACAAAGAAGACATTCGCCGTCACCGAATACTGCTCGCGGAACATCTGGGCGGCCGGGGAATACGTATCACGCGTACGATCCCGGTAAAACACATAGGCATCATTCAGCATGTTCTCGTATTCCATCCGCAGGATGCCGCATTTCCGAATCATCCCGGCCAGACTTCGCACCGTGTAAGCGCCACGGCTGAATCCATAAACAAAAATTTGGTCTTCTTCCTCGTAGTGACGAATGAGCCAGGCATAGGCATCCAGAATATTCCGAGTGAGACCGCGACCCGTCATGCCATCCATCAACCGCCGCAGCGGGCCGCCCTCCGTACCGATCCCTTCGTCATAATAGACCACCTGCTCCACGCCATCAGCAGAGACCGGCTCGACCATGGAACGCAGGCGCTGCACATGCGTCACCACGCCCCGATGCTCGGAGCACCACGTTCCATCACAGCATACAATCAATCGTTTCATGCATTTCCCGCAAGCCATCCCACTACGAGCCGTATGCTAACAGGTTCCCTCCGTTTGGCAAACGTCCAATCAGTGGAAAGTGCCATCCACCGTTTTTCCAATCATTGGAAAGTGATGCGGGCGAAGCCGCGCTTGCCCACGCGCAGAATCAGTCCCTCTTTCGGCGTGACCATGGTTCGCGGGTCCATCCTTTTTTCCTCATCCAGTCGAACGCCGCCCTGCTCCACGGCGCGTCGCGCCTCGGCATTGCTTTTCGCCAACCCTGCGCGGGTGATCAGCGTGAGCAGTCCGATTTTTCCTTCTTCCAAATCTGCCGCACTCAAGGCCAATTCCGGAAGTTCATCCGGCAATTGATTGCCGGAAAAGACGCGTTTGAATTCCTCGGAGGCGGCCAGGGCTGCAGCCTCATCATGAAATTTAGCCACGATCAGGCGGGCTAGCAAATCTTTGATTTCGCGTGGATGCTTCGCACCTGAAGCCATATCCGCCTGAAGAGCCGCCACCTCGGCTTCCGGCAGACGCGCAATGTGGGAAAAGTATTTCCACATGAGGTCATCGCCGATGGACATCGTCTTGCCGAATATTTCACGCGGCGGTTCGTTGACGCCGATGTAATTGCCCAGGCTCTTGCTCATTTTGTTGACGCCATCAAGGCCTTCGATCAGCGGGAGCGTCATCACCACCTGCGGCTCCTGTTTAAACACCTTCTGCAATTCGCGCCCGAGCAGCAGATTGAACAACTGGTCGGTTCCGCCCAACTCGACATCGGCCCGAATCATCACTGAATCATACGCCTGCACGAGCGGATAGAGAAATTCCACGAGTGAGATCGGACGGTTGTCGGCGTAGCGTTTTGCAAAATCGTCGCGTGCGAGCATCTGGGCCACGGTGACATGCGCGCTGAGACGGATGACCTCTTCGAAGCGCATCGGGGCAAACCATTCCGAATTGAATCGCACCTCCGTATGTTTGGGGTCCAACACCTTGAAGGCCTGTTCCTGATACGACTTCGCATTGTCCGCGACTTGCTCTTTCGAGAGTGCGGGGCGCGTGGCCGACTTGCCCGAAGGATCCCCTATCATCCCGGTGAAATCGCCGATAATGAACACCACGGTATGGCCGCATTCCTGAAACTCGCGCAGTTTATTAAGCCCCACGACATGCCCCAGGTGAATGTCCGGCGCCGATGGATCAGCCCCGTATTTAATACGCAAAGGCCGCCCCTCCGCCCGGGCCGATTCCAATTTCTTTTTCAATTCCTCGCGTGAATGCAGATCCACGCACCGTGCACATACTTTATCAAGCTGTTGTTGAATATCCATTGTCGGTCTCCATGATTCAGGCCCGGTTCAACACATCGAGTGTCCTTCGGGCACAATTTTCCCAGGTGAATTGTTTGGCTCGTTCGAGGCATCGTGCCGACTGCTCTGCGCGGCAGGCGTCATCGGTATATAGTTTCTCGAGGGCATCGGCCATTTCCGCCGGATTGAACGGATCGGCAATGAGCCCGGCCTCGCCGGCGATTTCCGGCAGCGCACCGGTGCTCGAGACCACGGGCGGGCATCCGCACGCCATCGCCTCGCACGTCGGAATGCCGAATTCTTCATAGACCGACGGAAAAAACATGCAGCGTGCCAGGTTATACATGGCCGGCAGTTCAGCCTGCTCCACCCAACCGGTGAAAAGCACATCCTCGGCAATGCCATCCTCTTCCATCCGGCATTCCTCGCGGTACTTTTCACACCCGCGCCCCGCCACCACCAGTTTGCACGGCATCCGCTTGCGAAGCAGACGAAACGCCGCAATCAGATTCTCAAAATTCTTGCGCGGATCATACTTCACCACGGCGAGGATGAAGCACTCCGGCAGACCATACTTTTCGCGGACGGCCTCCAGTGTTTCGGTCTCTTCGATCACGCGATATTGATCGCTGTGTCCGAGGTGCGCCACGGTGACTTTGTCCGGCGGAAGATTAAAGAGGCGGATGTAATCCTGGCGGGTCAATTCGGAATTGGCCACAATGGCATCGGCCTTGTGACAATAGCGCGGCATGATCGTCTTGATATAGGTAAGATCGAGTTTGTTGTCGTAGAGTTCCGGATGAACAAACCAGCTTGCGCCGTGAATGCTCATGACGGTTTTGCATGACGTGAGAAAGGGCACGGTGAACTTCGTGTGGAAGATCAGATCGCAGCCTTCCTTCCGGGCTTCGAGCGGAATGGCGCATTGATCCCAGAGCCACTTGTTCGGCGCGGAAACCAGCTTTTCCGTCACCCGCGGCAATTCGGCATAGCGCCCGATGAAGGCGGGGTTCCGATAGAAAAGCACATACTCGTTGACCTCATCCAACGCGAGCAGACGGTCCATCAGGTTCTGGGTATATACACCAATCCCCTGCTTTTCATCCATGGTTCTGAGCATCACGCCGATTCGCATAGCCGCGCCCGTCCTTTTGCCGTCCGTTTAAAACAGTCAGCGTATTCTTTTTAGAGGTAGCCTTCCTGTTTGTACCACACCGCGGTGGCCTTCAGGCCTTCATCCAAACCCACGCGGGGGACATAGCCCAAATCCCGCTTCGCCTTGTCGATTTTAAACGCGCGGTTCTGTCGGAACCAATCCACGCGGCGCGGAAAAATGGGGGGCGTCACGCCAAAGGGCTTGCAGACTTTCTCGCAGAGGTGTCCTGCCGCCACCAGCGGCCACACCGGATAATGCGTGATCTTGACGTCCACCTCCAGCGCGCGGCCCACGGCCAGGACTATATCCTCGATGGCGTAGTAGTGCTCATCGGCAATCAGATAGGCCTCGCCATTGCCTTTGTTTTCATCCATGGCCAGCACCAGGGCATCGGTGAGATTGTCAATGTAAAGAGGATGATACAACGTCTTGCCGCTTCCGAACATGGGAAATGCACCGTTGACCACCCGTTTGAAAATCATATAAAACCGCTCCGGATCACCCGGCCCATAGATGGCTGCCGGACGCAGAATCGTGGTTTTCAGTCCCTTGGTTTTACAGTAATCCACCACATACGGTTCCGCCTGATATTTGGTCTTCTGGTAATAATCGGCGGGCTGAATCGGGGCATCCTCACCGCCGGGCGGGTGGTCGATGTTTCCATGCACCCCGCAGGTGCTGCAATAGACGAGCTTCCTTACACCGGCCTGCTTCGCCGCTTCCAAAACAACCTTGGCGCCGCCCACATTCACCTCGTCGTAATGGCTTTCCGGCACGTCCATTTCTCTGAAAGCCGCTGCAAGATGCTGCACCACCTCGACGCCCTGCATGCAGCGCTCCACCACGGCCTGATCCGTGACCGATCCGATCACCACTTCCGCGCCCCATTCGCGCAACTCCTGCGTTTTCAGACCTTCCTTGTAATCCAACGCCACCACCTGGTGCCCGTCATCCAGCAGGCGCTTTACCAATGCCTTGCCCGTAAAACCCGTTCCACCCGTTACCAGAATTTTCATCCATCACTCCAATCAGATTGACGCGCAGTCCTTCCACGCAGGAAAAGGGTCAATATAACGCCGCACCACCTCGTTTCAAGCCTTTTGCAAAACAGCTTTGATTCTTTACGCCTGCACTTTGATATGACCGTGAGGCGGGGATTCGGGAGGTTCCCGGTCGGGGAGCGGGTTCGTTGTTTCCGTTTTTGGGTCGGGTTCGTCAAGCTGCCCAATTAACTGGCGGGCACGTTGACTGAGCACCACATCGTCCTGAATGACCTGCTCAACCACGGGAATGGGATTGGGCTGTTCATCCGGTATTTTTTCTTCACCGGGCTTCGCGCCCTCCTTCTCTTCTTCAGCGGGGGTCTGCTTTTTTTTGCGCATGAATCCGTCGTAGAAATCTCTGCCGCCGCCGGACTCATCCGGATCCGTCTCCTTGACACGGTATTGATCTCCGGGATTGTATTGCGGCACCGACGAACTCAGGCTTACTCCATCCATATCATCTGCCATGGCAACCCCTCCCCGACTTACTCCCGCCTGATCACACGTCGTCCTTGGTCAACGCGGCCTTTAGTTTGGCCACCGAAAGAGCGTGTATCTGACATATCCTGGCTTCCGTCAGCTCATAGAGCTGTGCAATTTCACTGAGGCGAAGCTCTTCGTAATAGTACAGATAAAGGATCTTCTGTTCCTTGGCGGTAAGCAGCAGAAAGGCCTCGCGGAGAGACTGGCGCAGATCATTGCGCTCGGCCTCTTCGTCGGGCGGAATGGATGAACTGTCCGCCAGAATGTCGCGCAGGGTCATCTCCCCGCCATCGGACGACATCATCACTTTGTCAAGCGAGAGCCACGGTTGCGAACGGGCAATCAAAGTGGAAACATATTCCGGCCGCAGGCCCAGGGACTCGGCAATATCGTTTTCATCGGGTGATTCCCCGTGCTCCTGGGTGTAATCACGTATGGCTGTTTCCACCTTGCGAATCTGCGACCGCGTGGAGCGGGAAAGGTAATCCATCTGACGAAGTTCATCCAGAATGGCGCCCCGAATCCGCGGAAAGGCAAAGGAAGAAAACTTATAGCCTCGCTCGGGATCAAAACGGGTCAGTGCGTGGTAGAGCCCCAGCGCCGCCGCCTGCAACAGATCTTCAATCGCCACGTGCGGCGGGAGAGTGATGGAGACTCGCTCCAACACGGAATAAACCAGGGGCAGCTGGGTCTCCATCAGATCGGAAAGCGCCTGGCCGCCGTCCGGATTTTTCCAGTAGGCCTCCCAGAGCTCGCGGTCCGCCAATCCGTATACACTGTCTTTTGCCTGTTCCGTCATAATACCGCCTATGCCTGACCATCTTATGCAAATCTTTCTACAGGGCCGCACCCTGCTTGTCAATTTCACGCACCAGCTCTTTTTACATCTTCCACGCAAAAACCTGAATAAGGTTCATGACAATCCGGCCATTATTTTGTTAACTGCCCGCCTGTTCATTCGGAATAAAGGGAATAACCTATGTTTGATACACTCTCTGAATCCCTCCAAAAGGTGTTTAAAAATCTGCGCGGCTACGGAAAGCTCACGGAAAGCAACGTCAAGGATGCCCTGCGCGAAGTGCGGCTCGCCCTCCTGGAGGCCGATGTCAATTATCAGGTGGCCAAAGACTTCATCAACCGGGTGCGCGAAAACTGCCTGGGCGAAGAAGTGCTCAACAGCATCACCCCCGGCCAGCAAGTGATCAAACGGGTGCAGGATGAAATGGTGCACCTGCTGGGCGATACGCGCCGCTCCTTTGATCTTTCCGCCCACCCCGCCAAAATCCTGATGCTCGGGTTGCACGGCGCCGGGAAAACCACCACCTCGGGCAAACTCGCACTCAAATGGAAGAACGAAGGCAAAAATGTGATGTTGGTTGCCTGCGATATCCGCCGTCCGGCGGCCGTCGAGCAACTGCGCCTCCTCGCCGCGCAGGTGGGCGTGGCTATCGTCACGCCCAACCCCGGAGAAACCGTGCCGCAGATCGGCGCGCGCGCCCCC
>JAQVYB010000246.1 GCA_028708815.1 Kiritimatiellia bacterium | reverse complement strand
CGGATTCAACGTAAAGGGGCGTTCCCGTGGCAAATTGGGCTTTTTGAGCGAGGAAAACGGGGTCGGTTTCGGTGTAGACGTAGAGCGGGGTGCCCGTGGCGTAGTTGGCTTTTTCCGATGCCCATACGGGGTCGGATTCGGTTTGGACGTAGGTATTGGTGTCGAGCCAATTGGTGAAGGCCGGGTCAAGCTCGGTGAAGGCGTAAAGAGGAGTTCCTGTGGCATAATTTGACCGTTCGGAGGTCCAAATAGGGTCAGATTCCGCGTAAATGGGGGTTCCGGTGGCGTAATTTGACCGCTCGGATGTCCAAACGGGGTCAGATTCGACGTAAAGGGGTGTTCCTGTGGCGGCGGCGTTTAGTTTTTGCCAGATGGCGTTGGTTTCTGATTGATAGGAGGTGATGGAAACAAAGTCATCGGGCAGGGAGACGTTTTTTCGGATGGTGAGGGTGGCGTCCTGATTGGTGACGACGAGGAGCAGGTTGGAGCCGGCTGGGGCTTTGAGTTGCAGGGCTTTGGCAGTGGCTGGGCTTACGCGGTAGTATCCGGAGGTTAGTCCGTCCTGTTCGATCAAGAGGCCTGCGGAGAGGACGGTCGAGAGTGAGCCGTCCTTGTTGAGGATGATGTGGTTGGTGGAGAGGGTCAGCGAAGCGATATGATGGATTGTTTGGGTTCCGAGGACTTCGATGTTTCCTGGAAAGAGAACCTTGGATTCCGCGCCGCCGAGTTGGAGGGTGTGGGTGCCCATTTCAGTGAGGAATCCGAAGTTGCCGGGTTGGTCTAATTCAAGCGTATCGTCTGCGGAGAGAAGGAGGTTGACGTTGGTGAGGGTGATTTCCTGAATGGTTCCGCCGGTGATGCGGACGGCGTTCAGGTTTTGCGTGGCGAGTGTGCCGAGTTGCAGGTTGGAGCGCGCGGTCTGCGGGTTGGGCAGGTCGTTGAGGTTGTTTGTGAGCCGGAGAAAGAGGGAGTCGGATTGCGTGCGTAGATAGTACGCATTGCTGGCCGTGGCCCATACGGGGTCGGATTCCGTGAACGCATAGAGCGGCGTTCCTGTGGCATAATTGGATCGTTCGGAAACCCATGTGGGGTCGGATTCAACGTAAATGGGGGTTCCCGTGGCAAAATTTGACCGTTCCGCGAGGAAAACAGGATCGGATTCGACATAGAGCGGGGTTCCCGTGGCAAAACTGGACTTTTCCGCGAGGAAAACAGGATCGGTTTCGGTTTGGATGTAGGTATTGGTGTCGAGCCAGTTGGTGAAGGTCGGGTCGGTCTCGGTGAAGGCGTAAAGAGGAGTTCCTGTGGCGATGTTATAGGAGGAGAGATTCAGGTTGGTGATCAGATATCCGTCGCCCTGGAGGGTGAGATTGGAGAGGGTGAGTTGGTATCCGGGTGGTGCGGTGATGGCCATGACGACGGCGGTATGCACGGAAAGGGTGGGAAGCCAGTTGGTGGGGTTCAGCGGTTCGCCTGTTTCGGGGTGGACGCCGGCGAGTTGACCGAGGCTCATCATCATGCCGCTTACGGGGTCGTTGGTGACGCCACCCCAGGCGGTGATGGGAACGAGGCCCAGCCCTTCCACGTAGCGGCCTTGCAGGGCAATGCCGTCGGGGAAGACGCGTTGTGCACGGGCGGTTTGGATTGCCGCGGCACCCAGTCCGGCGGTCAGCAGGCACGTTAGGAGTAGCGGCGTGCGCGGCGTACGTTTTGCGTTGATGGCCCGGCTATTCATGTTGACCCCCGCTGTTCCACGCAAAGCGATGCGCGAGGAGTCGATAATAGCCGCGTTTTTCGTTCGGTGTGTATGAGCAGGCGAGTGGGTTTCCGCCTCCGAACGCGGGGATGAAAGCGGGGCATTGTTTCCAGTCGGAGTGAGCGAGGTTGTCGGATTGGAGGATTTGATACCAGGCATCCGCCGAGGTGCTCCAGGAAAGGTGGAGGGTGTGTCCGTCGGTGTGAATATCGATCGGTTCGGGTTGAGCGGTTTCGGTGAGGGATTCGGTTGCGTTGTTGGTGATTCCCTGGAGGGTGATGGAGTGGTGGTATGTTCCGGGGGCGTTGGCGAAGGGGAGGGGGAAGGTCCAGTGGCCTCCGAAGGCATAGGCGGCGTTGTCCTGCCGGAGCAGTACGGCATCGGCTTCGGGGGCGTGGATATGCGCTTCGGGTTGTCCGGTTTCGGCCTGGAGTTCAAGCCAGCATTCGCGGATGGTCGGCGCCTCCGGCTGTGGATGATACTGCACGTGAAGGGCGGGATGCCGCGTCAGATCGGCGGAACGTCCGGAGTGAAAGTAAAAATTGCAGAGGCGGTTTTCGGGGATGGCGAGGGGGCGGAGGGCGATGCCGCCGATGAGCCCGGCCCGGTAATCGCGGAGTGCGGCGGAGAGGTCCACGGGAATTTGGAACCAGCCGGTTCGGGTGGGCGAACGGAAGCGTCCGTATTCCTGGGTGAGGGAGCGATCGAGGGTGTTACCTGACCAGGGTTGATTGTTTTTTTCAGCGGCAGAGGCGAGCGCGGCGTCCCAATCGCGGTCCGCGGGATCAACGCCGCAGAGGGCGACATCCTGAAGGCCGACGGCCTGGGTGATGTAGAGCCAGAGGGTGGCCTCCTCCAACACCACGGAGCGTGGCAGGCCTTCATCGGTGTTTGGCGCGAAGAGTTCGTTGAAGGAGAACAGCACGATGGATTGCAGGGGCGGGATGGTGCGCGGGGAGATGACGCCGATTTCATCGCGCAGGCCGCAGGCGGCGTTGAGGCAAGCATTCGGGTCGATCTGGGCGTCCTTCCAGTCGGTGACGATTTCGCGTTCGGCATCGGTTGTGGTTGGTGTTCCGGCGGAGCATGGGCTTCCGATCCAGGCCGAGGTCTCCGCCTGGGCTATGCCCGAGCAGGAGAGGGCCAAGGCTACGGCTACGGATCGGCGGCGGCGTGCGACCCAGCAGAGGAGCCCGCCCAGCAGGAGAAAACCGCCGGTGGCGGGCTCGGGGATGGCGACCAGATCGACGAATACGCCGGGGCGGTACAGGATGTTTTCGCTGTCGTTGGCATCGGCATAGAGACCCCGTATTTCGGAGGTGAGCGCGGAAGGGGCGATGAGGGCAATGCCGCTGATGAGCTCGTTTTGATAGGCCTGCAGGGCGAGTGTGATGTCGATGCCGATCCATGAGGCGGCGCCCTGCACCACGGTGGTGTAGCTCCCGTAATGGCCGTGGAGTGATTCGGAGAAGGTTCCTCCGCTCCATTCGTTTTCACCGTCGATGGTATTGAAGGTGGCGGTGTTTTTATCCCATCCTGCATTGGGTGCGGCGAGGCCGGCGAGCGAGAGGGTGAAGCTTTCTTCCTGAGCGTCCGCGTGAAGCCAGAGGGTGGCCTGGTTGATGCGGAAGGCGTTGGTGCTTCCGATCTGGCCGGGGGCGGAACCAAACAGGTCGTCGAAGGAGATCAGCGCATGATTATAGATTGTGGGGATGGAGCGGTTTTGTTGAATGGAAAGCGTGCCGCTGCCGTAGTTGTCCGGTGCATTGGGGTTGTAGACGCGCAGGGTGGTATCTTCCCAGGAAACCTGCAAGCCGGCGCCGCCGGAGGATTGCCCGGTTTGAGCCTGCAGCGTTTCCACAGAGGTATCACCGTAGTACCACAGGTAATCCGCC
>JAQVYB010000097.1 GCA_028708815.1 Kiritimatiellia bacterium | reverse complement strand
GCCGGACTGATTCTGCTGGCGGCCGTCCTCCTCTGCATCCTGACGCCCGAACTCGTATATATCCGCGACGTCTTCAACAATCGCATGAACACGGTCTTTAAGTTCTATTATCAGGCCTGGATCTTTCTCGCTCTCGCCTCTGCCTGCGGGATCATTGAAACACGGCGCTTTCCACGCTTGCGCTTTTTTGTCCCGCTGCTGCTGCTCTTTCTGATTACGGGCCTCCTTTATCCCGCCAAAGCCTTGCGCGATATCACACGCACCTTCACACCTTCCCCGCATGGCATAGATGCGCTCGCGTGGTTCGAACAGGATCAACCCGAAACAGCGGAGGCCCTGCAATGGCTTCGCCGACACGCCGAACCCAACGAAGTCATTATCGTTCCGGAAGGCGTCAGCTACCAACCGCTCACGGTGATGGCCAGTCTCTATGGCGGCTTCCCCATGCTCCTGGGGTGGCGCGGACACGAGCAACAATGGCGTGGTGATGATTTTGCCTCCATGGCAAATACCCGCGCCTCCTTTCTGCACGACATCTTTTCCACAACACCCGAAACGTTTCCCTGCCAAGCGCCGCAATGGAATTCCCTGCGCTTCCTCATGCTCACACGAACCGCATCCTCCCGCCGCTTTCCACCGCCACCACCGGCCTGCTCCAGCCACGTTTTCAAACAGGTATTCACGAACCGCACCGTTGTAATCTATGAAAAAGAATGAGTCCATTTTACGCATACTGTGGCTGACGCTGGCGATTCTGCTGATGGTTACGCGCTTTTATCAACCAGGCACGCGCGCCATGAGTCACGATGAAAGTCTTCACGCCTACTACGCCTGGAACTATGCCGAAAAGGGCGAATATGTGCACGACCCCATGATGCATGGACCGCTCCTTTTTCATTTGAACGCGGCGGTCTACTGGCTCTTCGGCGCATCGGATGCCACCTCGCGCCTGGCCCCTGCACTCGCAGGCACGCTGGCCGTGCTGACGTTCTTCCTCTTTCGCCGATGGATCACGCCGCGGGCCGCCTGGATCTGCGCTCTCCTCGCACTCATTGCGCCGGACCTCTGGTTCTACTCCCGCTACATCCGAAACGAAGCGTACATTATGCTGCTGCTCCTGATCTGGATATACGCTCTTTTCCGCTACCTCGAAAACCCACGCTGCCGCTGGTTGTTTGCCGCGGCCATCGCAATGTCGTTGAGTTTTTCCTGCAAGGAAGTCTCCTTCATGCACGCGGCCATCATCGCCGCCTTTCTGTTCGGGCTGGCGATGCTGCGGGCCCTGCGCCGGCAAACTTCCGCCGCCATCGCCGCCACCGACCTGCTGCTCTTGACCGCCGCACTTCCACTTCCCTTTGCCACCCCGCTTGTTCACCAGGCCCTCGGACGCGATCCGCTCGACTACAGTACGCCCGACGGCATTTTATACACCCTCTTCACCGCGTTTCTCCTCGCGGCCGTTTCCCTGGCCGGACTGTTCATCTGGTATCTGATTCGACGGCGCCACGCCGCCCGCGCTGCCGCCGTTTTCTGGACCCAATCGGCCTGTCTGCTTCTCTTCTGGACGGTGGCACTCACCCTTTTTACCTCATTCTTCACCAATCCCCTGCGCGGCGCCTGTTCGGGCATTTCGGGCAGCCTCGGTTACTGGCTCGCCCAACACAGCGTACAACGCGGAAGCCAACCGTTGTATTACTACCCTATGCTCCTGCTGCTCTACAATCCACTGCTCCTCGTCTGCGCCCTGCCCTTCTTCGCCCTTCGCCTGCCCGCCGCATTGCGAGCCGTCTTCCAACGGGACAACCCTTCCGAAACGTTCATCCTCTTTGCCGGATGGTGGACCCTGTCCGCCTTCATTCTCTACAGCGCCGCAGGCGAGCGAATGCCCTGGCTCCTGGTGCATATCTCTCTGCCCCTTTGCCTCATCTCGGGAATCACCCTGAATGACCTTCTCACCCGCATTCATGAGCGTTGCGGCAACTTCAACCGCCGTGCCGCCGCCATTCTGGCTGTACCGCTTGTTCTGTATTATCTCCTGAAACACCTACCCGCCTCCACCTTCGGCGGCGGACGAACCATCCCCGACATCATCAACAGCATGAACTGGATCCGATCCACCACCGCATTGCTTTTCCTCGCCGCCCTCCTCATCCTGACCCTCAATCGAAAATCCGCCCGACTCTGGCGGTGCTACCTGCCGGCGGGCTTCCTGCTGCTGCTGCTGGCGTTCGCAGCACGCAACAGCCTGCGCCACAACACCCAGACTTATGACCTCCCCACCGAGACACTGGTCTTTGCCCATGGATCGGATATGCTTCACCCACTCATGCGGGAAATACACCGCATCCAGGCCACACAATACAATCCCAAAGCACCCGTCGTAGCCTACGATCAGGAAAGCGCCTGGCCCCTAACCTGGTATATGCGCGACCTGCCGAACACCTTCTTCACGGAATCCGGCACCAATCTACTGACCTCTCCCGTCATTCTTTGCGGCACGGCCAATCGCTCCGCCATAAAAAGTCTGACCGGGGAAGACTGGGAGGAGTTCACCGTACCGATGATCTGGTGGCCACTGCAGGACTACATGCGCCAAACCCCCTCCACCATCATCCAACTCCTTTGCTCACCCGAACGACGACGCACTCTATGGGCCGCGATTGATCGCCGGCAATACACAGCCCCCCTCACCGCCTGGCCCCTGCGCCACGACCTCTTCGTCTTCATTCGCAACAACAAAGTCAGCGATAATTGGCGACGCGCGAATCGTCCACCCGCCCCACCTCCCGCCCTTGAAAAGAGACTCTACGGCATCGCCACCGATCGCTCACCGGACCGCATTCTCGCAGGAACATACGAAGGGAAAACGCTCAACGAACCACGCGCCGCCATCCCACTGGCCGATGGTGGATTCGCCATTGCCGACACCGGAAACAACCGAGTCGTCATCTTAAATACGGATGCATCGCTGCGCCGCGTCCTCTCGCCGACACCCCCGTTTTATGCCCCCTGGGGCCTGACGGAAGGCGATCACGGACTCCTTTACGTGGCCGACACCTGGAACGGACAAATCCGCGTATTCTCCCCCGACGGAAAGGAAATAAACACCTGGGGACGCTTCGCCCTCTGCACCGATTACCGCGCCGACCCCGAGAATCTCTACGGTCCACGCGGCCTCGCCTGGAATCCAACCCTCAAACACCTCATCATTGCCGACACCGGAAACCGACGTATACTGATCTATGCGCACGGAACAACTTTTCTTGCGGCCTACGGCCCCTTCAGTGAACCCGTCAACGTCGCCTGCTCCGCCGGAGGCGCGGCGCTGGCTGTTTCCGATGTCTGGAACCGGCGCATCGTCCTCCTCGATCTGAAAACCGGTAAAAACCGCTATATCCCCGCCCCCTTCTGGAACTACCGAAACACCTCTCACAAGCCCTCGGTGGCCCTGGATACCCACGGCTTTTTCTATGCCTCCGCACCGGACCGAAACTGCGTCATCAAAATGGATTCTCAAGGACGCCCCCTCGAACACTTCGGACTCTCCGGCCACCAGGATAACCATATGAACGACCCAGCCGGACTCTTTGCTGATCCCGTATCCGAATCCCTCTTCGTCTGCGATGCCGGAAATCACCGTATCCTCATATACCACGAATAGAATCTTCTCCCGTTTTTCGTTAGCGTTTACTCCGGGGTTTGCTGTATGGTTCACACCTTTTTCAACCCCGCGCAGAGCCAACAGTCCATCATGAGTAAAAAAAACAAATCTATTGAATACACCGACGGCGAACTCTTCACGCAGCACGCAGCGGTCAACGATAAAAAAAACGTAACCGCACCCCAAAATTACGCACCATCTCCCGCGCCTGAAAAGGAAGAGACACCTGAGCATAAGCATAACGACGGGCCATTCAGACGCCTGATGAATGAGAATTTTCTGCAATACGCCTCCTACGTCATTCGCGATCGCGCCATTCCCGACATCGAAGACGGACTTAAACCCGTGCAACGCCGCATCATGTTCTCTCTCCATGAAAACGATGACGGGAAATTCATTAAAGTCGCCAACATCGTCGGTTACTGCATGCAGTTTCATCCGCATGGCGATGCTTCCATTGCGGATGCCCTCGTCACCCTGGCCAATAAACGCTATCTGATCGAGGGACAGGGCAATTTCGGAAACCTACTGACCGGCGATCCCTCCGCCGCCTCACGCTACATCGAATGCCGCCTCACCCCGCTCGCCAGAAATGAACTCTTCAACGACGAACTCACCGAATTTATTCCAACCTACGACGGACGAAAAAAAGAACCCGTCACCCTCCCCTCCAAACTCCCGCTCCTCCTCATGCTCGGCGCCGAAGGCATCGCCGTAGGACTCTCCACACGCATTCTGCCCCATAATTTTCCGGAACTGCTCCAAGCCCAAATCGCCATCCTCCAGAAAAAGAAATTCACCATCCTGCCTGATTTCCAACATGGCGGCGCGATGGATACCTCGGAATATGACGATGGCAACGGGCGGGTCAAGGTGCGCGCCATCATGGAAAAAAAGGATGACTCCACCCTGATCATCCGCGAAATCCCCTTCGGGTCCACCACCGAAACACTGATCTCTTCCGTGGAGGATGCCGCGCGAAAGAAAAAGATCAAAATCAAATCCATCAACGACTACACCGCCGAACACATCGAAATTGAGATCAAACTCGCGCAGGATGCTGACATCAAACAATCCATCGAGGCCCTCTTCGCCTTTACCCAGTGCGAGATGTCCATCAACAGCCACCTGATCCTGATTCACAACAACCGGCCCGTCGAAATGACGGTCAGCGATATCTTAAAATACAACACCGAGCGCCTGACCCACATTCTCAACCAGGAACTGCTGCTCGAAAAGAAGCGCCTCCTCGACGAACTGCACCGAAAAACACTCGTCCAGATTTTCGTGGAACACCGAATCTACAAGCGTATCGAGGAATGCAAAACCTACGAATTGGTGCAGCAGGCCGTCCTCGATGGCGTCAATGAACACCGGGACAAACTGCGCCGCGATGTTACCGCGCAGGATGTGGAAATGCTCCTCGAAGTCAGAATTAAGCGTATCTCGCTGTTTGACATCAACAAAAACAAACAGGAAACCGACAAAATCCTGCTCGAGCTCGACAAGGTCGAAAAGAATCTCGCCTCCCTCGTTCCTTACGCGATCCGCTATCTGAAAGCCCTGCATAAACAATACGCCCCCGAATACCCGCGCCTCACCCGTCTCGATACCTTTTCTGAAATCGAAGTGAAAAAGCTCACAGAGAAGCAGTTGACGTTCCGTCTCGACCGGGAGAAAGGCTATCTCGGGTATGACATTGAAGGCGAAGAACTCTTCACCTGCTCGTCTCACGATCGCATCATCATCGTATGGGGCGATGGACGCTACAAAGTACTCAATCCACCCGAAAAACTGTTCGTAGACGACAACATGGTCTATGCCGCTCCCTTCGATCGCGACCACACCATGCTCGCTGTTTATCGCGACGATGTCGTGACGTATATGAAGCGTTTTTCCTTCGGCGGTGTCATTCTCAACCGCGACTACTCCTGCATCCCGGACCGGGCCGAACTCCTCCTCTTCGATGCGGCCGACCCAAAAGAACTCTACGTCAAATACGCCAAGGAAAAGCGACAGCGAATCAATCAGCAGATATTCCATCCCGAACGAATCGCCGTGAAGGGGGTCAAGGCCAAGGGCCTCCAAATGACCGTCAAGAAAATCAAAACCATCAGCACCAAAAAACCGCGCAATTGGGATAGCGAAGAATCCACGCCGCGCGGCGCCGTGATGGACTTCCTATAAGCCGAAACATTCGGTTTTCGTATTTTTCTATTGCCAGACGTCTTTCGTTCCAGTAGAGGATTCATCACGTCATTCAGACGTGTTGTGAGAATGTATGGCTTCGGTATTACATAATGCTTAATGAATCATCCGGACGGAAGCGGACGCCGTAGCGTTCGGCTCTGTCAGTCTTGTTCCCGCTTTTTTTATCGGCAGGAACCAGGTGTCGGATGCATTCCTATTCATCCCTTTTTAACCGGGTTTTAAAAAACCCGACACGGGAGGGATCTTTTCAATACGCATTATTTATCAGGAAACTTGAAGCCATGAGCAGAAACGCATACTCGTTTGGCGTTCCCGAAACGACCGAGCACAACGGATTCGTCTGTATACATTGTTCCCGCCCCGTCGAAGGAACAGTCGTTGGATCCGAGCATCGCAACCATTGTCCGCATTGCCTCTGGAGTATCCATGTGGACATTCGCACCGGAGACCGGCGCTCCACGTGCCGCTATCCCATGGAACCCGTGGCCATCGGCGTACGCAGGGATGGAGAATGGACCCTTATTCACCGCTGCACCGCCTGCGGATTTTTGCGGTCCAACCGCATCGCAGGCGATGACAACGAAATCATGCTCCTTTCCATAGCCATGCGTCCACTGGCACGCCCGGCCTTCCCCCTTGAACGGGCGGCCGGACGGTTTCCGGAAGAAACAGCCGAAAGCATGGAATGAGCAGCTCGAAACGGAATCCGAGACAACACGAGCCCGCCGGGGAGCCAATGGCACCCGGCGGGCCTTCTGTTTCCAACTTATCGTCCCCGAAAGAAGAATCCGGATGGTGTTCGTTTTACAGACCGAAAAACGGGTGATACACTGTGTCTGTTTTTTCACATCCCCGGAGGTGCTTCATGAATATCGCTCAACGCATGGCCTCGATTTTTCCCACCGCCGATGCCATCCCTGAAAAGTTCCGCCTAACGCCCATCCATCAGACGGATTATCTCATCAGCGGCGAACTGAAAACATGGGACGGACCCTTCGGCGAAGTCTGGTCGCCCATCTGCTGCATGGAACAGGAGGTGCCGGTACCAATCAAAATCGGCAGCCATCCACGCATGAATCAGGAGACCTGCCAGGCGGCGCTGGATGCAGCCGTTAAAGCCTATGACCATGGACAAGGGCTCTGGCCCACGCTTCCGGTCTCCGAACGTATCAGGCACGTAGAGGAATTCACCTGGCGTATGAAAGAAAAGCGCACAGAAGTGGTCAATCTGCTGATGTGGGAAATCGGGAAGTCTCTGGCCGATTCGGAAAAGGAATTTGATCGTACGGTGGACTATATCGTCGACACCATCGATGCATTGAAAGAACTGGACCGGGTCGCCTCGCGCTTTACCATACAGAGTGGAATTCTGGGCCAGATCCGTCGAGCACCGCTGGGCGTCGTGCTTTGTATGGGCCCGTATAATTACCCACTCAATGAAACGTTCACAACACTCATCCCGGCTCTGATTATGGGCAACACCGTAGTATTTAAGCCGGCAAAACTCGGCATCCTCCTGTGGGGACCGCTCCTGGAGGCTTTTCAAAAAGCATTTCCACCGGGCGTGGTCAACACCGTCTATGGCGAAGGCCGTACTGTGGTCGGCCCACTGATGGCGGGCGGACAGATTGACTGCCTGGCCTTTATTGGCTCCAGCAAAGTAGCCGACACGTTAAAGCATCAACACCCTAATCCGCACCGCCTCCGCTGCGTACTTGGGCTGGACGCCAAGAACGCCGCCATCATACTTCCCGATGCGGACATGGAGGCTGCTGTCTCCGAATGCGTACTCGGTGCCTTATCGTTCAACGGTCAACGCTGCACGGCCCTGAAAATTCTTTTTGTCCACGCATCCGTGGCCGATGAGTTTCTGAAACGACTGGTCGATGCCGTCAACAAGCTGCCCTTCGGCATGCCTTGGGAGAACGGAGTGAAAATCACCCCGCTGCCCGTCCGCGACAAACCGAAACAGATTGCCGAATGGCTGGAAGATGCACGCCTGCGGGGAGCAAACGTGCTCAATGAATGCGGCGGAACTGCTCAAGGAACCTACTGCCATCCCGCCGTGGTCTATCCGATCACCCCGGATATGCAGTTATACAGCGAAGAACAGTTCGGCCCTGTGATCCCGGTCATCCCGTTCACCGACATTTCCGAACCGGTGCGGTACGTCGTACAATCCAACTATGGCCAGCAGGTCAGCATCTTTGGCAGGCAATCCGACCAGATTGCTCGTCTGGTTGATCCTCTGGTCAACCAGGTCTGCCGAGTAAACATCAACAGCCAGTGCCAACGCGGTCCGGATTCATTTCCTTTCACTGGACGCAAAGACTCCGCCGAAGGCACGCTATCGGTCTCCGATGCGCTGCGCGTCTTTTCCATCCGCACCCTCGTTGCCGCAAAAAACACACAGGCCAACCGCGAATTGCTGACTACTGTTATACGGGAACGTCAAAGCAGTTTCCTGAATACGGACTTTATTTTTTAGGGCCGCAACACGAACACGCATTAATCGCCACGCACGAGTATTTCCTTCACATGCGACGCCATCGCTTCCCGGATGCGCCGAAGAGTCTCGGGTTTGGTGCGGCTCAGGGCGCGAAAGGAGGGCTCCGGAAGATTCTCGCTCGGAATAAACGGCTGAATAATGTAGCGTTGCGCACCTTGAACCAAATCGGCAATGCCCGCCATTTGGGTTTCATCATGAAACTCTTCAATGATGGTGGTTCGAAATTCATAGGCCTTCGCCTTGTCCCGAATCAAGGCAATGGATCGGCGTAATCGATCAATCTGCCCGTATCCCGTCAATTCCGGATAGCCTTCGGGCCCGGCTTTCACATCCATCGCCACATAATCCACCAGCGGAAGGCACGTCTCCAGCCTGTCCGGCATTGAGCCGTTGGTATCCAGCTTCACACACCACCCGAATGACTTAAAAAAACGAATAAGATCGGGCAGGTCTTCGCACAACGTAGGCTCTCCGCCCGTGATCACCGCGCCCGTTACCCACGACTCCCGGAACGCCACGCACGCCCCGGAAAGAGCCTCCAGCGCCAACCCTTCCTGCCGACGACCCATCAGCGTCGCATTATGACAAAACCCACAAGTGAAATTACAACCCGAGGTGAAAAATACCGCCGCCAAACACCCCGGATAGTCCACCATGCTCGGATTCTTTAAATACCCGTAAATCGAACTTCCGCCCATATCCTGCTCGCTCATGACAATACATCTTCATTAACGAAAAAAACGCCTCCGCTCAATCAAGTTCGGAGGCGTTCAACGCATTCCCCGCGGCTTGCTTAGCGCTCCAAAGCCGCCTCTTCCAATACCGTCGTAATCATCTTGGGACTGATCACGCCCTTGCCTTCATCCGTATAATCCGTTTGCAGACCAATATACTGATAGAGTTTCGAACTCCCGCAGACCTCGTCTTCCCGCCCCGGCATCAGATTGATGACCGGAACATACTCCCCCGTCATCTCATCACGCCTCTTCAACATGAGAGCAGGTATACGCTGCGGATTGATGCACTCCGCTTCACAAAAGGTGATGATCCCCTCTTCCGTCTCCACGTCGTAATACTTCTTCTCCACGTCTTTCCATTCATCCTTTTGCAGAAGTTTGTCCAAGCGCTGCCCCAGCACCTTGCATTTGGCACAGCCGGTCTTTCCAAACAGATCAATTCGATATTGTGCAGACATAATCGCTCTCCTTAGCTCTTTACGCTTTGAATGGTTTCCGGTTGCGCCGCGGTCACGGTCTCCCCTGGGCTTTGCCCGCTGTCTACAGTAACGACCGAATAGCGCCCGTTATGCCGAGCAGTCAATTCTCCATACCGTTTCGACTTGTTCCAGTTCTGAATCTTGCTGAAATAGCCCACCACGCGCGTCTCGCCCACCACGTCTTCCGATCCGCAGACCGTACAGGTTTCCAGCAGCCCGTTCATCACGTGATTGCAGTCGTTGCAGTAGGTGAATTCCGGCGAAATAGTGACCTGCGCCGACTGAGTCCGGAAGAAAACCTCCTTCATCACCTGCCCAATGACCTTCGGAGAGGGCCGTTCCTCACCCACAAAGGCGTGCGTAATCGCACCCGACTCAATCATGCTGTGATACTTCGCCTGCTCGCGAATCCGCTCCACCAGCGACACAGGGGCATCTGCCGAGAGATGAATTGAATTGGTGTAATACACCACATCTTCGTCCGATCCTTTGACAATATTGCGCGCTTCCTCCCGGAAATAAACCAGGTCCGTTTTGGCCAGGCGCCGTGCCGCACTCTCCGCAGGCGATTCCTCCAGCGTGAATTTCAGATTGTATTTCTTGGCCAGCTTTTTGATCTTAAGGAACATGTGAGCTACAATCTTCAGTCCCAGCTTGGCTGCGTCCCGGTTCTCGTGCAGCTCCTGACCAATCAGGAAGTTCACCGCATCGTTCACACCGATCAGGCCAATGATGTACGTGCAGTCATCCAGTTTGATGTAGGGCTTGCCGTCGCACGACTCGCGCCCAACCTGCCACAACGGACGACCCGGACCGCTCATCATGTCGGCTATCACATTCTTTTTCTGGAGATGCGCCTGCACCGCCAACTCCATCGTCTTATCCAATTCTTCATAGAAGTTTTTATAAATGTCTTCGCTGCCACGCCGCGAGGCACGGTAAGCCGCCTGCGGGATGTTAATCGTAACATTCTGAAAACCACAGAAACGCATGCACTCGGGATGACGCAACATACGATCGTCCGAAATCGTCGTACGCAACCGGCAACAGGCCGAAAGCGTGACTTCATCACGGTCAAAGATGAAGTACGTTGAGCCGTTTTTGCTCGCCAGCTCGCACGCCTCCATGTAAATCGAAAACTGCTCCTCATCCTTGAAGGTCTCATCGCTCACATGGAAGTCACATTTCGGAAATTCGAACACGCGACCATTGCGATCCCCATCGCTCCAGACCTTCAGCAAAGCGCGACAAAACTCGCGGGTTTCCTTCTGGTAATCCCCGTAAGTCACAATCGCTTCCCCACGCTCTGCCAGTTCCGCCTCGACTTCGTGGTTGAAAACGACGCCGCCCTTGTCGGCCAACTCCTCGCGCAACACCAAACGACGGCTGCCTGCCTCTTCCAGGTATAGGTCCATCATCTTGTACCCGCTCGGATCGCGCTGTTCCCGCAGCTCTTCCGTCAGCGCGACCTTCACTCCGTCCTTACGACGCAGCATGTATCGGCCTCCCGGACCGATGGCAGGCACTTTCTTCATGTAACGCGGCACGCCGGTATGAATGTTGAAGTCCAAAAACAGCGTTTGACCACCGCGCGAAAAGGCGTTCTGAGAACCGTTGAATATCAATTCCTGCGCCACCTGCTTCAGGGCGTCGAAATCCATACCCTCCAGATAGGGCGCATAAAGAATGTTGATATAGGCAATGCCGAGTGCACCGGCATAGTTCGCCTGCATCGAAGCCAGGAAGGTGTTCAAATGCCCCGTCAGCACCGACGCCGAGCGGGCCGGATGTGATTCCGTGTTCAGATTCGAAAGTCCGCGCAAACCGAACTTCTTCACATACTCGATGGAGTGTGAAGAGCAGTACACACGATGTGGATACCCCAGGTCGTGCAGATGTACCGCGCCGGTGTCATGCGCACGTTTCACGTCTTTACTGAAGATCGTATCCAGCGCCCACTGCTTCAACACCAACTCCGCAATACCCAAATTCACCGCCTCCGGGTTGTTGTTGACGATGTTGCTGTTTTCCGTCGACTTGGAAAACATCAGGCTCTCCACATAATCACGGGAAAGGCGGTACAACGAGAGATCACGCAGTTGCCCATTAAAACCACGTTCCATGATTTCGTTATTCACCAGCTCGCGAATCAACGTGCTGTTCACGCACGGAATCTCACCGCCGATAATACGGTTCTCCACCGACTTCGCAATATTGATCGCTTCTTCCACGGAAAGAGACGTCTTGTCAATAATCTGCTTCACAATCCGTTGCCGATCCCACGGAAGTGTTACATTCTGCGTCGTGGATTCCACCAAAAGAAGGCTGGCATCCGTCACATCAATGCGTGCATTCTGATTGCCACCCCGAACCCGAATGCGGCCGCGGGCCATCTCACGCGCTTTCCGATACCGTTTGTATGAAGCCACAACCAAGGCCTCGCCATTCTCAGCCATGATGATTTCAACCAAATCCTGCACGTCCTCAATATTCGGAATCCGCTTGTCCTGCTCATCCGGATAGACGTAGTACTCACTCGACGGATTCGTCAACTGAGCAATCACCAACTCTGCCATCTTCGCAGCGCTCTGCTCGCGCCGGGGCTGTTTTTGCTCTCTACTGACCTCATCAAAGGCCCGCTGAATAGCACTTTCAATTTTCCCTTTCCTGAAAGGAACCACCAGACCGGATCGCTTCCTGAAGCCATCGAATCCTTCTGCCTGAATCTTCTCATTGCTCATGTCGGACTTTCCTCTCTCTTTCATCTTTGTTTCTTTGTATAAATACTGAACGAAATAAATACGGGATCAGCCTGTTAGCAAGTCGGATAATGGGTGCAGGAGAACGGGTTGGATAAGGGTTTGCTCCATGTGTTTCGCACGCTCCCAACTCCTTTTCCGAATAAGCCACACAACACTCTTCAGTCACACTCAAAAATCGAAAGTATAGTGCCAACACTCGCAAAAAGTGTCAATGGCCTTTTGAATACATTTTGTTGCATTTGCTCATAAATGCAATTTTACACCACTATATGTGGTATTTAGGCCTGTTTATCACAAGCCATCGTTTTTCCATTTTTTTCCCTTGCAAACCCATTCCCGAAAGCTCTTTCCGTATCACGCTGGAAATCAATCGCTTAGTTTTTTCAGGCTCTTTTTCCCCCTCCAAAAGAATATTCTCTTTCGCGATCTCATGTTATGCAGGGATCTCTTCGCGCTCTACCCATCGTCTGGCCTCCCTTTGTGACTGGACAAGCCATCCCTTTTTCTGCCAGCATCCCGTTTTAGACATACGAGAGGTTATTATGAAAAAAACAAACTGGATCGCCCCCTCTATTCTCTCAGCCGATTTTTCCCGACTGGGAGAGGAGGTTCAAGCCGTCGTAAAAGCCGGTGCAGACCTGATTCATTTCGACGTGATGGACAACCACTACGTCCCCAACCTGACGGTCGGGCCGCTGGTTTGCGAAGCCTTGGCAAAACGTCAGTTCAATATCCCGTTGGATGTCCATCTCATGACGCGTCCAGTGGACTCCCTAATTCCATCATTTGCCAAGGCGGGGGCAACCTATATCTCGTTCCATCCGGAGGCGACGGATCATGTGGACCGGACTATTAACATGATCAGAGAACACGGAGCAAAACCGGGACTGGCATTCAACCCTGCCACCCCGTTGGACGCCCTGAACTACACGCTGCACAAACTCGATCTGGTGCTGATCATGTCGGTCAATCCTGGATTCGGAGGCCAAGCATTTATCCCCGAAATGCTTCAAAAGATCAGCGAAGTCCGGACCATGATCGAAAAATCAGGAAAGCCGATTCGACTCGAGGTGGACGGGGGGATCAATGCCGACAACATACGCGACGTAATGGAGGCGGGGGCGGACACGTTTGTCGCCGGTTCCGCAATTTTCTCAGCAACCGATTACACCGCCGTCATAAATCAAATGCGTCAGAAAATGTCCGACTGATCGGCTCAATCTCACCGAACAGCGAACCGCAACGGAACTCAAAACCCAACTTACTCGCTGATAGCCTCGGCCTCTTTCATCAGCGATTCAATCCGGTTGCCAAACGCATCCATTTCCTGCTTCAAGCGCGACGCGGCTTTCTCGTCATAACCCTTGCGCTGAATCTCCATGCGGTGAAGCCGCTTCGCCATATCTTCGTTCGAAGCGCGCAATGCTTCCAGCGAGGCGCTGATTTCACGACTTATAACGAGGGCTCGCGTTAACTCAGCATTACGTGCTTCCAAATCACGCCCCGTTGATCTAAGACCCTTAGCCTCCTGTTCCAGATCCCGCAGCTGATTTTCCATCTGCATTTTCTGCTGTTGAACCTGCGTCAACATCTCTTGCCTGGCCGCCAAATCGATCTCGCCCGCCTTGACTTGCCGACTTAGTTCGGCCAGTTCTTGCTCCCTTTTACCAAGCTTCAATTCATCATCAACCAAACTTTGGGATATCTTTTTTACCCGCTCTTGAAGGCGTGCAATATCTTCTTCCTTTTTCCGCACACTCTCCCGTGCCAGCGCTGAAGAATCCGACATTTCATCCACTTTCCTCGTCAACTCTACAAACTTGCCAGATAACCCCTCGCGATCCGCACGAAGACGATCACGATCAAGATTCACCCGCTCCAGCTCCTGCTGCAGTTGTTCTGCATCCAGTGCCGATTCAGACAAGGCAGCCTCCGCCATCGTTCGCTTTTCGTCAATGAGCTTGGCCCTGTAGTTGGCTTCTTTGAGTGTCTCTTCAATCTTCGTTTTTTCAGCAGTTAGAGCCGCGAGTCGTTTATTCAGCATGGAGGCCTCTTCCTCAAAAGACTTTCGCTCCGCCAAAGCTACCTGCAGGACTTCATCAAGCTTCGCTCGTTCTTTCTCTTGCTGACGCAACGCTTCCGACTTCGTCTCAAGTTGAGCCTGCATGGCTTCGTTTTCCTGCGCAAACGTCTCCACCTGCTGCCGAATGACTGCACTCTCTTTCTGCACTGCCTCACGCAGTTCCTCCCGCTCCCGAAGGTCCATACGGAGAGACGCCATCTGATCGGCCATTTCCTGCAAAGCCTTTTCGAGTTCCTTGCGCCCCTGCTCACTTTGCGTCAGTTGATTCTGAGAAAGTAAGAGCTCGCTCTTCAACTCCTCCTGCACTTTAACGTTCGCCATCCGCTCCTCTTCGAGCACAACCTTCTCCTTCACCAACTTCGCGTAACCTGAATCCAACTCCTGCAAGGCCCCGTCTTTTGACTTCAATTGCCCTTCCAAATCCTTCTTCGCAGCTTCCAACGACGCCAATTGCTGCTCCACGGCCTTTAAATTCTTCTCTGTCGCCTGCTGCTTTGCCTCAAGCACCTTCCGATCCTTCTCACTGCCCGAAAAAGCACTCTCCGATTTTGCCAAATCAACCTTCAACCCCTCCAACGCCTTCGCATCCGCCCGACGTTCCGCTTCAAGCGAAGCCTTCTCTTTCGAGAGTTTCGCGTGTTTCGTCGTCAACTCCTGCAAGGCCCCGTCTTTCGACTTCAATTCGGCATCCACGCTCTTCTTTGCAGCTTCCAACGACGCCAATTGCTGCTCAACGGCCTTTAAATTCTTCTCTGTCGCCTGCTGTTTCGCCTCCAGTGCCTTCCGCTCCTTCTCGCTGCCCGAAAAAGCACTCTCGGACTTTGCCAAATCAACCTTCAATCCTTCCAACG
>JAQVYB010000096.1 GCA_028708815.1 Kiritimatiellia bacterium | reverse complement strand
AATCAACATCGCCCCCCCCCCTTGCCTAACTCCTGCTCCACTCCCGTTCTGATTACCCCGCCATCCATTCACCTTCTCAAAGTTGTTCATTTTTCATTCTCTGTTTTTCAGCATACGATCGGCCATACGATGCGACGCGATTTCGGCTGTATTAAGAGACATCGGCATCAAAATGAAACTATCTGCCTTAGATGGTTTCTGCTAATGTGATCCCGTGCTAACTCAGAGGGATACGGATGAAGATGAAGAACGCTAAACAATTTTGGGTGATCACGGCTCTACTGACGATTGCTGCCTCAGCCTTATTCTGCGTTGTCTTACCCCGAATTATCCAGATACGCACGGCCCGAAATACCCTGATCGAATGGAATTTGAAACCCACGTTCGAACAGATCCACATGCTGTTATCCTCTGTGCACAAACAACCTTCCAATCCTGATTCACATCATTACGCACCCGGAATACTTTTTGCTCCCGACATTCCCTATAGTCGCCTGCTTGCCGACGGAAGCATAACCATTGCCGTTTATAATTCCGAACGTCCCGAAACGCACTGCACGATCGTTACAAACGAACATGATTCCGGCCCCATTATTATTAGGCAGATTGCTTCGTTTCCCGCCTTCACCAATGCACTGGCTCAGGATGACATTGTGCTGTATTTCGGCCACGGGAATTTCGGGCGTGGAATCTTTTTCTCCGAACAGGAAGGCGGCCACGGATTCTTTCGCATGGGCAAAGACCGTTTGCGTATCCCGCAAGAATACATCAGACCCTACGATACCGTGATCGCCGACTCATCCAACGGAACAGCCATTGTGGATGGAAATTGTGATGATCTGAATACCCTTGCCATGCGAAGCTCCTCGTTCTGGTACATGGGTTGCAGAACCTTTCCAGATTATGCCTGTGTGTGGAAACACGCTTTCCCGGAATGCCTCTTCGTCGGTTCCTGCTACAGCTGGGTCTCAACGGCGCAATGCAGCACCATTACCCAAGCGCTTATACGCTGCCTGCAACAGCGGGGAACTGCATCAAAACTACTGGAATATTTGAATGCCGACCTGACATGGGACATTCTCTGCGGGCGACGGCATGAAAAACTCGATTTCAATGATGATGGGCCTTATTCCCCCGCTCTGCTGAAGGCAACCTCAGAGTAATCTCTTCCATTATTCATCTGGCCGGCATACAAGACCATCTCTACGGCTCGTGCAGATGATCACAATCGGGCGCAGGTAATCAGGCAAGGCGATCCCCAATAACCATGGGTGGATTAAAGACTCCCGCACAGGGCGTTCCGCAGGCCGTACAGGCACCTGCCGCATCCAGCGACCAACCGATAAGCTCATAGCCATCGCGCACAATCAGCGGAGCGTGGCAGTGGTGGCAGAACGTGGTCGCGCCTTCCCGATCACGCACATTACCGGTATAGACATAACGCAATCCGTTGCGCATCGCCAAGGTCCGTGCACGCCGCAAGGTGTTCAGCGGCGTCATCTCATGGTCCTGCAACCGGTGAGCGGGATGAAAGGCGGTGAAGTGCAGCGGCACATCCGGACCCAGCTTTTCCATTATCCAGCGGGTCATGGCATCGATTTCCGCCTCGCCGTCGTTCTCGCCCGGAATCAGCAGTGTGGTCAATTCGACGTGGCATGCCGTCTCCCGCACCGCATACTCAATCGTTTCCAGCACCGGCGCAAGTGACGCACCGCAGAGTTCCTTGTAAAACCGTTCAGTGAAGGCCTTCAGGTCAATGTTGGCCGCATCCATTTCGGCAAAGAAATCGTTGCGGGCCTCGCCCTGAATGTAGCCGGCCGTCACTGCCACGGTTTTTATTCCGCGCGTATGACAGGTCTGCGCCGTATCGATGGCGTACTCTGCAAAAATCACCGGATCGTTGTAGGTGAAGGCTACGCTGCGGCATCCCACCTCCTTCGCCATCGCCGCGATACGTTCCGGCGATGCCCGTTCGCCCATTGTATCCATCTCGCGCGACCGGGAGAGATTCCAGTTCTGACAAAAACAACATTGCAGATTGCAGCCCGCCGTGCCGAACGAAAGAATCGCCGTCCCCGGCAGAAAATGATTCAATGGTTTTTTCTCAATCGGGTCCACGGCAAATCCACTGGAGCGCCCATAGGTGGTGAGTATTAATTCACCGCCCCGGGCCTGCCGCACAAAACAAACACCGCGCTGCCCCTCCTTCAACACGCACTCCCGCGGACAAAGCACGCACTGCACCCGTCCATCCGAAAGCAAACGATCATATCGCGCTCTATCGTTCATGTCCCACATCCTGCCGGAAATAACTGTTTATTTGAACGTCAGTATGCCGTACATTGCCGCAAAAGCAATCGGGAATCGCGCGTGGATCCCTGGAGGACAAGCGTCCCGCGAGCCGTATCAGGCAGAGCGAACCGTCCCGGCAAGGCGTGCCTCTAACAAAAATACTAAATCCGGCACAGGGAGCATGAAGCAGAGATCCTTACAACGCAGCATAAACATCACGGTCCGCCTTCTTCTGCTGGCGCTCGCAGCGCTCTTTGCTTTGGGTGGGCCGGTCCCCTTCATTCTCGCACGCCTCTTTCCCTCCCTTTCCCCCCTCACTCTGTTGAGCGAATGGATCGCGCAGCGCCAACCGGCGATAGCCGCCTTCTGGGCCATTCCACCACTCACCTTTTTGATGCTGGCCTGCACACGCGGACGCTTCTTCTGTCGCTGGATATGCCCGGCGGGCACCGTGTTTTATCTGGCATCGCCACGCCGACTCAACATGCGCCTGCTCCACCTGCGCATCAACGGAATTCTTTTCTGGGCGATTCTGGCTTCGTCAGCGCTGGGCTTGCCCGTATTGCTTTTTCTTGAACCACTGCCCATGATTCAGCGCAATCTGGTCTGGCTGCATGGGCCGCTCACGCTCTATGCCCTGATTCCCGGCGTGCTCTTCCCCCTCTTTATCCTGCTTGGCCTGTTTCAACCCATGATCTGGTGTGCCCACTGCTGTCCGACCGGCTATCTCTTTGATCTCTGCCGCTCGCTGTCACGCGACATCACGCGCACCGTGAACCAGGAGCGCCGTAATTTTCTAACCGGCGTATTTTTGGGTCTCCCGCTCGCCGCTCTCGCTGCACGCTGGCCGAAAAGACCAAGCATCCGCAACATTCCGTTGCTACCGCCTGGTGCGCGGCCCTCACCTGAATTCGGGGCCGTCTGTCACCGCTGTTATGCCTGTGTCTCCGCCTGCCCAACCGGCATCCTGCGCGTGGATCTGCACGCCGACCAACCGCTCATTGAATGGTTTCAGCCGCAAATGGACCCCGCTTACGGTGGATGCAATGTGGACTGTCACGCCTGCTCGCAAGTCTGCCCGAGCGGCGCCATCCAATCCATTTCTCTGCATCTGAAGCAGCACTGCCGGATCGGTCTGGCGGAAGTGAACAGGGAAACCTGTCTCGCCTGGGCGGGCCGGCAGGAGTGTCTGCTCTGCATGAAGGCCTGCCCCTACAGCGCGATCGAAACCACCCGCCTCCCCGACGGAACATTCTGCCCGGTGGTTAATGAATCCCTATGCCGAGGATGCGGCTACTGCCAAAATGCCTGCCCCGTAGAACAGCACGGCCCGGCCATACGCATATCCGCTCTGCCCACACAGGATTTTATTGCATCGCATTTTTAAACAGGATTAGGCCGCATAAACCACAACGTAAGCGCTGAGGTTACCGAACTCCGTTCTCACGGAGTTCGAGCAACAGGTAGGTGGGTAACCCCAGCACATCGAAATGGTTCAAGACCGCTTTCGTCTCCGGAAGATCGGGATTTTCCGCCGCGTAATAAATCAAATGATACGCATCAAGCGCCTGGATGACTTCGGGATCACGCAGCGTTGTTCGCTCCATCGTCTTGCAGTTCTTGCACCACGACGCTCCGAAGTCCAGCAGCACCGGACGCCCCCGCTCGGCCGCCGCGCGCAATTGCACAGCCAGCCGCTGATTAACCTGTTCAGGCGTCAGCATCTCGTGGCCGGCATCCTCTCCATCTTTTGCGAACCGCAAACCCGAAAGGTTATACGCCTGATAGCCGTAATACAGCGCCAGAAGCAGAATCAGCACACCAAATCCATTGCGCACCCAGATCATCCACCCGCCGGGACGCGGCAGCAATGAGAGGCCCGCCCCCGCAAAGGGCCAGGGCAGCGCCATGCCCGCTCCCAGCACAAACGGCAAAAGCAGTCCGCTGTAATGCCCTTCGGCAACCAACTGACCCGACCAGATCAACACCGAAATCACCACCGGCGCCACGCACGCGCCCGCCAACAGCGCCGAAACCATACCCATGCTCAGCGCAACCAGCAACCCGCCCCGACGAACCGATGGGCCACTCCGCTGAAAACGCGCCAAATCAATATGAATCACATCAAACATCCCCAGCGCCAACACCAGAAAGAGCAGCGCAATCACCCCGTTGAACCAGGCGTTGGCATTCAATCCGCCGAACGTGGCGCCCGTCAGCACCACCAGTAGCCCCGTACCGCCATAGGCCAGCGCAATACCCAATCCATACGCCCCGCCCAGCATAAAACCGCGACGTCGACTCCCCGCCTGCGCACCCGCACCGATAATGGCCAGATTCACCGGAAGCATCGGCAACACACAAGGCGTCAGATTCAGCGCCAAACCACCCAACAGAATCAGCAACACCGCCACCCAGAGACGATGAGCCCCCAACGCCCGGCCCGAATCCTTCTCTCCCCCGCCGCGTTCCAGAAATTCACGGAAGGACTCCGCACTCATGTAGCCCGTTTCCGATCCGACGACACGAAAAGGTTCCGCCGCCGCCGTCCAATCCGCCCGACCAGGATCCGCCGGCTCCCTGGTCTCTTCACTCACCCGAGTGATGCCTTCCGACGCGGCATCCCTGCCGTCACGAAAAAAACGGAAGGGCGTGCGCCGGGGCATAAAACAGGTGGATTCATTGCAACCCTGATACGTGATGATCCCTTCGATTACACCACGTTCATCGAAGCGCACCGGATACTCGGCGCGAAACGACTCCTTGAGCACCTGCACCGGCTCACCGCTGAAAGGATCCTGCTTCACCTGCGAGGGCAACGGGGTCAGCGATGCCAGCTCCTGCGACCCCTCATCCATCACCCGGAACGACTCCGCATACAGGAAATAACCGGGTGGCATATCCATCGTCACCGTCAACAGGGGCTGTTCTCCCGCAGCACCCAACTCCACGTCCAGCCGAAAATCACCATCCGCCGAAGCATACAACGGAATCCAAAGCACCATCACCAGCCACACCGCCACCCACATCCGCATTTTCATATCTCTTCCCTCTCCGACCCGTTACAGCAATTCCTCAATACGCCGCTGCAACTCCGCCTCAGAAGCAATCCCTTCAATCGGTGTACCCACCAGCTCATGCCTGCGGTTCAGCATATATTTGGTTGGAATCACCCGCATGGTGTCAAAAGGCTTTATGACATTCAGATTATCCACCCAACCGTTCGGATAAAGCAATTGCTGCGCCTGCACAAAATCCAACGCCGCCGACTCCTTCTCACCCCGATCCAACAGCACGCCCACAATGGACAAACCGCGATCACGGTATTTTTCATGCAGGCGGTTCAATACCGCACACTCCTCGCGGCAGGGCAACGACCAGGCCGCCCACACATTCAGCAACACCACCTGATTGACATACTGATCCAACTCAATCAGCGAGGCTTCAGGACGGGCCTCCCGAATCGTCAGATTGATCCGGGTAACCGCAGCGGTCTTTCTTGGCCGTTCCGGTGACGGTTTGAGCGAGGGCAACCTGTCGCATCCAGCCAGCCATACCACCATACCCGTCACGAACCCGATCCGCATCCATCGTTTACTCATGAACCACCGCCTCCATTACATCTGCCGCCTGTTCCGGAATGCGCATTCGATGCAACACAGCGCCGCACCCCAGTAACACGCAGAAAAGCATCATTATTTCCGTATCCCCGAAATTGGATTCCACCATACCATTGATCAACAAACCGGTAAAGCCGCATGTCAGCCCTGCTCCCATCCACTTCCAAGGCTCATCCGGCTGGTTCGTCTTGCGTCCGCCCCTCCAGAGCCTGTACCAACCCAACCCCATCAGCAGGCACCAGGCCACCACGCCGGCCCATCCCAATTCCAACCGAACTTGAAGCAGGTTGTTGTGCAGATGATTAAGTTTGGGTTGAACGGGGCGACTGGAATACAGCGCAAAATCCTGTTGTTTCACCGCACACCACCCCATGCCCAGCGGAAACTCCTTAAAGAGCGTGGGCGCGGTATCCGTCCAAAGCACATAACGATCTCCCGAGCGAGGCGTGAACACCTCGCGCAGATTGCTCAGCCGCACCCGCACCTGCGGCACCGCCAACCCAATCAACATCCCGGCCAGCAAAACAAGCAGCAGGCTCCGGCGACGCACCATGCCGGCCATCAGCGCCAGCACCCCAATCAGAGAAAGCCAGACCCCTCGCTTGAAATGCAGGATGATGCCCAACAATGAAAAAAGCGAAGCCGTCAACCACGGCCAAAGCATCCTGCGCGTCAACCCGCTTAAAAAATAAGAAACCAACAAACAAAGCGCCACCAGGTAAAACTGCGGGTCGCGCATGCTTCCCGCATCGAATATATTCCCACCGCGCCAGGCATAGAGCGGGATACGCACCACGTCAATCATCCCAAGCAACGTACAGCCCGCCAGATAAGCCGTCATGACCAAGCGCAGGTTTTTCAACCCACACGCCGCCCGTTCCCGCGACAGCGCCGCATCAAAAATAAAAATCAACCCCAGAAACAACAGCCGATGAAACTTGTTCGCACTCAGCAAGGGACGCACCCCGAAAAGCAGTGAAACGCCCACCGCCACCATCCCGAACAACAGAACCGGCGCCAGCAGCGGATTGCCGCGCAACTGCGTACGCGCCCACGAATGCCGGAGCGTGTAAAGCCACAGAGCCACCGCCAGGAAGGCCAATGGTTCTGCCACAGAGATGGACACCGGCAGAAAAAAAGCCAACCCGAGCAGCAGGTATTTCAGCCCTTTGACTTCCCAACAGATTGTTTCGATCCGTTCATTCATGGTCGGGCTCTCCTCCAGCGTCGCGAATATACTTCATCAGTGCGGCATAGATGTCAACCGTGGAGGTCGACCGTTGCGTAAGCGGATTTTCCGCCAGGGCCCGCATGTTGGTATAGACACCGCCGGAGGAAGCCATCACATCCAACGGCACCGCCACCCGATACCGCTTACGTGGATGCAAAAACCTATCCGTTTCGGAAGACAGGCGAAGAACGCCCCCGGAATCATCTTGTTCACCTTTCTCAAACTCAACACCGTAACAGATCAGGACCTTGTCACTGCCCCGATAGCGAAGCGTATCCTCCATGGCCTGCCGAATCTCTTCCGGCGTCAACATCAGCAAACCCCAGACGGTCTCATCCGGATAGGCCTCGGCCAAATCACGCATGGCCACAGGACCTGCCGGAAGAGAACGCCCGATCGGCGGACGGTAGGAAACCGCATCCGCCTCGGATGCCGCCGCCACCGCACGCGCCATGAAACGCCCCGCCTCCGATTCCCCGCTCTCGCCTTCCGTTCCCGTTACTGCCTGCGTCAGGATGCCAAAGGTTTCTTCACAGGCGCTTCGCCATGCCTTCCAGGATGCCTCCGGAATCCACGTGGGGGTGCTGTATATTTTACCAACGGAAGGTGCCGCCAAGGCCTCGGATTCCACACGCAGAAGTTCGCGAAGCACCGTATCATACTGAATCCCGACCCGACCCACCGTTTGGTCATCCAGGGAGGCCGCCGCATAGTACAATGCGCCGATGCGCCGCGCGTCTTTGGCACCGCGTGTGAGCAGAATATCGATTTCGGGGAAGTGCCGGGCAATCTGCACCGCCAAACCAGGTCCCGCCTGCTCGCCGAAGATTCCGGCATCCAAAACCAGCACCACGATATCCGGTTCGCCCTCGCGCACCTCGGGCACCATCCGGCCCAACGCCTCGATCACATCATCAAACACCATCCCGTCCAGCACGCCCGACGGATAACACAGTGGCGTATTCGGCGACGTCATGCCAATCAGCGTCACCCGCACCCCGTCCACCTGAAACACCCTCTGTCCGCAAAACAACGGCGTCTCAACTCCACATCCAAACACATTGGCGGCCAGCATCGGCACATTGCAGGAAGAAAGCCGCTTCCGGTCCGCCACCCCCTGCCAATCGCGCCAACCGGGAATCCAGGCATCATAGCGCAACGACTCCATCACGCCGTAAAGCACCTCGGAACGAAGCACCGAGGCATCGTAGGAGCCAAAAGCAAAATTACCACAATCGATCAGCAGGGTATTCGGGGTTCTCTCCCGTTCGCGCCGGATACACTCGCTCACCGCCGCCAAACCTCCTCCACGGCGCAAACCGAACGGCCCCAGACGCCCACACAATTCTCCGGTGTAGAGAATGGAAAACGAAGCCACTCGGGCAGAGGCTGAAAGCGTCAGACACGCCATCAACAAAACGAAGAGAACGCGCCCGCGCCACCGGAATACTCCGGCAATTCCATCAGGCTGATTTTTGAAAAGTATCCGGAGGAAACGCATGCGCGAAATGCTTTCGTACCATGGCTGCCGTGATCCGACACTCGCTTTTTGCGGCCTTTGTTGGCGCATCATACATCATATCGAGCATCAGGTTTTCCAGGATCGCCCGCAATCCCCGGGCGCCGGTTCGCTTCATCGTGGCCACGCGAGCCAGTTCAACCAAAGCGCCCGTCGAGAAGCTCAACGCAACCCCTTCCATCTCCATCAGCCGCGTATACTGCCGAACCATGGCGTTCTTCGGTTCCGTCAGAATGCGCACCAGATCCTTCTCCGTCAGTTCATCCAGAACCGACAGCACAGGCAGGCGTCCAATGAACTCGGGAATCAAGCCGTAATGAATCAGATCTTCCGGCTCCACCGGAGTGATCTTCCGCGATTTCGGCGCGTCGCCGTGCTTAAAATGAAAGCCCAGGTTGGCCTTCCCGGTGCGGCGCCGAATGTGCTGATCCAGACCGATAAACGCCCCGCCGCAAATGAAAAGGATATTCTCCGTATTCAGCTTGATATAATCCTGCTGCGGATGTTTCCGGCCTCCCTTGGGTGGCAAATTTGCGACCGTACCTTCCAGAATCTTCAAGAGAGCCTGCTGCACACCCTCCCCCGAGACATCGCGCGTGATGGACACGTTTTCCGTGCGCCGTCCGATCTTATCTATCTCATCAATATAGATAATTCCCAACTCGGCACGCTGCACATCCCCATCCGCCGACTGCAACAGGTGCAACAGGATGTTTTCCACATCCTCTCCCACATAGCCCGCTTCGGTCAACGTGGTGGCGTCGGCAATGGAAAACGGAACATCCAGCATTTTCGCAAGCGATTTCGCCAGGAGCGTCTTGCCACTCCCCGTCGGGCCGATCAGCAGGATGTTACTCTTTTCGATTTCCACATCCTCCACACCAGGCTTCGACGAAAACCGGTGTTTGACCCGCTTGTAGTGATTGTGCACCGCCACGGAAAGCACCTTTTTGGCGTGCCCCTGACCAACCACATACTGATCCAGCATTTCATATATTTCGTGCGGCTTCGGAACCTTCAGCCCGGCATGCGCCGGCGACGGATTCTTTCCATCCTTCTGCACAAGCAGCGAATTGCACAACTCCACGCATTGATCGCATATCTGAACATTCGGCCCGGCAATCAGCCGTTCCACTTCATTCTGCGTCTTTCCGCAGAATGAACAGCGGTTGTTTTCCTTTTTTTGCGCCATCCGAACCTACTTGCCTTTCTCACTTTTTTTCTTCGATACGGGATCGGTTTCCACCACCTCGTCCACCAGGCCGTATACACGCGCCTCTTCGGCCGACATGAAATAATCGCGATCAGTATCCCGCTCAACATCGGCCAGTGATTTACCGGTGTGTTTACAGAGAATCGCGTTCAACTGATCCCGCATGCGGAGGATTTCTTTCGCCTGGATACTGATATCAGAGGCCTGCCCCTGCGCTCCACCCAGCGGCTGATGAATCAGAATACGCGCATGCGGCAAGGCATAACGCTTGCCCTTGGCGCCCGCTGCCAGCAGCAGCGCGCCCATACTGGCCGCCTGGCCGACGCAATACGTGCATACATCGCATTTAAGAAACTGCATCGTGTCATAAATCGCCATCCCGGCCGTTACCGAACCGCCCGGCGAATTGATATACAGGCTGATGTCCTTTTCCGAATCTTCACCCTGTAGAAACAACATCTGAGCCACAATCAGATTACTTACGTCGTCATTCACCGGCGTCCCGAGAAAAATGATCCGGTCCTTCAACAACCGCGAAAAGATATCATACGCGCGTTCACCACGTCCGCTTTGTTCGACCACCATAGGTACCAACATACAATCACCCGTCCTTCCGGTTATACGCTGCCGCCGTTTCCGTGCACCCAGCGCCTTACTCTTCGATCTTCGCTTCTTTCAGCAGAAATTCAACCGTCTTCTGCTGCCGCAACTTATCCCGCACGCCCGCCATTCCGTTCCGTTCGTTCAGGCGTTTAGTCGCCTGCTCCACCGACATATTGTGCGCCTGCGCCAGCCTGCGGATATAGGCGTCCACCTCATTGCGGGAGACGGTGATCTTCTCCTGATCCGCAATCCGTTCCATCACATAGTGAAGTCGGACGCGTTCCTCGGCGGTCTTCGTCGCCGCTTCAAATATTTGGCCCTTGTTTTCCGTGATTTCCTCGTCCTTCACGCCGCGCATCGTGTTGTTGCGCACCATTTCATAGACCAGCTCGCGGGTTTCCTCCTGCACGTCCGACTCCGGCAAATCAAAGGAATACTTCGCCAGCAACTGGCTGATGATTTCCGACTTACGGCGCTCCTCCTCCTGACGAACGGAATACTGCTCCAATTCGCCGCGAAGCTGAGTCCGAAGCTGCTCCTCCGATTCCGCCGAGAGCTTCTTCAGCATTTCTTCATCCAGTGCAGGAATGTTTTTGGAGCGAATGGCCTTGATCTTCACGCGGTATACCGCTTCCTTTCCCGCCACTTCCTTCGCCACAAAATCCTCCGCAAAGGAAACCCGGACTTCTTTTTCCTCACCGGCCGCCCCACCGATCAACCCCGTACCCAATCCCGGGAGAAATTCGTTCTCATCACAGGCAATCCAGGAATCGTCGCTCTGCGCCAGACGCATGGCGTCTTCCGGAACCAGCCCGCTCATCGCTTCCCCATCACAGGTGGCTTCATAGGATACCTGCGCTACGTCATGCTCCTGAATCGCACGGTCCGTCACTTCATCATACGACGCAAATCGTTCCAGCAGCTGCTTCAGCGCCCCATCCACGTCCTCATCCGTCACCCCGTGCGTTTCCGCTTTGACACCGATCCCGCGATAGTCCGACAACTCAAAAACCGGAACCGTATCCAACAGCACGGTATAGGAAAACGGATGGCCAATGGCCAGTTCATCCTCCGTCACATTCAACACGGTGGCCACCTGAATTTTCTCCTGTTCGATGGCCTTCTGATAGTATTCCGGAATCATGCGCTCTTTCAGTTCCTTGAGCGCCTCCTTGGCATACCGCTTTTCAACCAGTGCCTGCGGCGCCTTGCCCGGACGAAACCCCGGTATTTTCGCATGTTTTTTGTATTCGGAAAGGATGGATGTATACCGCTGCTGAGCGGCTTCGGCGGGCACCTCAATATGCAGGGATTTCCGGCACGGCGCTTCTTCTTTGATTGTCACTTGCATGATCCTTGAATTCCTCTCTTTACGCTGTTCGACCCCAATGGAGGGGGCATACCTTATGCAAGGCGCACCGCCCCGTCAAGGGTGCGTATAATGATTTTACTGTCCCTGAAGCGTCATCAGAAACTCCGCATTGCTGCCTGTTTTCTTGAGACGGGTAATCAACAGCTCCATCGCTTCCACAGCAGGCACATCCTTCAGCGCCCGCCGCAACGTCCAGATCCGGCTGAGCTCATCCGGGTGCAGCAGCAGCTCTTCTTTTCGTGTGCCCGATTTCTCCACGTTCATGGCCGGAAAGATCCGCTTGTCCACCAGATTCCGGTCCAAACACAGTTCCATATTGCCGGTACCCTTGAACTCTTCAAAAATCACCTCGTCCATGCGGCTGCCGGTATCCACCAGCGCCGTTGCAATAATGGTCAGGCTTCCCCCGTCTTCAATATTGCGGGCCGCACCGAAGAAACGTTTGGGCTTGTGCAGCGCATTGGCATCCACCCCGCCGGACAGAATCTTTCCGCTGTGCGGCTGCAGAGTGTTGTAGGCGCGCGCGAGACGGGTAATGCTGTCGAGCAGGATCACCACGTCCTTGCCGCACTCAACCATGCGTTTGGCCATTTCCAGCACAATTTCGGCCACTTGGGTATGCCGTTCGGGCGGCTCATCAAAGGTCGAGCTCAAGACCTCCGCCTTGGTCGTTCGCTGCATATCCGTCACTTCCTCCGGGCGCTCGTCGATCAACAGAATAATCAGCTTCACCTCGGGATTATTCGTGGAAATACTGTTGGCGATCTTCTGAAGCAGAACGGTTTTACCGGTACGCGGAGGTGCCACAATCAGCCCGCGCTGCCCCTTGCCGATCGGATCCAGAATGTCCATCACCCGCATGGAAACTTCCTGCTGCGAAATCTCCAGCCGCAAACGCTCATCCGGAAACAGCGGCGTCAAGTCGCCAAACGGAATCTTCTTCTTGGTACGATCGGGCGGTTCCCCGTTGATCGTATCCACCTTGAGCATCGCAAAGAAACGTTCCTTATCCTTGGGAGCCCGGATTTCTCCATCCACAAAATCGCCCGACCGAATCCCGAACCGGCGAACCTGCGACGGCGAAACATAGATGTCCTCCGCACAGGGAAGGTAGTTATAACGGGTGGAGCGAAGAAAACCGAAGCCGTCCGGAAGAACTTCCAAAACCCCGCGCCCCAAAATGGACCCGCGGCGACGCCCGTGCGATTTCAAAATCTCAAAAATCAGTTCATGCTTACGCAGTGCCCCCAGGTCATGCAGCCCGTATTCCTCGGCCATCTTCAGCAGCATGGGAACCGTCTGCTCCTGCAACTCCGAGAGATCCAGCTTCACCCCGACATACTGTTTGCCGTCATCCGGAATTGGATCGTTATTCTGTCGCGATCCTCCGTTATAACGATCGTCCGGATAGCCATTGCGGTCATCCTGCCGGTTGTTTCGGTCATCCTGTCGGTTGTTCCGATCATCGGTCCGTCCATTCCGGTTATCCCGTCGGGGGTGATGATGATGCCGGTCACGCGAACGCGGGTTGTTGTTATTGTTATTGTTTTTATTATAGTGCTGTTGCCGGGGCCCATGGTCCTGCTGACCGCTGTTTCCATTATTTCCCTGGCCTCCCGAAGAGGAGCTGTTCGGACCCCGTTCGGATGACGGCTGTGAAGACGGCTCCGACTCCCGTTCTGACCGGGAGGCTTCGTTGCCGGACGCCGGTTTGGCAGGCGCTTCCGATGACGCAGCCGGCTGTGGGGCCGAGTCGCCCCCCGACGAAGCCGGGGCGGCATCCGCCACGCGTTCTTCAGGCGCTACCGTTTCAGCAGGCGCTTCTTTGCGCGCTGCCGGACGACGCGCGGGGCGCCGTGCAGGACGCGCCGGCGCTGCGTCGGCGCCCTTTTCTTTTTTCTCATCATTTGCATCAAGATATTCAGGCATATCGCACCTTCTCCTTCTGTATGGCCTTCAGCACATCTTCCGTTTTTTGTTCCAATTCTCTGCGCGTTCCATCATTTACAATCACATAATCCGACGCGGCCTCTTTTCGGCTCAACGCCATCTGCGCCTGCATTCTGGCCGTGATCTGTTCCTGGGCATAGCCCCGATCCACGAGCCTTTCCCGCACCATTCCTTCGGGGGCGGATACGCACAGAATCGCATCCCAACCCGCCGTATCCTCCGTTTCAAACAACAGCGGAATAATCACCGCCACCATCCCGGATTCTGAATGTGCCTCACTCAGCCAATCCTGTACACGCCGCCGTATTTCCGGGTGCATCAGTGCATTCAAAAAATCCAATTCTTCTTTCCGATTGAAAACCGTCTCCGCCAGCACCTCCCGTCGAAGCGATCCATCCGCCTGTAAAATATGCGCGCCGAAATGCGCTTCCAACCGCTTCAACACGGGACCTCCCGGCACGACGAGATCCCGGGCCAGCACATCCGTATCGCAAACCGCGACACCATGCCTTTCCAGAATGCGGCCCAGTTCGCTTTTCCCGCAACCGATACCGCCGGTAACCGCCAGCCGCAACGGAGAATGCTTTCGCTCTGACTCGTTATTCATCGGATTGAAAATGGACGTTCTGTTCTCTCAGTGAAGCTGCGTGCAGCAGCACCTGCTGCGCCTGTTCATTATCCAAAAATAGTTTCAACGCCTCCGTAGCGCACTCCTCCGCCCGATCCAAGCTGCCCGAGCAAAGCCATTCATAAGCCTGACGGCCCAATTGCAGGGAACGCTGCTCATCCTGCTCCGTCACCATCCTGAAAACCCGATACTTCCTGTTTTCCCATATTGGGCGAAACCATCGAAGTTCAGCCGGTTCAAACTCGAATAAACGTGCCGCCGCATCCGGCGGCGGATTCAACGCATTGACAAAATAACGCATCTGCCGTTCAGGGCTTTGCGATGAAAATTCTCCTCGGGAGTGTATGTAATACTCAACACCGAACTGGTTGGCCCAATCTCTGAATGTCTTTTCATTTCCTTTGAACAGGCACTCGCCATATTGTTCAACACGCGACCGGGCCTCTTCCGTTTCAAATTTCGGATGCAACACAATGGGACATCCTGCATAAGCCGCCACCGACGCGCTCACGCCGAAATTGGCCAGAACCACGCGCCCGTCCGCCTCTCCTTTGCCAAGCCACCCAAGCAATTCATCCAGCTCAAGGTACTCGACGCCGGAACGGCCCCAGCGTCCGGCATGCCGGAGCGTAGCCGTCGCTTCCAACGCGATCCCTGCACACACAACCGCCATAACCATCCAACGGTATAGTGCGCCGAATCTGCGCGAAGCGCCCAGCCAACAGCCGATCAATGCCGCCGAAAATACCGCTGCAAAAACATGAAACCTCACGAACAACACATAGGCTATAAGGGAAGTTCCAAACCAGAAAACCAGTTGGAATGCTTCGGACTTTCGGCAGGCCCCCGGACAACGAATCAGACTGAACGCCGCTGCTAAGGACAAGGGCAAAGTGACAGGAAACAGGGCCAATGTCAACCGCCAAGTGGCGGAATTCAACGCCGGAGTCCACAGGATGCGCTGACTGAACGTCAGCAGAGCGGGGTCCAGAGGCTTCCGGTTCAAAAAGTGGATTT
>JAQVYB010000095.1 GCA_028708815.1 Kiritimatiellia bacterium | reverse complement strand
GGAAAGGGCCCATGCCCAGTGACATTTCCATGACTCCTCGGGAAAGCGACGACCCCGGCGCGGCGGTCAAAGTGAGTAAGGCCGGGCAAAGCGATATGACGGAACCGACCCGTCTCGAATGGATGAAGAATCCAAAAGTGTTGTTGACGTTGGAATCCTTTAACGGAGATATTGTAGACATACGGATATGAAAACCATGCGCACGATAACCAGAGGGCGCAAAGCAGGAGTTCGGATATGGCGAATATGATGAAGTTGATGAAGCAGGCCGCAAACATGCAGAAGAATATGGAGAAAATGCAGGCTGAACTGGCTGAGCGAAGCGTGGAATTCAGCAGCGGCGGGGGCATGGTGACGGCGATTGCACGCGGCGATTCCACCTTGGAGCGAATTAAGATTGATCCGAAGGTGGTGGATCCGGCTGATGTCGAGATGCTCGAGGATCTGGTTTTCACTGCCGTGGATGGCGCCCTGAAGAAGGCGAAGGACATGGTCGCCGAGGAGATGTCGAAACTGACTGCCGGTTTGGGGCTTCCCCCGGGAATGAACTTGCCGTTCTAGCGGCAGGTCGGGCTTGAGCCAGCCATGCCGTCAGGTAACTTCAGCGGGTACGCTGTGGTGATTGATAAAGTGAGATGGATTCCCAAGAGCGGATGAGACACCATGATTCCAACACCGTTTGAACAGATGGTCAGAATGCTGGCCCGCTTGCCGGCCATTGGACGGCGCTCGGCGGAGCGGATTGCCTTTAAACTGATTCGGCAGAATGAAACATTGCTTACGGATCTGACCGCTTCCTTGAATGAGGCGCATCGGTTGCTCTGTTCGTGCAGCCGCTGCGGCGCCGTGACCCTTCGTGAAAAAGATCCGTGCGGGCTGTGCACCGATTCGACGCGCGACCCGGTGATCTGTCTGGTGGAGGATGCCGCCGATGTGGAGGCGATAGAAGAGGCGGGCGGTTTTCACGGGCGCTATCATGTACTCGGTGGAAAGCTTTCACCGATGAAAGGGACGGGGCCTGGCGATTTGCGGTTAAATTTGTTGAAGCAACGTAATGGCGAAGAGCATATCCGTGAGGTGGTGATCGCTCTGAACACCGATGTGGAGAGTGATGCTACCGCTCATTTTCTGAGAGATCAGCTTGCGCCGTTGGGTGTGCGCTGTACGCGCCTGGCCTTCGGGCTGCCTGCCGGAAGCGGCGTGGAATATGCCGATGCCGTAACGCTCTCGCGCGCGATGCGCGGACGGTCTGATTGGTCGTAAATCAGCCCACAAACAAGATGCCCGCAATGGCGGCGCTTAGAATATTGGCTAGAGCGCCGGCCAGCACGGCCTTCATTCCGAGACGGGCAATATCATGCCGACGCGATGGGGCAATCGCTCCTATTCCACCGATTTGAATGGCAATGGAGGAGAAGTTGGCAAAGCCTGTCAGTGCAAAGCAGGCCATCATAAACGCGCGAGGCGATAGGTTCGCTTTCAGCAAATGGCCATAGGCGATAAATTCGTTGAAGGCGGTTTTCTGCCCGATCAGTACGGCGAATTCCTTCACATCGGCGGCGGGCACACCGATAGCCCAGGCCACCGGGCTGAAAAGCCAACCGAGCAGAATATCGAGCGAAAGCTTGTAGTCGGAACCGAAGAGCTGGGCGACATGCAGGCTGATAAAGCCGATCATATAGTCGAGAAGATAAATGATGGAGATGAAGGAGAGAAGCATGACGGCCACGCCCACGCAGATTTTCCATCCATCCGTGGCGCCAGTGGCAATGGCGTCGAGAAAGTTCACGGTATCCACTTCTTCATCCACTTCGGTTTTGGTGTTGGAAGTTTCGGGCGTACCGGTTTCCGGGATCATGATTTTGGCCATGATGATGGCACCGGGTGCGGCCATGATGCTGGCGGCCAGCACATATTTCATGTCGGCGCCCATCGCCACGTAAGCGATCAGAAGGCTGCCCGCGACGGTGGCCATGCCGCCGACCATGGTCAGAAAGAGTTCCGAGCGCGTCATCGTTTTTAAATAGGGCGCGACCACCAGAGGGGCCTGCGTCTGGCCAAGAAATACATTACTGGCCACGCCCAGTGCTTCCGCGCTGCTCAGCCCCATGAATTTGACAAAAACGTAGGCCATCCAGCGGACGATTTTCTGCATGATTCGCCAGTGATACAGCAGGCTGATGATGGAACCGAAAAAGACAATCGGAACCAGTCCGTGCAGGAAGAATACAAAATAATTAGGGTCGCCCATTTTAAAGAGGGGGCCGAATACAAAGTCGGTGCCGTAGTTGGAAAAGTTCAGCACTTTCATCAGGGCCTTGCTGATCCATTCAAAGGATGCGCGTCCGGGGCCGGTACGCAAAATCAGAAAGGCGAAGGCGAATTCGAGCAGCAGTCCAATGGCCACGATGCGCCAGCGTATTTTCCGGCGGTTGTCCGAGAGGAGAAGGGCCACGGCGATTAAAGCCAGGATGCCGAAAACACTGATCAGGTTGTAGATGCTCATTCGCTGGAACTCCCTTCGTTGCTTAGGGGGAGCAATATAACCGGGAATGTCTGGAAAGTGAACCCGCTTTTCACCTTTTTGATGACGGGATACGGCGCTTGATTTGGGGGAGGCGATTCATTAGGGTGCGAGCCATTATTTTTTTCAACTCAGGCAAAGGAGCAAGTATGGCAGAGAGTCTACCGGGGCGTGTGTTAATGGGTAACGCGGAAGACGGGTTGCGCGCGCGGGAGGAGTTTGAGTGCCAGCCGATTGATCATGACTACATGTCCGAGTCATTTGCCGGCTATTCATCCAAACGACGAACGATTGCGGCGCCGATGACGATTGCGGGCCCGGGCACCTTTCTGGGCAAGGCCATGCGTACGGTGACGCTCGCCCCGTTCGATGGCGACGGCTGGTGGTTCGACCGTTCGGATCTGCCGGATTGCCTGCCCACGCGGGTTTCCATCCGTAATGTATGGACGACGGGTGATGTGGTGAGCAATATCGTCCTGCGCAGCGGGTCCCCGCACAATTATGTGCGTATGGTGGAACATATCGTTGCGCTTAAACTCGGTTTGGGCATCGACAGTTTAATGGTTTCGCTGGATTCCGGTGATCCGCCGCTTTTTTCGCGCGGGAGTATGGATTTGGTGGAGACGTTGGAAGGTGCACAGATTGTGGAAACGGATCAACCGGCCACTTATTGGACGGTCCGGGAACCGGTGACATGTATTGCTCCGCATGGTGGTTTTCTCACGCTGGAACCCTGCTCGGGACCCGAGCCTCTTCTTCGCATTGACTGCGCGGTGAATTATCCCAATGCGATGGGCCGGCAACGCATTCGCTTTCCGCTGTGCTACGATTTGTTTCGTCACGGCGCTCAGGCAAGAACCAATACGACGGCGGCGGCCAAATGGTACTGCATGACCATCGGCAAGCTGTTTGCTGATGTGCGCAATCTGGGGTATAATCATGAAAATGTTTTGGTGGCTGGAAAGAAGGCCTATCTGAATGAGCCGCGTTTGGTGGAGAATGGAAAATCACTCGAGGCGGTATGGCATCGTTCGGTGCTGGATCTACTGGCGGCGCTGGCCTTGGTGGAAGAGGGGCGCTTCGTAGGCAACGTGACCTCTTACAAGGTTGGACATGCCTTGGATGTGCAGGCGGTGACGCTCCTCTATATCCATGATTTGCTGGTTCCCTTCAATCCATCCTGAAACCATGCGCCCTGCATTCTCCATTTCAACGGATTTTCATGACGCATTCGGTTGCGAACCGGAGGGGGTGTATGCTGCGTCGGGCAGAATGGAACTGGCGGGAAATCATACGGACCACCAGGGCGGCGAGGTGTTGGCGGCCACCGTCCATCTGAGTATTCGAGCAGCGGTAAGGCGTCGTATGGATCGTATCGTTCGAGTACGTTCGGCGGGCTATCCGGACGTGGAGATTTCGTTGGATCAATCCGATCCGATCCCTACAGAGGCAGGCACGCCTTCTGCGCTGGTGCGTGGTACAGCGGCACAATGGTTGGGGATGGGGTATCCTGCGGGTGGTTGGGAGGCTTTGGTCTCCAGCGATATTCCACCGGGTTCCGGATTGAGTTCTTCGGCGGCCTTTGCCGTGCTGATGCTCTCCATTTTCAACGGGCTCTATTCCGGGAATCAGGTGACCGCGTTGGCGTTGGCCCGGATGGCGCGGGAAGCGGAAGTGCACTATTTTGGAAAGCCCTGCGGGTTGATGGATCAATTGGCCGTCTCGGCAGGCGGTTTTTCGCATATTTCTTTCCGTGATCCGAACCAACCGGAGAGGGAGTCCTGTTTCATGGATTTTTCGAGGCATGGACTTGCATTTGCGGTGCTGAATACGGGTGGAAGTCACGCGGGATTGATCGAAGAGTATGCGACGATTGCACAGGAGATGGGGGCTGTGGCGCAGTTTCTTGGTGGATCAAAACTGGCAGATGTGGAGGAGTCCGGAATCAGGCGCCGGTCAAGAGAAATCCGTTTGCGGTTTGGCGATAGGGCCTGGCTGCGGTGCGCTCATTTTTATGAAGAAAATCGAACGGTTCGGGCGATGGTGAAGGCCATGAAAACGAATCGTCCGGATCTTTTTCTGCAGGGCATGCGGTCGAGCGGCTGTTCTTCCGTGCTGTGCCTTCAGAACATTCATCCCGCAGGGGTTTTCCGGGAGCAGCCGCTGCGGGTGGCGCTGGCGGCCACAGACCATTTTTTGCAGGGCGAGGGGGCTTGTCGGGTGCATGGCGGCGGGTTTGCCGGAACGATTTTGGCTTGTCTTCGAGCGGATCGCCTGGGCGCCTACGCTGAAGCGATGAAGCCTATCTTCGGCACCGATGCGGTGCTTCCGCTGGAAGTCACGGGGCGTGGCGCCGGGCGAATCGGTTGAATAAAAGGCGGGAACGCGGGCGCCCGGTCCACTTGAGTGATCGCGGACGACGGACAGTAGACCCCGGCGTTCCCGGCGGCTCTTCCGGTTGAGTCGGACGTGAAGTCCGACGACCTTTTAATTACGTTGCAGGAGCAGTTGTATGTCCTCCTGAAGCGACTGCAAATCCTCTTCGTGTTCTATTTCATCGCTCAGAATCTGAAGGGCCAGATTGTACGTCACCGGGTCCGCGTCGCGCGTTTTTTCCATGATGGTTTTATATCCGCTGATGGCGCACTGTTCTCCCTGGATATTCTGTTCGAGCAGTTTTTGCACATGGGGATCATCGGGCGCATCGTAGCCGCAATTCGTGAGTTCGAACCATTTTTCCGGCGTGGAAACGGGGGTTCCTCCGAGTTGAATGATTCGGTTGGCCAGTAAGTCGGCATGGCCCAGTTCCTCGGTGGCGTGCTGCAGCAGTTCGGCGGCTACAGCGTCTTTCATGGGGCCTTTGATTACCTTGGCACCCACCCAGTACTGATAGTAGGCCAGCCATTCATCCGAATACAATTTATTGAGCTGCAGGATCAGTTCATCCACATCCATCCCCACTATTTCTCTTCCGCGAGTTCCCATATCGTCCTCCTTTTTCTATCAATCCTCAGGACAACGCCGTGTTGTCCTTTTCGCAAGTCCGCTTAGGCAGCATTGCATAAGCCCGTAAGTGATACATGCCGCATGCAACCTGTAACCAACTGTTCTCCAGTATCGAGTGCAGTCTGGCGTGTTGCAAGGCTATTGTGGGGATTCTTTGGGCGGCAGGGCAATGGGAATGGTGAGATAGGCCGTGGTACCCTCATGGAGTTTGCTTTCCAATCGAATGGTTCCACCGATGAAATCGCATAATTTGCGGCAAATGGCGAGTCCCAGGCCTATTCCGCCGTATTTACGCGTATCACTTGAATCCAACTGGATGAATGGTCCAAACATCTTCTGCACTCGATCCGTGGGAATACCTATTCCTGTATCTGTGATGGTAAAAAGGATTTTTTCAGCATGCTCTTCATCGGAAGAGAGACGTTGCACGGAGAAATGGATCGAACCATGCGGGGTGAATTTTATGGCGTTATCCAGGAGGTGAGAAAGCATTTGCAGGAGGCGTCTTTTATCATCGAGAAAAGTTGGTGAGATATCCGGGTCCACGGTCGAAGTGAAGCGCAACCCATTTTGTTCGGCGCGTAGTTTTGTTTCCGAGATCAGGCTTTGTATTTCCTCTTTCAGGGAGAAAGGATTTTGCGCCCAGCTGATCATGCCGGTTTCAATTTGGGTGTAGTCGAGAATGTCATTGATGATATGGAGGAGTTTTTCTCCGCTTTGATGAATGATTTGAGCGAAATCGATTTGTTGTTCGAGTGAGAGGGCGTCGTCGAGCATGAGTTCGGAAATACCCAGTACGCCATTCAGGGGGGTGCGCAGCTCATGGGTCATGTTGGAAAGGAACCGGGTTTTTGCCACGGTTGCCGCTTCGGCTTCAAACGCCAGCTCATCCGCCCGGACGACGGCTTGCCGGAGGAGGCGGTTCAGCTTGACCTGTCTTTCGTGGGCCTTTTCGGCACGGGAGCGTTCGATGGCCATTTCCAGCAGTTGGTAGTGAATCGCCGTCAATAAAAAGAGAATGATGACGGTAACCATCAGCGGAGTAAGTCCCGATTTTCGGACAAGGTCGCTCCAGAGAGAGGCCTCCATATCCAGACACATAAAACCGATGGTTTCATCGCTTTCCGGATCTTTGACGGGCGAATAGGAGGATATCCAGATGCCCCAACGATCCACACATAATCCTTCCGTAAATCGAGTGGTGCCACGCATGCCTTTCAGCAGTTCATCGGAGGCTTCGTAGTAGATATCACCCGGTGGAGAGTAATCCTCTGATTCCTCCGGCTCGGAGTCTGTGAGAATGATGGCCTGATTGTTCTGAAACTGCATAAGGCAGATAAAACGCAGATGCGGAAGAAAGGCGCGCTGATGCATCAGATGTTTTTTCAGTCTTTGGTAGGCGGGGCTTTGGAGGTCGGCCTCCGTTCCGGTCAGCCTTTGCATATCGGACGGGTTGATTGTTTGAGCGAGAATATCCGCCGTGTCCAACATGGTTTGGCGCAAAGAGATTCCCGCCTGCCTGATGGAGAAAGAGAAGAGGAGGAAGCCGAAGAGCAGTGTCACGCCTGCGGCCGTTAAATACCAGTATCCGCGCATCGTGCCGCGGAGTACCCCGTGCCCGTATCTATGTATCAGAATTTTCTTTTGGAGCAGTGAAAACCCCACGATGGCGGTGAGCAGGGTAATGGATGCTAAGCCAACCGGGAAGAGGAGGAGCGTAAAATGGGCTTTGGTGGGGAGTTCGGCGGAGTTTCCCACCCGGATATATTGCATAAGCACCAGGAGAAACCCGTCCAGCAGCGTGGTGGATGCGAACAGAATGAAAGAACGGCGGTATTCCTTACGCTGGAGTGCAAGGCGTAGAAAACTAAAGGTGATAAGCAAGACGGCCAGCGTCGAAAACAGCATTAACAAGGGAATTGCAAGCTTGATCCACGCACCGATAGCAAACAGAATAATCGATAAGGTGAAAAAAAGAAGAGCGAATTGTCGGGTGTGAAATCTGCAGGAAAGCCCCCGAAAGCCGCAATAGGTGATTAGCACCATTATCACAATGCGCATCCATAGGGCAAAAAACTCTATGCCAAATGGAATCAGAGCTTGGACCGGACCGAGCGTTAACCAAACGATAAAACCGTAGAAGCAAAGGCAGAGCCCCAGCAGGCGCCATGGAAAAATGCCGATGTGAAATCGACGCATGGAAAAAACGCTGACCCCGAAAGCAATGTAAAACAGTGCGGCGGTAAAAATCAGGAGGTCTTCATAGTATAACAGCACGTGTTATATCCTCGCTGTATAGCGGTATTGCATTAAATATGTTTGCAATACAATATGTGAATTGCATTAATTTGTTTATCATTAATTCCACATATAAAACAGTGATGGACACATCATCGGGGCTCGGTCTAAGATAGAGGCTGAATTCAGGAAGGGTTGATGAATGAAAGACGAAACGTTTTACGTAACCACGCCGATTTATTATGTAAATGACAAGGCGCATATCGGGCATGCCTATACGACCATTCTGGCGGATGTGCTCACTCGTTTTCACCGAATGCTTGGAGCATCCACCCATTTTTTGACGGGAACCGATGAACACGGGCAAAAGGTGGAAAAAGCGGCACAGGCTGCCGGAATGACTCCGCAGGAGCAGGCGGATTCCACGGTGGTCCGCTTTCAGGAACTCTGGAAGAAACTGGAAATTACAAATGATGATTTTATCCGGACCACGGAACCGAGGCATAAACTCGTCGTTCAGAAAATCCTGCAGGACCTCTATGATCGGGGCGAAATTTACCGGGATGAATACGACGGATGGTATTGTACGCCCTGTGAACGCTTTTTTACGGAGAAAGATTTGCAGGACGGGTGCTGTCCGGAGTGTCGGCGGGAAGTGGAACAGATTCGGGAGGCCAATTATTTTTTCCGGATGAGCCGCAGGCAGGACTGGCTGGTGAAGTATATCGAGGACCATCCTGATTTCATCCAGCCCTCTTTCCGGCGTAATGAAACGCTGGGGTTCTTGCGTAAACCCCTGAATGATCTCTGTATTTCACGGCCAAAGAAACGTCTGAACTGGGGCATTGAGCTTCCCTTTGACACGGACTTCGTGACCTATGTCTGGTTTGACGCGCTGGTGAATTATATCAGTGCGATCGGGTATTTGGCTGATGAAGACCAGTTCACCAGATGGTGGCCGGCTAATTACCATCTGATCGGCAAGGATATTCTGACGACGCATACGGTGTATTGGCCAACCATGCTGCACGCGATGGGACTGCCCATGCCGAAGACCATCTTTGCACATGGTTGGTGGCTTCTTGGTGACAGCAAGATGAGCAAATCAATCGGCAATGTGGTAAATCCCATGGAGATGGCGGACCGCTACGGCGTGGATGCCTTCCGCTATTTCGTGATGACGGAGATGTCCCTGGGGCAGGACGCTAATTTCTCCGAGGAGGCGTTTATGCGCCGTTTCAATTCCGACCTGGCCAATGATCTGGGCAACCTGCTCAGCCGGGTTCTGAAAATGGCTCACAGTTATTGCGGGGGCGTCGTTCCCGAGGCGGGAGCGATGGACGGTCCCGAAGAACAGGAATTGCTTTCCTGTGTGCATCAGGCGGCCTCGGGCATGGAAGAAGCGTTGGATCGGATGAAGATCGATCAGGGGGTAACAGGGGTATTGACGGCCGTGCGTGCGGTGAATCGGTATTTGGAGCAGAAGCAACCCTGGACGTTGGCCAAACAGGAGGATAAAGGCCCGCTGCATACGACACTTTATGCGGCATTGGAAAGTCTGCGTGTGACCGCCGGCCTCCTTCAGCCGGTGATGCCCGGCAAGATGCAGGCGATTCGCCTGGCACTGGGTCTGGATGACGGGATGCCCACCTTTGCGGAGTTGAAGGAATGGGGTTTGCTTCAGGCGGGGACGATGCTGCGGAAGGTGCCTGTGTTATTTCCACGCATTCAAAAAGAGGAGCCGCCTGTGATTTTGGAGAAGGCTGGTCAGGTGGCAAAGAAAAACGAAGGGAAAAAGGCGTCCTCCGCGGCTGAAACACCTTTGGGCGTAATTACGTACGACGAATTTATGAAGGTGCAACTGCGTACCGCGTGCGTGACGGCGGCGGAACGGGTGGACGGAACCGATAAATTGTTGAAATTGCAGGTGGATGTCGGAGGGATACCCCGGCAGTTGGTGGCGGGTATTGCTCAACAGTACGCGCCGGAGCAGTTGCTTGGAAAACAAATTGTGATCGTAGCCAATTTGAAACCTGCGGTCATTCGGGGTATTGAATCCAATGGCATGCTTTTGGCGGCCAATGATGCGGATGGCCTGAAATTGATTACGGTGGATGGGGCTGCGACCAGTGGCGTGCCGGTGCGCTGAGATCCCGCGCAAACATAAGATGAGGAATAGATCATGGAAAAAATGGAAGAATCCTTTGTATTTGAGTGTCCGATATGCGGCAAGGACGTAGAGGCACCCCGGAATCTCATTGGCATGCAGGCGGAATGTCCGGGCTGTGACTCGCAAATTACGGTTCCGGATCCTGATCGCCCGGTGGGTGGTGATGAAGAGGAAATGTCCTTTGATTTAACTCATCTCGAGGAAGAAAAATCGAGGACAACGAAAATAGACATTCCCGATGCACCGGAGTTGCGTACACCTGTGAAGCGCAAGATAGTGATCAAGAGGTTATGAGAAAATCTGGTTGGGGTGGTTCTGTATGCGTTTCTCTTCTTTTTTTTATAGCCTGAATGGTCCTGTCTGGTTTCTGCTCTTGCCTTTGCTTGTGCTCCAAGACGCGAATGCAGGGCTTCGCCTTACACTCGGCGAACAAGACAAAAGACTATACGGTGTGGAAGACGGGCTCCTTGCGCAAGCGGGGGCAGGGGATGCGCTTCAAATTCAGGTGACTCAGGTCAATGTGCTTCAGACCGAGAATTCGAAGGATGTGGTGGTCATGCTCAAGGCCCTTGTGGAGAACGTTCGTCGAAGTGATCAGGGACGAGAAGCAGGCGATGTGATTTACATTCGTTACCGGACAAGAGATGGAACCGGCTATGAGGACGAATCGGACCCGATCATTCCCGATGAAGGTGCACGATTACCCGCATTTCTTGACTATATCGGCGCCGAAAATCATTACGTGCTCGCGGCCGGGGCTTTCAGTTTTCTTTCTTCGGAAGAGGCGGAACAGCGAGCGGGTATTCAGGCCGAAACAACCCCCGAAACACTTTCCAGACAGGCCGGCATCACGGCGCTGGATCAGCCCAATACGCCGATGCATGAGGATCTGGACCTGCTGGACGAGGCCTACTGGAATGCACCCGTTGCAGAGTGACGAAGAAAGTCCGTGTTCGATTTTAGATGCAGATCAGTCCAGTCGTTTTTATCCATTCGGTGGCTGACGGGGATTGGCCTGTCATTCTTGTTGAAATCCATAGGGTAGGGCTCCACCCAAAAGGCCGACGGATTTCTGAAGATCATATCTCCGGAGCGGATGCCGTGGAGGCCCTGGAAATCAATTTGACCGGGACCGTGGTGGTGGTGCATCGCTGGCCGGGCTGCTCCAAACGGGAAACGATGCGTTGAACGGCGAGGCGCCCCATGAACAGCCGGGGGATCTGAATTGTGGTGAGGGGGGGATGGGTGGCCTGTGCAAGGGAGGTATCGTCAAACCCGATAATGGAAATATCCGATGGAACGGAAAGTCCGGAATACATGTTGATGGCCTGCATGGCACCGGCGGCCATTTCATCGTTCATCAGGAAGACCGCTGTTGGACGAGGGGTCTGCTTTAACAGTTCACACATGGCATCATATCCTGCTTCGCGAACGAAATTGCTCTCGATGAGTTGAATGGAGTCATGCGGAACACCGTGTTCATCCGCGGCGTCGTAAATTCCGGCCAGACGTTCCTGTACCACGATTTGGTCCAAGGGGCCGGTTACCACGGCGACTCGTTCGTGGCGAAGTGAGAGCAGGCGATCCATGGCCTGAAACCCGCCATCACGGTTGTCGATCAGAATGGTATCCACCGAGGCGCCGCGCAAGGAGTGGTCAAGCAGGACTGCAGGCACGGGTGCGGTCAGAATATAACGGAGGAGCTGAGGATCAAAGTGGCCAAGCAGGATAATGCCATCCAAATGCGACTGGGTGATCAGGTCAAGCAGTTTGGTCGTTGGCTGAACATATTTACCCGGCATAATCACCAGATTAGCGTGGTTCAGTTCCAGCTCCTCCCGCATCCCTTCGATTATATCCAGGTGATATTGGCCGGTATTACCGGGAATCAGGATTTGTGAAAGCAGCCCAATCGTCATGAAAGACTTGGGTTTGGGGGCCGGTTTTGCAGAGGCCGGATCGGCAATATAGGTTCCTTGAGCAGGAATGGCGTAAATCAATCCTTCGTTGGTCAGCTCAGATAGCGCCCGACGAACCGTTACTTTAGTAACCTGGTATTGTGCCGCCAGCGAATCCATGGAAGGTAGGCGGTCACCCGGGATGTACTTCCCATCGCCGATCTCCTTTTGGATGATGTCGGCCAATTGGCGATAGAGATACTTGCGATCACGCTCATCTCTCGAAAGCCCACCCTGTTTCTGGTTCTCTGAATTCGTCATAACCGCTCCCATGTCTGTGAATCTACATAACTACATACATACTGGAATCATGCGGGTTGTCAAGGTAAAGGCCCTTTAAAACAAGCGATTTTTAGCCGTTTCATACCAAAAAATGCCTTCTTGATAATAAATGATAAAAAATGATTGACCCAAAAGAACAACTAGTATACAACTGGTACATAACTCAAGGCGTACCAGGACTAGTGGAGGACTAAAAAATGAACATATACAGAATAAGAAGAGGTTGGTTGTGTTTTCTCGTGGCATTCGTAGCCTGCTGCTTACCTGCAGTAATGGGGCATGCTGAACTGTTGATTAATCCCGGTTTTGAGGACGGGGTGGTGGATGGTTCCCTGAGCAATGTGGTGGCTTGGATTGGCGGGGCGAATTATGCGGCCGCCGGTGAGATTGTGAATGATCCGGCGCAAGCGCATGGCGGTTCACGCTTTTTGAAGCTGAATGCCTACGGCTCGATTAACCGGTATATTAATCAGCAGGTTGCGATATCAAATCCAGGCGCAATCTATCAAGTGCGCGGCTGGATGAAAACCCCGGTGGGCGCGGATCAGTTCAAAGCCGATAACGCCTATGTTCAATTTTCTATGTATTATTACAATGAAGCATCCAGTCCGCTCGGTTCTGTGACATCGCCGCGTATGAACGTCACAAAAGGCAGCATGACGAATTGGGCGGAGTATGTATCTCAGCCTTTGACAACGCCTGCGAACACGGCTTTTGTACGTGTGCAGATCCAGTATGTACGCGGAAAATCACCGTATGATACCAATACCAGTGGCGTAATTTATGTGGATGATGTGGTGTTGGAAGAGGTGGATGTCCCCGTGTCAGGAACCATTAAGAATCCCGGATTTGAGTTGATGCCTTTGAGTTCTGGAATGGGAGAATTTTGGGATCTATACGGAAATGCCTTTGGCGTGACGACTGGCTTTGTGCGAAGCGGTCAGACGGCGCTGCAGATTTGGTGGAAGGAAAATCTGGTGGGGCAGGATTTCCCGGCCGTGCCTGGTTATCGCTATGAAGTGTCCGGTTATGTGGCCAACCCGACGGGCGGCTTTGAATTCGTGTCTGAAAATGCGTTTGCCACGCTGATCCTGGCCTATCTGGATGCAGATGGAAATCAACTGGCCAATACTACAAGCGACTACTTCACGCCGGAAAGTCCGAAAAACGAATGGATGTATCTTACGGCGTCGGCCGTGGCCCCGATCGGTACGGTAACGGCTCGTGTTTTTTGTTCCGTTCTGAAGGGTGCGGGACCGGATGAGGGCGATTTTGCCGGATCGCTTTTCTTTGATGACATTTCGCAGCGTCTGGTTTCCACCGGAAGCTCCACGGCTGGTGAATTGAGTAATCCGGGTTTTGAAGATGGCCCGACCGGAAATGCGTATGATCTCGACGCGGCAGATGAATTTATGAATTGGACTTGGATGGGCGGAGATAATGCCGGCTTTGTGGTGACCGACGAAAAACAGGCTGGTGATCAATCGCTGGTTATCGTATGGCCGAACAACATGGCGGGTCAGGAATTCGTGGCAGAGCCGGGTATGTCCTACATCGCCGATGGCTATCTCATGACACCGAATACGTATGATACGAACGATAACTATCTGGGATTGCATACGGCCGGGGCCTATGCCTGCTTAATGGTGGAGTTTTTCAATCCGACCAGTGCCGTGGCAACCACCTCGGTTTCCGTGGTGAGTTCCGAGCTGCTTACATCCAACTCAACGGTTGATGTTTGGCATCACATGAGTGTGACGGCTCGCGCACCCTGGGACGGCCCGGTGACCGGTCGCATTCTTTGTGCGTATCTTGATCTTTCTCCGGAAGCAAATCACGATGTGGGCTTGGTATACTTTGACAGCCTGACCGTTACCGAAACGAACATTCCGGTGGCCGCCAACACGCAGAGCGGCGCCCTTTGGAATCCCGGCTTTGAATACACTGCCGCAGGAACAAAACTGGCCTATATCGACAACTGGTACGACCTCGGCTTTGACGGCGGCGTGGATGCCACCTTCCAACGCACCGGCGCAAACGCTCTGAAACTGACTTATACCGAAACGCTGTCTGCACAGGATTGGGCCGCCACGGCGGGCTACAAGTATGAGACGGCCGGCTATGTTTCCAGCTCCCCGGATGCTCCTTTCACCGGCTCGACGAATGCCATGGCCATTGTGCTGCTCCAATACCTGGATGCTTCTGACAATGTCCTGGCCACCTATCCGAGTGCGCTCTATCAGCCCACCAATGGCGCGGCACCTTATACGCCGGGCGAGTGGACCCTGCTTTCAACGCGCGGAGTGGCGCCGCTCGGAACGGCCTATGGACGCACCGTTTGCGCGCTGGTTGGCAACGACGACGCCTTCAGTGGCGCGGTGTGGTTTGATGATCTGACCCAATCCCTCGTTTCCACCGGAAACACCCCCTCCGGCTTGGTGCGTAATCCTGGATTTGAGGATGGCCCGACCGGGAATGCCTATGATCTGGATGCCTCCGGTGAGTTGAAGAATTGGACCTGGCTTGGTGGAGAGGAAGCGGGTTTTGTGGTTGATACGCGTGCTCAGTCGGGCGATCAGTCGCTGGTTATTGTGTGGCCCAACAATCTGGCCGTGCAGGAATTCGTTGCCGAAACGGGCATGTCCTACATTGTGGATGGTTATATCTACACTCCGACCGTTGGTGGCCTGACCGATACGACCGCCTTCGCCACCATCCTGCTTGAGTTCTTCAATCCGGACGGTGCAGCTGTGACGACCTCGGTCTCTGTGGTCGATGCGGGCATGATTACCTCGGAATCGGATAAAGGCGTCTGGCATCATCTGACGGTGACCAATCGCGCGCCCTGGACCGGCCCCGTCACCGGGCGCGTATCCTGCGCCTTTCTGGATGTGGAAACGAATCACTGCGCCGCCGAAATTTATTTCGACAGCCTGACCGTGACAGCCACCAATCTGGCGGTGGCCGCCAACACGCAGAGCGGCGCCCTTTGGAATCCCGGCTTTGAATACACTGCCGCAGGAACCAAACTGGCCTATATTGACAACTGGTACAACCTTGGTTTCGATGGCGCACTGGACGCCACCTTCCAACGCAGTGGCGCAAACGCTCTGAAACTGACCTATACCGAAACGCTGCTGGCCCAGGACTGGGCGGCAACTCCCGGTTACAAGTATGAGACGGCCGGCTATGTTTCCAGCTCCCCGGATGCTCCTTTCACCGGCTCGACGAATGCCATGGCCATTGTGCTGCTCCAATACCTGGATGCTTCTGACAATGTCCTGGCCACCTATC
>JAQVYB010000245.1 GCA_028708815.1 Kiritimatiellia bacterium | reverse complement strand
TTCACGTGCCTGCGCGCCGTTGATAGTAAGAATTTTGGCAAAGGCGTGCGGGCTGCGCAGCATTTTCAACGTGAGCATGCCGGGCTGATCGAAATCATCTGTGAAGAGGGCTCGGCCGGTCACCAGGCTTCGCGCATCAAACTTCACCGTGCTTTTACTGACTTCGGTAAACGATTCCTTTTTCATGACGGTATCCTTGGTTGAGCGGCGTCTTAAGCGGTTTGGTTCTGCAGGCGTTCTGCGGCGAGCTGAACGGCTTCGATAATCTGCACATAGCCTGTGCATCGGCAGAGGTTTCCGTCCAGGGCATCCTTGATTTCATCTTCGGTCGGACGGGGTGTTCGATCAAGCAGGGCTTTGGAGGAGAGGATCATGCCGGGCGTACAGAATCCGCATTGTACCGCCCCTGCATCAATAAAGGCCTGTTGCAGGACGCTCAACTTCTGGACGTCGCCGAGATCTTCCACGGTGATGATGGAAAGCCCGTCGGCGGTGGGCGCGGGGATGAGGCAGGAATTCACGGCTTTGCCATCGATGATCACGGTGCAGGCGCCGCAGGCGCCTTCGCCGCAGCCGTACTTCACGCTTTTATAACCGAGCGCGCGCAGGACGTCCAGGAGCGTTTCATTGCCTTCCAGTTCGACCTCGTGTGCATTCCCGTTAACGGTCAGAGAAATAGTCATGTCATTACTTTCCGGTGGTGGGGGTTGAAAAGGTTTCTTCCAGGATGCCGCGCAGCATACCGGCGCAAAGATCGCGCTTGTACTGTTCGGAGCAGCGGATGTCGCGACCGACCTGCATGGTTTCCGCCGCGCGTGCGGCGGTTTCCAGGATGAGAGGCTGTGTGAGGGTTTGGCCTTCAAGGCAGGCTTCGGCTTCGGTCAGGCGGCGGGGCAGCGGGGTGGCCGCGCCAGCCACAATCACGACCTCATGAAGGATGCCGGACTCCAGCGTGGCGCCGACCGCCAGTGTGAGCCAGGCGAATTCGTTGTGCGTGGAGGCGTACTTCTCAAAGGCAAAGCGGCGGGAGGCCGGTTGCGAGGGGAAGGAAATGTCCGTCACAATATCACCACAGGGCAGGCTTTTGGCGGGTGCCTGTTCATAGAATGTGGCGGCGTCGACCTGTTCTTCCGTGCCCCGATAGATATGAAATTCTGCATTGAGCGCCAGGGCTGCCGTGGCCGTTTCGGGCCAGATGTATGGATGTACCAGCAGTCCGCCAAGCGTGCAGAGGTTTCGGTTCAGGGTGGTGCCGGTTCGATGTGCCGCCCGCGACAGGATGCCGTCCGCATAGTCCTTCACCGTATCGGCAAAGACCAGGTCGGTAAGGCAGGTCATGGAACCGATGCACAAGCCGCCTTCTTCCGTCTTGATTTGGTTGAGTTGAAGGGGTCTCAGATCAACGAGCGTATCCAACTCTTTCTTGTGAGAAAAAATGGTGGATGTTCCGCCTGCAAGAATACCGGTTTGGCCGGGTCGCGCCAGGAGGAGCCGGCGCGCATCCGCCGTTGTGGCGACGGAGTGGACGTGTTTTATTTTACATATGTGCATCTCTATCTCCGGAAGAAGAACTTTAGCGTAAGTTCGCCGCAAGACAACCGATAAATGGCAATAAATTCCAGTTTAATCGCGGACGGGAAAAGAGAGGTGCATCGAGATGCTTTTTTGGTGTGTTTTCAGGGGGAGACGGGTACACGTATTCGGTAGATGGCTGAGACCTCTTTTAGGGAGCCGGTATAGGTGGTGACCTGGGCGGTATCGGGGCAAAAGCTCATTACGGGTTGCCAGTCCGGTTCCGTCAGAGAGGGGGTGCGTTCCAGGATATTGGTCATGCCTGCGGCTGTGATCCAATCGATGCACAATTCGTCGGCCGAGGGCATCCTGATTTCCGGATTGAGAATGTTGATTTGTGTCATGACAAAATGGGGGGCAAAAGAGAGGTAGGGGATATCGGGGATGACCAGGCCTTTTCCATCATTATAGGTCCAGATGCTGTATTGACTGGTATTGTTGAAGAAGCGGAGAATTTCTTCACCTTTGATGATGCGCCCGAAAACGGTGAAGCCGCCGTTTGCTGTGTTAAGGTACGGGTTATCCGCCAGATTGAAGAACCATTGCGAGGTGGCGGAATCGGGATCGCCATCCACCTTGGCCATGGCGATGGTTCCAAAAACATTGCTGTAAATGGTGCCGACAGCATATTCGTTGCTGACGGTTCCGAAATTCGGGACGTAGCCGACCACCAGATTGGAGGACAGGGTGAAGCCGCCGCCCTGAATGACAAATCCGGGATCAGCGCGGTGAATAAAACTGTTCTGATAGGCGCCTGCTTCCGTGAGGCGGATGAAGTTGTTCACGGTGACGGGTTTGTCCTGGTCGAACAATTCCACCAGGATGATGCCGAGCGGCGTGATGAACTGTGCCAGCGTTCCTGCACGGAGTGTTACCGCGGAGGCCGCCAGTACCATCATGAACAGCATGAGTTGAAAAAAGCGCATGATGCACAGATAAACGATTGCCGCATCTCTCGACAAGGAATAACATGCGCCGAAAAACAAAAAGGGCGCATCTCCGATCTAGTGCATCGCACGAGTAGAGCCGATCAGACGATCGGCGCTCCCGGGCCCGCCAATCGTCTAATTGGCACATAGTGCACTAAATCGGAGATGCGCCCAACAAAAAGGAGCCCCTTCATGACAGTACGAACCCGCATTGCCCCGTCGCCGACCGGCGCGCCGCATATCGGCACGGCGTATATCGCCCTGTTTAATTACGCCTTTGCCAAAAAACACGGCGGACAATTCATTCTGCGTATCGAGGATACGGATCAGACACGCTGCACGGCCGAATCGGAACGCGATATTTTTGATGCTCTGCGCTGGGCTGGGTTGAGCTGGGATGAAGGGCCGGACGTGGGCGGCCCGTATGGGCCGTACCGCCAGAGCGAACGAACGCAGATGTATCGCGAGCACGCGGAAATTCTGGTGGAGAAAGGCGCGGCCTACCCCTGTTTCTGCACCACCGAGCGTCTCAACGAGCTGCGTAAACAACAGACGGAAGCCAAGCAGATGTTGGGCTATGACGGGCATTGCGCTTCCATCCCGCACGAAGAGGCACAGCGGCGCATTGAAGCGGGCGAGCCGCACGTGATCCGCATGCGTGTGCCGGAGGAGGGCGATTGCGTGGTTCAGGACCGCCTGCGCGGAGAAATCCGCATCCCCTGGGCGCAGGTGGATCATCAGGTGCTGGTCAAAACGGATGGATTTCCCACCTATCATCTTGCCAACGTGGTGGATGATCATCTCATGGGCATCACGCACGTCATTCGTGGGGAGGAGTGGATCAGTTCCACGCCGAAACATGTGCGCCTCTATGAATTGTTCGGCTGGGAGGCTCCTGAGTTCGTGCATCTGTCGCTCTTGCGCAATCCCGACAAATCGAAGCTTTCCAAGCGCAAGAATCCCACGAGCATCCTGTATTATCGGCGTGCCGGCATCATGCCCGAAGCGCTGCTCAATTACCTCGGGCAGTTGGCCTACAGCATGAGCGATGGGCGCGAGGAATTTTCCCTGGAGGACTTGTGTTCCACATTCGAACTGGATCGCGTCAGCCTGGGCGGTCCGATTTTTGACCTGGGCAAACTCAAAAATTTCAATGGACGCTACATCCGCGCGCTTTCTCCCGAGGCCCTTCTTGAAAAGATGAAGGT
>JAQVYB010000244.1 GCA_028708815.1 Kiritimatiellia bacterium | reverse complement strand
AGCCAATCCACAATCTGATCAGGCCGTACCCCCGTTTTCCGGGCCACCTCTTTGCACGTCATCTTTTCCGAATCCTTGACGGTCGAAATGATGGAAACAGAATCATTGACCATTTGGAATTCATCTTTGTCGCTGGTGGCAAGCAGCACTTCGGCCCCGTCTGCAGCGGCCTGGACAGCCAGCGTGGCCATCACGTCATCCGCCTCCTGCCCCTCCATGCGCAGGAAAGCAATCTGCGCGGCAACCAAGTATTCCTGCAGGGGGTCAAGTTGGGCACGCAACTCATCCGGCATCGGTTTGCGCTGCGCTTTATACTCCGGAACCAGCTCGCGCCGGTACGCCGGAATGCCTCCATCAAAAATCACCTGCCAATGCGTTGGATTCCAGCGCTCACGCAACTGATCCATCGCGCGGATAAAGCCATACAAGGCATTCGTGGGTAAACCTTCCCTCGTGGTTAAACGGTGTTTTACCCCGTAGAACGAGCGATATGCCAAAGCCATGGCGTCAACCAGAACATATCGCTTGGGCAGCATGTCAAATCTGCTCGGTCACCGCATCGGATGCGCCGGTCACGGATCCCGGCATCCCGCCCACGTTCTCCCGTTTGTGAATTGGCTTCCCAGCCGGGTCAACCAAGCGCGCCGTCACAAAGATCAGCAGATTCTTCTTCTGGCTGTATTCGCCTTCGGTACGGAAGAGGCGCCCCAGCAGCGGGATGTCGCCAAGCAACGGAATCTTATCATTCACGGTGGTCAGTTCTTCACGGATCATCCCACCCATCACCACGGTTTGACCATCCCAAATCACAATACTCGTGGTCACATTACGGCTGCTGAAGATCGGCTGCGGCATGTGATACGTGATTTCTCCCATCGCCGATCCGTATTCAATCCAGCCGATCAACTCCGATACTTCCGGCACCATGGCCAGGTCAATCGTATAGCCGTCCGGCCCGACGGTCGGCGTGACGTTCAAAATCACACCCACCTCGCGCGTTTCAAAACTGCCCGGCGTAACCACCACCACCGTACGATCCGAGGATTCCCCGGCACCTGTGCCCACGCTCTGCGACTGCGCATCAAATTCCGTCGGATAAATGATTTCCCGCACCACCTGAATGGTCGCATTATAACCACTCCGCGTGGTCACACGGGGCGCGGAGAGCAGGTCTGTCCCGCCACTCTGATCCAGCGCGTGAAGCACCACAGACAACTCAGGATTCGTCAAGATGCTGGAAATCGAGAGAATGCTTCCCAGTGCGGAAGTGCTCCCCTTGGTAACAGCAGACTGCGGTGAAATCGACCCGGTTTCGGCGGCAGCCCCGAAGAAGCGAAGACCCTGCGTAAAACCATTACCGTTTTTATTCACCTGTACGCGTTCACGGCTCGAAATCGGACCGGTTCCGTTCTTCGTCGCAATTTCCCAATTATCGTTCAAAATCCACTCCAAACCCAGCTCGCGAAGGTTGTCCTCGGAGATTTCAATGAAGCGTGCTTCGATTTCCACCTGATTGGGGATCACGTTCAACTGCGCCAGGATACGTTCAAAGATTTCCAGATTCTCCGCCGTGTTAGCCACAATCAACTGGCTGATTCCCGGATTGTAGGTAATGGACGTGCCCTGCGGGAAAGGAACACCGGCCTTCTCAAAAAAATTCTTCACATCGGAACGTTCAAAGGAAGTGGTCGTCCCCCCCATTTGGATGAAATCACTGTCCTTATCCACATTCGAATTATCCCGCTGAATAATGACATCCAGGATGGTCGGCTGCACAGGATACATACGGGTAACCACCTGGCCTGTCACATAACCCTGCGGTGATATAATGACAATATTTCCATCAATGCGATACCGCATGCCGGTGATTTCCGTGATGGTTTTAATCGCATCAAGGAGCGAAATTCGACGTAAATTCAGCGTGAGAGCAATTCCAGAGACAGAAGAGGACGGCGCCGTTCTCTGCTGGGTGACGGGCTCGTCAAACATTCCATCAAAGGCATCAAATCCAAAATCATCCTGCGGAGCCGGCTGGCGCGGCGCGGCGCTCGCCGCCTGTGAGCTGCCCTTGTTTTTCATATGAAGCACAATATTGATTCCCTGCTGAGCCGGATCCGACGCCTGGCTGGCCTCGGCCAGAAAATCCACCACATCCTGAATATTCGCATCCCGGAATTCTATTTTCGGAATAATGATGGCCGCCATGCGTTCGCGAAGGCGTTCCGCATCGGTCAGTTTTTCAATGGCCGATCCCATTTCCACTTTCTCCGGAAGAACCACGTCTTCCATAATGGGCGGAGTCCAGGTTTCACGGACGGCTGCAATCGCCTTGGCCTTGGTGGCCAGATAGTTCACGTCACTGATACTTTCCTTCTTTTCTGCAATTTTGCGCAAGTACCGCATGGCCGTGGTATTGTACGGGTCCACCAAGAGCACCCGGCTGAACAGGGCGTCGGCGCGGTCATAATCCCCCACTCCATAGTAATCCCGACCTTCCCGGATCAGAGAGGCCACATCGCTTTTCCGGGCAACAACCTCCGGATCTTTTTTCGCCGGGACCGGCAGGGTTTTCAGATAGGCTTCGCGCTCCTGTGCCTTCTCTATTTTGTGCATCAGCGACTTGGCAGCCCGGTTTTCCGGCATAAAAGAAAGGGCCGAATCAGCAAATTTTCTGGCGTTCTTAAAATCGGGCTCATCGGCCTTGTAATAGGCCAGCGCGAGGCGATAATCCGCTTCCGCATGTCCCCAACGGGCCCGCTTGATCTCTTCGGCGGTCGCGGGACGTTCGGGAATCTTTTCCAGGGCCAGGTCAAAGAGTTTAATCGCCTGTTCATATTGACCCAGATCATAAGCGGAGAAGGCCTCCTGCAGGTCTTTGCGCCCCTCGATTTCAAGCGCCTGCCTCCGCACCTCTTCTTCGTAGGAATACGAGCGCACTTCCTCCCGCTTCGGGGCAACAGTCACTTCGGCTTCGGCTACGACATCCTCCACCGGCTCAACCGCCTCTGCGTTCTCTGCATCCTCTGCATACATCGCGTCGGCTTCGGGTTGAATGACCTCCACTTCCTCCACATACATCTCCGCGGGGGGTTCCGGCTCGGAAAGGAAGTCCAGCTCGTCCACCGTGGCAATCGTTTCTGGAGTATTTTCCGGCGTCATGTCCGGAGCGGCAGCCATTTCCGGGGCGGCCTCTTCGCCATAGAGATCCGCCATATCTTCATCCGCACCGGCCAGCAAATCCTCCACGCTCATTTCGCTGAGCGCCGCATCAGTCAATTCAGGTTCAGGCTCCGCGGGGGAATCGAGGGCAGGCGTCGTCTCGGCCAGTCCGGTATCCTCCAGAAGCAGCAACTCGGTATCCAACAGATCGTTGTCATCCATTGCATCGGCGTCCATGGACTCCGTGGAAGAAAATTCAAAGTCATCCTGACCGCCGAAATCCGTCATCCCGTCATCGGCGACTTCGACTTGCGCTTCAGGAGCGGGAGAGGCCTCTTCCGTTTCTTCGACGGAGAGATCGCTCAGCAGTGACTCCAGATCCAAGTCATCTTGCGCATAGGCACTCCATGGCAACAAGGAAAGGACAAAGAGAAGGACGACAATAGATGTCCTGATGATCTTCATGAGGGTGAGCCTCCCAATGCGTATTTCGTTACATTCATGCATTATGACCAAAAACCCAACACGCAAACAGTTGCACTAATAAAAAAGCGCACGCT
>JAQVYB010000243.1 GCA_028708815.1 Kiritimatiellia bacterium | reverse complement strand
GTCCACATAATCCAACGCCGAGGTGGAGGGCACGTCCCGCCCGTCCAACAGAATATGCACACAGGCCTTCTTCACCCCCGGAATGTCCCGACGGTACTGTTCAATCGCTTCCAGCGCGGAGACGAACTGTTGACCGACTCCCAGCACATGCGTATCCCAGCCCTTGCGGATCATATCCCAATTCGCTCCATAACGGTCCATCGTGATCTGCATGCGCCCACCGCCCGACGCAATGGAATAGCTCACCGCCCCGTCTGCGTTCAGCTCCTTCAGAAACGCCTCCATCCGGTCCACATAATCCAACGCCGAGGTGGAGGGCACGTCCCGCCCGTCCAACAGAATATGCACACAGGCCTTCTTCACGCCCGCCGCCTTCGCCTGCGCCAGCATCGCTTCCAGATGCGCGACATTGCTGTGCACATTGCCATCGCTGAACAGGCCAATAAAATGCAGTTTGGATTGATTCTCCAGGCAGTTCTGAACCAGCTCCTTCCAGGCCGTCCCCTCGAAAAGCGCTCCCGTCTCGATGGAGGCGTTCACCAGAGCCGCGCCCTGCGAAAAGACGCGCCCGCAACCGATGGCATTATGCCCCACTTCGCTGTTACCCATATCGTCATCACTCGGCAGCCCGACCGCCGTCCCGTGCGCCTTCAACTGCGAACAAACCGCCTGTTCCTTCAACCCGTTCAGCGTCGGCGTGGTCGCCTTGCGCACCATATCGCCCTCTTCATATTTCCCGATACCCACGCCATCCATAATGGCCAGTACCACCGGACCCTCCGGGCCCTTAAAACGATCCGATTTCTTCAGCATTTCCATGATATTCTCCAGGTTGATCGAGGGATGACAACGAAAACGCGCAGAGTATGAAGACCGCTATTCCCCAGTTCAAGCAATCATTTGTTCTTCTTTGCATTCCTCTCCGAAAAAAAACACAAAATAAAGTAGTCGGAAAAACCTGTTCGGGGTATACTGCTGCATAGAAACGGAGGGCCGATGTAATGTCACAGAGAAAACGCAAAACGACGAACCTCAAGAACAAGATACTGAAAGACATTCTGGAGACGGAAATCCAACAGGAAGCCCGGAGCACCTCATCGGGCAAAGCTCAACGTTAAGACTCTTTCCGAGTCAGACCCATACCCATAACGACCCCTTCGGCGGGTTACTCTGATAACACCGCCGAAGGGATTGTTTCTTTCAGCAACGACACCTGCCGGACCCCGGCAGCAGAGGCGCGGCGGGCGGTATTCAAATCCATCCGGCCGTGCGGCCTGCTCACTCCCCCAGAAAGGCCAGCACGGCCTCGGTGAAGGGAGCGGGCGCTTCCAAATGAATGGAGTGCGCGGCATTCGGGATCAGGTGCATGCGCAGGCCGTGAATGCGGATGAAGTCACGCATGGCCTTTTCAGGCGTAAAGAGAATATCCTGTTCGCCCATGAGAATCATCGTCTTCGGGCTTAAGCCGCTCAATCGTTCCACGGCATCAAAGGCGGCAATGGCTTCCACCTGATTCGCAAAGGCCTTCTGACTCTGCGGCCAGGGATACTTCAAGGCATATTCCAGCGCTTCAGCCACCGCCTGACTGTTCTCAAAAAAGGACTCCGTAAAAAGCCAATAAAAAAGGGCATTAAACCAGCGCTCCGGCGGAAGCCCGTCGCGCTGCGTGTTCACCCAGCTCCGCATCAGGGCGCAATCGCGTGCCGACGGTTTGGCTGCGGTGGCCGCCAAAACAAGCCGATTAACCCGGCCGGGATGGCGCAGCGCCAGTTCCAAGGCGATCATCCCACCCATGGAATGCCCCAACACATGCGCCCGCGAAAGGCTCAAGTGGTTCAGCAGAGCAAGTGCATCCTCAGCCATGCCTGAAATATCAAGCGGCCCATCCATTGGCTGCGTCCGCCCCGCGCCCCGGTTATCAAACACAATCACCTGATGGCGGGCGGCCAGACCCTCCAGCACCATCGCCCAGCTTTGAGAGTCCGACCCCAGGCCGGCAATAAGCAGCAGAGGGGAACCCGATCCGTGAATTTCATAGTAAACCGACCGACCATCCAATAGCGCGTAGTCCTGTTTCATGGACCCTATGATACACGGATGATAACCATCCGGTTAAAACTTTCCTCCTGAAACATTCTGTTTTTTTAAGGCGCAAACCGTCATGTCGTCCCGCGACAGGATAAACCCCGTAATGGAGGACGGGGTCTATGGGGTCGATCTGCATTCAAAGTCCGACGGATTGCTGGACAGAGCGAACGTTTTATTCCAGCATGTCCTGAAATACACAAGGAGAGGATGCGATGAACAGTGAAATCAAGGTAACGTTTCCCGGCGGGAAAAAGGTGGATGCAGAGATCAAGGGCATGATGGTACATACGGACCAGGCCGTGGAAGACGGCGGCGAAGGGACAGCCCCCGCTCCATTCGATTATTTTCTGGTCTCGCTGGCCACCTGCTCCGGGATCGTGGCGGCGGCGTACTGCCGGAGAAAAGGAATTTCCACCGAAGGTCTGACCGTCAGCATGGACGCGCCCTGGGATGATGCCCGAAACCGCTGCGATCAGGTGACCTTCCACCTCACCCTCCCCAAGGACTTTCCGGAAGATCATATCGAGCCCATTCGACAACGTGTGGAAGCGTGCGCGGTCAAAAAACACATCCTGCAGCCTCCGGAATTCCGCACGGTGATCCAACCATTTAAACCCTGATGGAAACATGAACCCAAACCACGGCTCGATCATGCGTCGCCTCGGGCCGGGATTGTACCGGCGGCTGAAGGCACCTGAAGCCTCGGCCTTCACGGGCGTGGTGATGGTCCTGGCCGGCTCCATACTGGTGGGACTATCCAGCATCTTCTACAAGCTCGCGGTGGAAAGCGGCGTGAATGTCAATACGGGCGGGTTCTACCGGGTAGTGATCGGGGCCACGGTCTTTCTGGGTCTGCGCCATTTTTCAGGCAAGCCCTTTCAGCTACAGAGGCGGGCGGCCTGGTTCGCCATACTCTCGGGGGTATTCTTCGCCGTAGATCTCTCGTTGTGGCACCGCAGCATCGTCTATGTCGGCCCGGGCCTCGCCACGCTCCTGGGGAATCTACAGGTGTTCTTTCTGGCCGCCTTCACCGCCTGGGCCCTTAAAATCCGCCTGCCGAAAAGTTTCCTGCCGATCAGCGTAGTGGGCATGGCCGGACTCTATCTGCTGGTGGGGCCACAATGGTCGGAGGGCCCGGAACAGCGCCTGGGCATCATCATAGGGATCATCGCAGCCCTGAGTTATGTGGGGTACATTTTAACGCTGCGCTCGGCCACCCTGTGTGCCGCATTTGATGACAAACTCGGCTATCTGGCCATCGTCGCCGGCGTGACCGCCCTTCTGCTCGCCGCCTTGATGATCCTGCAGGGCTCCCCATTCCGTCTGCCCGGCCTTCGGGCAACCGCCTACGTCTTCGGCTACGGATTTCTCTCACATGTCTGCGGCTGGCTGCTGATTACCCTTGGGCTGAACCGAATCACACCCGCACGCACCGGGCTTCTCATGCTGGTACAACCGGTGGCCGCCTACTGGATGGAAATGATTCTCTTTGACCGCCGCCTCTCCTGGTTGCAAATGAGTGGCGCCCTCATTACGCTGGCCGCCATCGGCTTGGGCAATGCCGTGATTTCGCATAAGAAAAAGTGATTGATCGGGGGCTCGCCGGGGTATAATGCTTGCTTTGACCGAGTGGTCAGC
>JAQVYB010000094.1 GCA_028708815.1 Kiritimatiellia bacterium | reverse complement strand
GGCAAGCTACGGCGTGCGGCGCGTGCGGTAGGGCGAAGCCTCAGGCTGAGCCGCGTAATTTCTTCGGCTCACCGTGACGGTTCGCCCTACCTCAGGCTTGCCCGGCATGGTCACCCAATCGCTCTCTTTTTGCGTTCTTTGCGTTCTTTCGCGGCTGTTTTTCGCCCATTTTTCGGAGATTTGTGGTCCATGTCAGCCGACAAGAAGCTGCTTCAGCCTGCTCGTGAAATCCGCACAGCCTTCGGCTCCTTCGGTTGGGGCCCAGGCAGCCTTTTCATCGGGGGTCAGTGCAACATAAGGTCCAGCCTTGGCCTCAAAAAAAACCGTACCTGATTCCAGTGCGATGGCGCTGTGCCAAACACCATGAGGGATATTCACGCCCAGGGCATCGTCCTTTGGACCGAGGACCGCATGTTCCGTGATCCGCCCCGCATCATCAAAGAAAAACAAAGCCAAACGCCCGCGCACCACCAGAAAGGTTTCGTCCTTGGTCTCTTCATTGTGCCGGTGGGGCGCCACATAGGAACCGGGTTCAATGGCATTGAGCAGACGATTGCACGGATCGGAATCCGCCGGATGAAAATTCAGATTTTTGCGTCCACGCGGGGCGGCGACGGCCTCGCACGTCAGACGATCAAGCAGGGATGAGTTGATGTATTCCGGAGTTTTCATGGGGCCCATCATCCTTCGGTTGTGTTGCAGCGCGACTTGTGCCATACTGGCAGCTGCATTCACCTGGTACTTGGTGCTCGGGGCGGGAGTCGAACCCGCACGACCTAAAGCGGTCACCAGCCCCTCAAACTGGCGTGTCTGCCATTCCACCACCCGAGCAATGAAAAACGCCCTCTTCGGGCGAACAAGGGAGGTAAAGTAAATGGTTTCTCAGGAAGGTGCAAGATGAATTTGATTCTGGCGACAAGAAATGAGCACAAGCTGCTGGAGATACGAAAACTCTTTGATTTTGCGGGGGTACGGGTGCAAAGCGCCCTGGATTTCCCGGAGGTGCCGGAGGTGGAAGAGGATGGCGGGACCTTTGAGGCCAATGCAATCAAGAAGGCGTCCACCCTTTGCAGGGTGACGGGTTTTCACGCCCTGGCGGATGATTCCGGCCTGGAGGTGAAGGCGCTCGCCGGCGAGCCGGGCGTTTATTCCGCTCGATATGCGGGAGAGCCGGTGGACTACCACGCCAATAATGTGAAGCTGCTGCGCGAACTGCAGGGGGTGGAAAATCGGGAGGCACGGTTCGTCTGCGTGATGGCGCTGGCTTTCCCGGATGGGCGGGTGGAGACGGTGCGCGGCGAGTGCCGCGGACGTATTGCCGCGGCCTGCCGGGGTACAAACGGATTCGGCTATGATCCCCTCTTTATTCCGGAGGGACACGAACAAACATTCGGCGAGCTGGAGGAGTCGGTCAAGTCCCGGATTTCTCACCGCGCCCATGCGATGCAGCAAGCCGTGACGGCTTGGAAACAGCTCCTGGCAATCCCTCGCTGATGGGAAAAGGAGGTTGCTTAATGACACCGTTTTTTTGTTTGAGAATCTCTTCCTTCCAGATGCATTCCGATCTCTGACCTTCGCGCTTCCTCTGCGCCCTCCGCGCTCTCCGCGAGAGTACAGCACACCCTTGACCGAAGTGGATCACACCCTCTATTTTCGGCAACTCTATCGGATCTTTCTGAACCCATAAGTCCGACGGATTGCCAGGCATATTGTTTAACTAAGAAATAAAGGTCGTGTATGCTTGAGCCTATACAATAAACAGCAGATATGAAAAAAACCGGATCCCATCGCGTGATAAGGAGTTGGCTGAAAATGAAATGCCGAATGAATCGATATGCATCGCTTTCACTCCTTTCCGCCCTGCTGATATGTGGGCCCACCTGGACCCAGGCCGCTTCAAACCTACTGCAGAATCCCGGATTTGAAGAATCGGAAACGCCGGGACAAGCCACCGGGTGGTGGTATTCAGATGACGCCGGACGGGTCACGTGGGCAGCCCTTTCCGGCGAAGCGGGTAACGCGTTCTTCCCGGCCGGAACAACCTACGGCGCATTCGGCCAGGATGTGCCGATCGATATGCGCAACGGCCAGGTACTCGAGTTCCGCATCCACGCAAAAGCGGAATCCAATTACATCAACACCAATACGGCAATCCAACTGGCTTTCTTTTCGGATGAGGTCGACCGATACCATTCAGTCACCTATGTATATGACCAACTCAATGCCAATCGCGGGAACTGGATGGAGATATCCGTTACGCACACCGCTCTGTTAACGGATGTCAATAAAATCGTCGTCATGTGCTATTTTGCCGACGGAACGGTTGCTGCCGGCCAAACCGAGTCAACCTGCCAGTGGGATGATGGCGTTCTGACACAATCCTCAATTCCCCCTGCATCGCCGCCACTGGGAAAATTCGAACCGATTGAAGGCGTCTATCTGGGCGTACTGCTGGATCAGGGCGGCACCATGGAGGAAATGGAAGCATTCAATGACTCCGCCGGAAAAACCCATGCGGTTTATGCAAAATTCGTCATCTTGCAAACGGACCCGTTCCCCGGGGAATGGATAAATACCATTCACTCCAACTATCCGTCCGCCGGCATTCATCTCACGCTGGAGCCCATGATCGGCTTCTCCAACTTCTATACCGAAGCCGCCTGGCAACCCGGCAATGAAACCTATGATGCAGCCTATTCCTTTGTGACCAACTGTGCCGCCGTACAAACTCCGATTTTCCTCCGTTTCGCACACGAAGCCAACGGCAACTGGTATCCCTGGCATCCCGAATACTCTACAAAATACGGCATCACCGATACCGTCACCCCGGAAACCTATATTCGCGCCTGGCAAAACTTCGCGGAAATGGTGCATACACATGCCCCCAACGTGGCCATGGTCTGGGCCCCAAACCAAGGCGTCGGGGATGACCCCCTGCCCTATTACGGCCGCGTCTATCCGGGAGATGAATCGGTGGACTGGGTCGGATTGAGCGTCTATAACGGCTCAACCTACGGTAATTCCGACGAAGTCTGGGATTATCAGTTTCGCGATGCGATTCAACGCGGATACTGGCAGGATAATGATCTGACCACCGATGATACGTTCGAGAATTTTTATTGGGAATTTTCCGATCCGGACAATCCGTGCGGCCACAAAAAACCCATGATGATTGCGGAGACCTCCGCCATGTTTATTCCCGAATACCTGCTTGATTCGGAAGTGTTGATTGCCGGCTTTGAATCTCTTTCCGGACCGAACTTCACGTCCGACGAGACCCTGGCAGCCTTCCAGAATCTGAACTCAGACGGTTGGTCCTCCACCAACCACACGTGGATTGACGGCTTTGAGGATATCAGCATCTGGAATGGGGGGCCCTGGGGCACCAACGGCTATGCCTGGAGCAACAGCACGGACTGCGTTGAAGGCACAAATGCCCTGCTGATCACCGGAGCCCCGGAAAACAACCCGGAAGGACCCAGCGTGTATCTCGGCGGGAATCTGCGTCCCATTGACAGTCTTCCGCACGAACCCATCAAAGTCATAGCGGAATTTCAGGATTTGAATTCGGACGGACTTCAAACCATCAGCACAACCCCGTTGGAAATGTTTGAAGACAACTCCGTCTGGTGGCCGCCGTGGTCCAACCTCCAACTAAACGTCTCCTCGGACTGTATTCAGGGAACCAATGCCCTGCGCATGACTGGCCTGCCTTACACGGGAGCAAATAATGTCGGCGGAACCGGACGACATGAATATTCCATCACAAACTGGAGCTCGTATGACGGCATGCAACTCTGGATCAAACGGGACACCACCTGCGCCCGCGACATTCCTCCCGAACTTTCCATCCGCATACGCAGTATTGATCCGAACAGTGACACATACTATGCCGATCAGTATATCCCCTGGATTGATGAGGCCGAATATACGCTCGTCCGCATACCGTTTGAAAACATGGCCCTATCTCCCGACGGCCAGGACTGGCAGCGCGTTACATCCATGATTCTCTCCTTCAACTCCGCAACCACTGAAGCTCAACCCGACGACCTTCTGATTGACAACTTCTGTCTGGCCGAATTCGACGCGGCACCCACCACAGACCAATCCTGGGACACCCCGTGGGGTGCCACCGGAGGCGCCTTCTCGTGGAAACTCACCAACGATCCCGCGCCCAACCTCTCCTGCCCCGACCTTTCGCTCCTCATGAGCTCCGAGGACAACACCAACTCCTATCTCGGAGGAAACAGCTTCTCGACCCGTACAGCAGACCGCGACTGGAGCGGCGGCTCCCACCTTGCCCTGCTCATGCGCCGAGGAACAAATGATACCCTTGCGAAACCGTCCCTGCGTGTAGAACTGCTGGACGGCGCAGCCCATACGTCCGCCGTATCCGTCGTGGCCGCCACACCGGAATACGCCTGGTCTCTCGTTACCAAGAGCAGCATGCAAACGGACAGCGGCTTCCAGTGGACCAATATCCAGCAAGTCAAGTTCCACCTGCTTAACGACAACCCCGGCACACCCGCCGAAAATCTGTATGTCAAACGCTTTGAGCTCGCCGATGTGGATCACACCACGCCAACCGACTGGAGTGCATTCGACGGCATGGAGTGCTGGATAAAACGAACGGACGACAGCAATGCATCCCCGATACTGTCCTTCACCATCCGCAGTGTTACATCCGATACAAACTACACCGCCTCCATACAAAACACTGTTTCCGGAAATACGTATTACCCCCTGCGCATACCCTTCGAAAAGATGAGCGTCACCCCTGGATTTCAGTGGTCCAACATCACCGCGCTGGTCATCGAAAACATGTCCGCAACCGATGCAGAACCCCCTTCTCCCGTATATATCGACCACTGGAATTTGGTGAACCTGATTCCCGAACCGTATCCCGATCAGGATTGGTGGCCGCAGGGAACCAACTGTATTCCCTGGGCGGACGAATCAGACACGGAAGGCGGGTGGCACTCCTGGGAACTGGTCAACGACCCCCTCTCCGGCTATCCCGACCACGCTCTCCTCCTGCAGGGAGCCGACTCCAACGCCAATTATTACATTGGTGGAAACGGATTTTCCGTAGCCCCCGAGCAGCGCGATTGGACGGACGCTCAATGTCTCGCCGTTTACGCGCGAAGCGGAGATTCCATTCATGCGAACCCCTTGCTTCAGATTGCGATCCGTGACGGAAACAACCATACATGTGTACTCAACCAGGTCGTGGTCAATACGAATTATCTGAACCTGCGGTTCCCATTCGCGGAAATGACGGGGAATGACACCATTGAATGGACGAATATCTCCGCCGTCGTGCTGGAAATGCTGAGCGCCACTCCAGGAGAGGATCCTTCGCCGTTATATCTCAAGGCGCTGGAAATCGGCACCGTCTCGAATCTCAACGAACAGGACTGGTGGTTGGCCGGCTCCGAAATTCAACCCTGGGGTGAAACAGATTGGACCCAATCCACAGACGCTGTTGAAGGAAGCTTCAGCCTTCAAATCTCGGGGACCATAACCAACGCGCAACAATGGTATGTCGGTGGAAACGGGGCGTCCATGCCTGTTCCGCACCAGGATTGGTCGGCCAGCGATGCCATTGCCATTCAGTCCAGACAGGATCTGGCGGAGAATTGCGTGGAACCCAAATTCAAACTTACCCTGGATAATGATTACTCGCCAACCAACCACAACGACGCCTGGATTGATGCCAAGGTTGCCAATACCAACTGGCAGGACATTGTGTTTCCCTTCGGCGAATTCCACGCCGGCGACGACTTCTGCTGGACCAATATCCGGGTGGTTAAAATAGAGCTGTTTACCGGAAACGCAGGCGAGCAACCCAATGTACTCTACCTGGATGCCTTCCGCCGCGTAAGCAGCACCGTTACCAACCTCGCAGACAATATCCAATGGAAGAATGACTGGTATCGGCAACTGTATTCCCTGTCGGAAAGCAGCAGCAGCTCCCCGGCCCATGCCGGCATCCGGGACTCTTTCCGAAACATTCATATGATCAACTGGTTCCATATCAACAAGTTTGAAGACGGTCTTTACAAGTGCCTGAAAATTGCGGAGGACGGCGAAGGCGAAGTGCTTTATGAAGGGTATTACAATCTGATCAGCAACGCCTATTTTCTGACCGGCGTGGTTCAGGATGCCAACGGCGATCTGGTGGATGATTCCTGGGTCGCCACTTGGTTTCCAGGCGAAGAAGAATCCTTTGACCCGCAGGCCGATCCGGACCATGACGGACACAACAACCGGCAGGAATACATCGCCGGAACCGAACCCGTCACCGCCGAATCCGTCCTGGATGTTTCCGGTGGTATGGCCTCCGACGGAAATGACGCCCTCGTCATCAGCTGGCCCTCTGCCACCAACCGGTACTACGCTGTTTTGAGCGCAGACGGACTGGATGAAGGCTTCGTCTATCGCGAAGCGGGCCTACCGGCCACGCCGCCAATGAACACCTATACGACCTCGGTGGAGGCGTTGTCCCGACAATACTACAAGATCCGGGTGACCCCGTAAACCAGCCGCAGAAAACGAGAGGTGCAGCACAACACCTGCACCGGCTTCCTACGCCTTCGCAGCGGATCGGAAGAGACGCCGCAGACCCCGGGCAAACCCCGCCAACAGAAAAAGCACCGCCGCCACCAGGATGATCACCGGCCCGCTGGGAAGGTCCGCCTGAAAACTCACCACCAGGCCAATCACATTCGCCACCAGACAAAACAAGATGGAAAGCACCATCATCATCCACAACTTCCGGGCAAACAGTCCGGCCGCCGCAACGGGCAATGTCAGCAGTGCAATCACCATCACAATGCCCACCACGTGCACCAGCAGCGCCGTGGTTGCCGCCGTCATGAGCAGCAGCAGATAATAATAACCCGTCACCGAGATGCCGCGAATCTCGGCATAACGCCGATCAAAACACACGGCCAGCAGTTTGCGGTAAAACAACACCGCCGTCAGGATAAGCCCCGCACTCAATCCCGCCACGCGCCATACATCCGCACGGGATACCAGCAGAATGTTGCCGAAGAGATAACTCATCGGATCCACATATCCGTTGGTGCGCGCAATAAAAAGAAGGCCCACCGCCATACCGACCGCCCAAACCATGCCAATCGCCGTATCCTCGCGCTGATCCGACAGTTGATGAATGGCGCCTATCAGCAGCGCCGCGGCCATGGCTGAAACGCCCGCTCCCAGCAACGGCCCGGCCCAGGCCAGACCCCGCGACTGCATAAACAGTGCCGCCCCGATCCCGGCCAGCATCCCATGAGAAATGGCACCCGCCGAATAGCTGATCTTCTTAACCACCACAAACGTCCCCGTTATCCCGAACGCCACCGAGCCCATCAAACCCACCAGCAGCGCATTTCTTAAAAAGGCCATGCCCGGTTCCTGCATTAACTGAAAATACTCAAACATGGTGCCGCTCCCGCTCCGAACAGCAATGATCGTGCCGGACTAAATTCATTTTACTGCCGTACAACTCATCGATCACCGCTCCACCCAGCTCGCTCACCGGATGAAGGTGGACCACCCGATTCACACAGATCACCCGCTCAATACGATTTGAAACCAGACCCAGGTCATGGGAAACCACCACGATCGCCATGCGGTTTTTCAACAAATCCAACACCTCGTAAAATTGATCCTGCGCCCTCGGGTCCACATTGGCGGTCGGCTCATCCAACAGCAACAGTTCCGGCTCACCGCATAGCGCCCGGGCAATCAACACCCGCTGACGCTGCCCGCCCGACAACATGCTGAACGGTTTTTTTGCCAGCGATTCAATACCCAGCTCGCCCAGCGCGGCACGGCAAGCCTCACGGTCTTTCCGCGTAAACCATCCCCACCCCCGACGTAAACGCCCCATCGCCACCACATCCATCACATCCACCGGAAATTGCGGGTCATACTCGGTATATTGCGGCATGTAGCCGATGCGTGGGCGTACCTCGGAGGGATCCCCCCCCAGTACCCGGACGCATCCTGAGGTCGGGTGCAGGAGGCCCAGCATGAGATAAAGCAACGTGGTCTTTCCGCCGCCATTGGGTCCGATCATGGCAGCCAGATCCTTCTCCCGAATGGAGAAGGTCACATCCTCAAGCACCGCGCATGTACCCGGATATGCAAAGAAAACATGCTCAAACTCAATGACCGCATTCATGTCAGGCCTCACTGCAAAGCCTCCTGAATGGAAACACCGATCCGCCTCAAATTTTCGGTGACCTGCTCCTCCAGCGGATTCAGGGACACCACACGCCCTTCGATGGCTTCCGCAATCAGGCCTGCCTTTTTCTGATCAAACTCCGGCTGAACAAAAATCACGCGCACATCATCCGCTCGGGCCGATGCAATCAGACGGGCCATCTGCCTCGGGGTCGGGCTGCTGCCCCCCTGTTCAATCGCTTCCTGCTTCAGACCATAGGCATCCGTAAAATAGCCGAAGGCCGGATGATAAACAAAAACCGTCCGGCCGGAAAACGGCGCCAACATCGCTTTCAACTCGGCGTCCAGATCCTCCATCTCCTGACGAAAGGCCACCGCCGCGCGCTGATAATCCGGGGAACGGTTCGGGTCGCGGGCAAACAGCGTCACCGCCGCCTGTTCCCCCATATGCGCCAGCAGCAGCGGCGCCAACCACACATGCGGATCCGGCTCCCCCCCCGCGTGCGGATCGTCCTGCACGGATTCGCCGGCCTCGCCATGATCATGTCTTTCCTCAAGCCAACGCCGGGCGATGCCCCTGCTCAGATCGGCCACCACCAGATTCGGATGCGTTTCGCTCACATTGTGCAGGAGCATTTTTTCAAAAGGAACCCCAATGGAAAAATAGACATCCGCTTCGGCCAGTTGCCGTATTTGCGACGGGGCGGGTGAATAGGTTTCCGGGCTCTTACCCGGCGGAAGCAGTACTGTAATCTCTGCATCAGGCCCGGCAATACGCTCCACCACTTCCTTCTGCGGCGGAAGGCTTACCATAATCCGCAACGCTTCACCTGCTTGAGCCGACTCCTCCGTCCACGGAAAAACAAGCAGGAACAAACAAGCCGTCAGCCATCGTGATCCCCGTATGGATATGCCCATAAATGCTCTTGCCTTTCTACACCTGGTTCCTGATCCCCGCGAAAAATTCATGACGCGGAATAGAAAACCACAGCGGGCGGGAAAAGCAAGTTCTCTCTTAACAATCAGAACGAACCAAAAAGAAGCAAATCACGGATTTCGGATCAGCAACCGCCAGAATCCCGAGACATCGTCCGCCTGGTTCGTAATGGACATAACGGCATCCGTCCCGGGCAGGTTGGTGTATACCGGCACCCATAACGTCTCATTCAAACGCTGCTTGTAAAAGAGATCATATACCCGGGCGCTGTGTGTATAGAATTCAAACACCGCTTCGTTGCTCTCGTTAACCCCGCCAAGCAGAGTCGGGAACGACTCGTCATCCGTCGGGCTGGTCAGCGCAATGTATTCTTCCAGATTGCTTACCCCATCCCCATCCGCATCCTGGTCCGCATCCGATCCGTCGGCGTTCAGTCCATAGAGGTCTTCCCATTCATCCGGCATGCCATCTCCATCGCTATCCGCTGCGCTCAAGGTGATCACGCACACATGCGTCGCCTCATCCGACGAAAGCGTCAACTCCCGTACCGCCACCTCTTCCCCGGCCAGGCGAATGGAAATTTCGTAGCCGCCGTGAAATCCACTTACCGCATAAGTACCCGCCGAATCCGTCGTTCCGTTCGTCCGGGTGGTCCAATCATCCAGCAAGTCCTCATACTTCCGTCCGGCCGCATTCAGCGTCCAGTCACCATTCACAATCGCCGCATCCGCACCGCGCCAATGATTGCTCGCCCAGAATCCCCACATAAGGATACCCTCCACCGCCGGATGGCTGAACGCCGCCTTATAAAATATTTCCAATTGCCTGGCCCGCACCACGTCATCCACATTGGCAATGTCGAATTCCGAACACCATATCGGCAACCCAAGCGAACCGAGTTGATCCAGACGGCTCAGCATCCAATAGGGATTCAACTCCCACATATGACACTGCGCCCCAACACCACCAATATCCGCTCCGTCATCGATCAGCCCCTGAATCTGCGCAACATAGTTGTCCGTATCCGAAAACGATACCACCCCGTAATCGTTCACAAACATCTTCACGTCCGGGTCCCATTTTCGGACTTCGTCAAACATCCACTTGCGCACGGTATTGCCGAAGATGTTGGAATAAAACGTGCCGTGCAGCATTTCGTTGTTCACATCCCAATGCTCAAAGTCGCTGCTGTAGTTTGCCACCACCGATGCAACATGATTCGACATGGCCGCATAGAGTTCGTCCGGCGAACCGGCCTTATCCTGCACCCATTCCTGTATGTAATTCTGCACCTCCCAGTATACGCAATGCCCGCGCATCCGAATGCCGTTGTCCCGACAAAACTGCGCCATGGCATCCGGACGCTCAAAAGAGCGAGCGCCTTCCGTGGGTTCAATTTCACTCCATTTCGTTTCATTCTCAAAAACCGCCCATTCAAAATGGTTGGTAAAAAAGGAAGCATACTCCGGCGTATCCAGCACGTAGTGGCTCATCGCCGAGCCAAAGGCAAACGCATGATTTTTCTGCATCACCTCCACCGTCGCGCTCTCCACCGGATTGCCCAGACCATCCACAACCACCACATGCAGATCACTCTTGCGTATTTGTTCGATACGCGCATCGGCCTCGTTCTCCCAATCGCCGCTGCCCTCCACCACCGCATCATCCACGTAATATTCAAAGGTCTGCAGGGGGCCGGTTTCGATATAGATATTCAGCCCATTCAGCTCACCATCATACTCATTCGTGTATAAACCGTATAACTGAACCCAGTCGGTTCCGTTCACATTGGTTTCACAGATATGCGCATAAGCATCCACCCCGTCCACCGTGCTCTTAATGGTGAGCGTAAACGACCCTTCTGTTGCATTTTTCAACTTCACCCACACGCTATTTGAATAGCTGTTTCCCTTCGCCATCGTATTATAGAGATCATGAATCGGCCCCTGCCAATAGTAAGTCCGATTCGAAACCAGCAGCGCATTGGTACCGCTGCGTATGGCCTCGGTGGTCGATTCCAGACTCACGCCGTCATATCCGTACCAGTATTCCGTCCCTTCCTCGAAACCCGGATTCAGCAACAGATTGTCGTCCGGAACGGGTGCTTCTCCCGTACAATGGATATACATATAATCCACATACAACTCCTCAAAATTTTTCCGATTCCTAGTCACCTGATCTGAATCTCGAACAGCGATAAACACAATACCGCGCGTATCCGATGGCAGGGTGTAGGTTTGCGCAACGCCCGTATCGGTCGGATTGCTCACCGTGAGCATGTCTGTAAAAGAGGATCCGTCTGTTGAATACGAAAATATGAAATCCTCGTGATCTCCATCATCTATCCGGTGAGCCTCCACACCGAACGTTACCGTATCACCACCTGTCACATAAAAGGTCCAGCGATGATCCGCCAGTGTTCGATTCGAAACCTTTATTTCCTTAAGAGTCTGATACACATTGTCGCTGCTCCAGGTGTCCTGATACGTCCCGGAAACCTCCCCGCGAATGTATATTTCGCCGGAAGCCGAATCCGTTGTATCCCCGTGCGATACCGCAGAGGCAAACAGCAAGATACCAACCGATAACAACAGCAGCACACCCCGCGTGGGTCCGGTCCCATTTCTATGCATAATATGCCCTTTCAATATACGTTTCATGGAGTAACCAATATAGAATGGAACGTGTTTTTTGTTTAATCTTTTTAGAAAAGGTTTTTCTTCTGTCGCAATTCGGTCTACACCATCCACATACAAACCCTACTAAAGACCCTGCGAGGAGTGCATCATGACAAACCGGAATCGCCCAACTTACGATTGCGACACCGCGCCCTACTGGTGCTCCGACGACGCCTATATGGACTCCACCCGAACATTCGGACGCTTCATCGAAGACGGCGCCGCCTACGAAATCACCGACCGAAACACACCGCGTCCCTGGTTGAATTACTTGTGCAACGACCGCTTCGGGGCCGTCGTTTCAAACGACGGACTCGGTTTCACCTGGTACAAAACCACCCTCCTGCGCATCACCAAATATGAACATCCCATTGATTATCTTCCGCGTGATTTTCAGGATGGCCGCCTCGTCCTGATAGAAGACATCGAGACCGGCGAAACCTGGAATGCCTTTGACGACGCGACCCCCCTGCGCTGCACCCATCGTCCCGGATCCACCGTAATCGAAGCAACCCATCGCGACATCACCGTATCCATGACCCTCTTTGTGCCGCAGGACGACAGCGCGGAATGCTGGATGATTTCTCTGGCCAATCACACCACCACACCCAAAAAGCTCCGCGTCACCACGCGCCAGGTCTGGACCTTCTCCAAGTTCGGCATCCACACCGCCGAAGAAGGCATCCCCTATCTCTCCACACCAGGAAAAGAGTTGACCGTTCAAGCCCTCGACAAAGGCCTTTTCGCGGAAACCCGCAATGCAGAGCTTCCCATCCCTCTGGCCGGGCTCTTCTGGTCGCCGCAAGCCACCCGCGTCGCCTGCACCGATGACGTCGTCCCGCACCGGGACGGACGCAGCTTCCGCTTCAAACAGTGTGCCATCACCACAGAAATCAACCTGCCCTCCAAGGCAACCGCCCACCTCGATATCCTTGCCGCAGCCGATGAAAACGCCGAGCGATGCCGGGCGCTCACATCAAAATATACGAGCCATGATGCCTTCGCCTCCGAACGGGATCAGATCACCCGCTTCTGGAAGGACCTCCTCAACTATCCCTCCTGCCGCATACCCGATCCAAACATGCAGCTATTCCTCAATACCTGGCTGAAAAACCAGCTCTTTCTCACATTCCGATTTGTGCGCTCCGGCTACATCGGTTACCGCGACACCCTGCAGGACACCTGGGGCTACCTCTTGATCGAGCCCGAAAAAGCACGTACCCAGTTTCTTCGTACCCTGGCCCACATGCAGCGCGACGGCTCCTGCCCGCGCAATTATCCGCCGGTCAATGATCAATCCGACCTGCGCCGCTTCATGGATTCCGGCACCTGGATTCCCATGACCCTCCTCGCCTATATTCAGGAAACCGGCGACACCGCCATCCTCAACGAAACCATCCCCTACCTCGATGGAGACACCCCCGAATCCGTGGAGGCCCACGTCTGGAAGGCCCTTGAGCTCCTTTTTCACACCCGTGGTCAATTCGGCCTCTGCAAGACCGGCGATGGCGACTGGAATGACGCCCTTGAAGGCATAAGCAAATCCGGCGATGCGGTCTCCGCCTGGTTGACCATGGCCCTTTTTCACGCCCAGAACCTGATGGTTACGCTGTATGCCCACGTCGGACAAAAAGAGAAGGCCGACATCCTGCGCGAACGCTCCATCCTTCTTCGCGAGGCGCTGCATTCGCACGCTTGGGACGGCAAGTGGTATCTCTATGGGTACACCGGCTCCGGCAAGCCCATCGGCTCGCACAAAAACACGGAAGGCATCATCCATCTCAACGCACAAACCTGGGCCATCTTCACCGGCCTCGCGACCGAGGAACAAACCCGCCACATCCAAGCCTCCGTAAAAAAACACCTCGACACCGATCTCGGACCGGCCCTGCTGGCACCGCCATACGTTCATGAAGCCTCCGAAGTCGGGCGCATTGCCAAACTCGAACCAGGAACCTTTGAAAACGGCTCCATCTACCAACACGCCGTGACCTTCCAACTCTTCGCCGATCTCGCGTCCGGACACTACGATGAAGCCGGCGACACCTTTGCACGCCTTCTCCCCACCAATCCCGCCAACTTCGATGCACGCCGCACCAGCGAACCCTACTGCATGGGCAACTACTACTGCGGACCAACCCATCAACGCTACGGCCAGAATTTTTTCACTTGGTTCACCGGCAATCCGGCCTGGCTTCTGCGTGCCGGATTCGATGAAATGCTCGGCGTCAAAGCCGAATTCGACGGACTCCGCATCCTCCCGAAAGTGCCCACTTTCTGGAAGGAGTATGAAGTCACCCGCCGCTTTCGCGGCTGCGTCTATCACCTCCGCTTCCAGCGCGCGGAAGCCCCGGAAGAAAAACGCATCCTGCTCGATGGCACCGAAATCGACTCCAACCTCATACCGCCCTGCTCCGCTCCGGAGGCTTCGATACACGTCTTCTTCTGAAATCAGCGCAGAGCGCATTCAAAACCGAGTGATTCCACCCCCTCCTCGAAAACGCATCAAAAACGGCGGAATTCTTTTTTCCCCATCTTGACTTGCGATGAAAAAGAGGTACATTACCGACTCTTTCTTCATGAAAGAGCGACTGCCTGATGGTGTAATGGTAGCACAAGCGGCTCTGGACCGCTTAGCCTAGGTTCGAATCCTAGTCAGGCAACCACTTCAGCGGCTCGGTCCGGAAACCCCCACCCATCTCCCCCGAAACATGCCCGTAAAAGACGCTATTGGTTATCCTGAATCGCCGTGCTGACGCGATCCAAAGCGGATTGGATGACCACCATTTCCTGCTTGATGGTTTTCAGACATTCCAGGTTTTCCACACGCAACTTCTCGAGATAGTCACGACGCTTGCTGACAGCCTCAAGAGCCAGCATCTGATCGCGCACCTTCTGCTGCGAGGCCGCCAACGCTTCGGCATAGTCCATCGAGGACGGCGCCTGTTCAATGGCCTCTGCCAAGGCGGCCTCATCCTCTTCCGGGAAAGGCACCTGAATGCGTGATTCACAATCCGGGCAGGTGATCATCAAACCGATGCCGCGTGGATCAATAGCCAAGCTTTTTCCACACTCCGGACAATCAAAGATGATATCGCCTTCCTGAAATTCTCCAGACAACTCAACCGACGGTTCTTCTGCCATAGCCATTCTCCCTTGGAATATTCTATAAATAGGCTTTTTCCTTCCTGTTGGCAAACAGATAATCCCACGGATTCCTGCGGGAAAAAATCAAGTGGATGACTGGACACCCCCCCGCGACATGGGCTAAAATTCCAGTGCTTTGGAAATAAGTTCCAACAAGCATCACAAGGAGACGGAAAATGATTCGCACATGTTTTTATATGCTGTTTTTGGGTGTTTTGGCGGTAGGCCTCTTTGCCGGGTGTGATTCCGGATCAGGCTCCAGCGACGGCCCCTACTCTTCCTACATCTTCATCAGTGATACCGATCAACGGTTACAGATTTACAGAGATGGCGGAACCGAGTGGAAAAACTCCGAATCCTTTCAGCTTACAGACCGCGGCGATGAACATACCGTGGAACTGGAAGAAGAAGGCGACATCAAATACGGCTATGCCGTCCTGGACCGCGGCGATGTGACTACCGAGACCATCGGCAATCAGATTTTCTTCCGCTAGCAATTTGTCGGACTTCAGGACGCTTTATACCCGACTATCATAGTCGTCATTGGGTTGTGCGACCTTTGTTCATGATTTCGACAAATTGTTTGTTGCGAACTACCGTCCGCAACCGGGGTTTGAAAGGGTTTTTCAATGATGCGTGTCGAGTTGGCGCCCGATT